>CP003801.1:352531-705063 GCA_000299115.1 alpha proteobacterium HIMB59 | reverse complement strand
TCTGCGATTTCACGAAAAAAATAACTTACAGGATTTCTTTTGATTGAAGTTTATACAGATGGTTCATGTCTGGGTAATCCGGGCACAGGGGGTTGGGCTTTTCTAATTTTAAGAGAGATTGGGGATATTAATCATTTTGGATACCAACAAAATACTACAAACAATCAAATGGAACTGACAGCTGCAATTAATGCATTGGAGTTTATTAAAGAAAATGATGAAGTTACACTATTTACTGATAGTAGTTATGTTAAAAATGGTATTACCTCTTGGATTGTAAACTGGAAAAAAAATAATTGGAAAAATTCTCAAAAAAAAGAAATTAAAAATAAAGATCTTTGGGTCAAATTAGATTTTTTGAATTCCAATAGGAATGTTACTTGGAAATGGGTAAAAGCTCATGACGTCAACGAACATAATAACAGAGTTGACCTTCTAGCAAGAGAAGCTGCTGAAAAATTAATTAAATCTAGCTTTGATGGAGTCTAAAGACTCTAAATCTTGAACTGGTCCAATTGAAGAAAGTGTAATATTAGATTTAAGAATATTGAGCCTTGCTCTTTCTAAATCTTCAAGTTGAACAGCATCTATTTTTGAAATTATTTCATCATGAGATATTATTTTATTGTGCATTAAATACTTTGACGCATTAGATCGACACCTTCTTGAGGTGCTTTCCTGACCCATCAACAAAGAAGCTTTAAACTGTGCTTTTGCACGTTGTAACTCTTCAGGGGTGAAATTCTTCGCACTAATGTTTAATTGATCACACAAAACTGGTATTAATTCTTTTACCTCTTTCTGGCCAGTACCCGCATAAACTCCAAATATTCCAGAGTCAGAAAAAGAAGAGATATAGCTGGATACACTATATACCAAACCTCTCTTTTCTCTTATTTCTTGGAAAAGTCTAGAAGACATTCCTGAGCCCAAAACAGTAGAGTATACAGCAGTGGAGTAATAGAGATCGGAATAAAAATCTACACCTTCGAAACCCAGAATAATATTAACTTGTTCTAATTCTTTTTCTTGTCTAAATTCACCGCCCTTATATGAGGCCTTTGGAGAATGATCATCTTGGCCATTAGGTAAATTATTGAAATGTTTTTCGACAAGATCTAAAACTAAAGCCTCTTGAAAATTTCCTGAAACTGAGAATACCATTCGATCAGGTCGATAAAAACTTTTCATGAAACCCTCTACCTGGTCTCTAGAAATTGATTTTATAATTTCACTTTTTCCTAAAATAGATCTTCCCATTGGTTGATCGGGATAAGCTACCTCCTGCCATTTATCAAACACCACATCATCTGGGGTATCAAGATACATGCCAATTTCCTGGAGAATAACTCCTCTTTCTCTGTCTAATTCTTTCGCATCAAAAGTAGAATTTTGTAAAATATCACTAATAATATCAATGGATAAACCAATATCCTCTTTCAACACTTTCATATAATAGGCAGTCACTTCTCTTGAAGTGTAAGCATTAACAGCCCCTCCAACCATTTCTACCTCTTTTGCTATATCAAGAGCAGTTCTATTAGCAGTGCCTTTGAAGGCCATATGTTCTAATAAATGAGCCACTCCATTAACTTTTTCCTGCTCATTTCTAGCCCCAACTTTGTTCCACATGCCCACTGAAACGGTTTCCACGGTATCAATATAATCGGTGATAACAGTAAGGCCGTTATTTAGTTTATGAATATTAGGCATTGTTTAAAATAAACTCCTTCAAAAGATTATAATCATTTTTTAGTATTTCAAATTTTTCACTACTCTTAAATTCAAAGTTTTTATCATATTCAATTTCATGACCGAGAGATTTTGTTACGGTTTCTTGAAATTTTACCGGATGGGCACAAGCCAAGCACATATGATTACTTAAATTCATTTTTTCCGCACAAACTACCCCAACAGCGGTATGTGGGTCAATCAAAACATTATTACTATCAAAGTATTTCTTGATACATTTTTGGACTTCTTCTGATGTTGCATACTCTGACTTAAATTTACCAGCCAACTGCTCGTGGACAGTCTCATCTAGTTTGGGGTTGTGTGCGTGATTTATCAAATTTTGATATAAATGAGATAATTCTTCTGGGTTAAATGACTCTGCTAAAATTCGTTCAAAATTACTTGAAATGGTTATGTCCATACTTGGGCTATTTGTTTTAATTACATCAGTTAATGAAAAATCATTGTTAGCTATAATTCTATGTAAAATATTATTTTCATTAGTCGCTATAACAAGATTTTTAAGGGGAAAGCCCATTGACTTTAAAAGGTGTGCTGAATAGATATTTCCGAAATTTCCACTTGGTACTACGAAGCTATCAACATTGTGATTTAGATAAGCCCAAGCATAATAAATAGATTGAGGCAATATTCTAAACCAATTGATAGAGTTGATCGCTGTGAAATGATATTTGGTACTTAGTTCTTGATCATTAAAAGTTTTTTTTACCAAAGTCTGGCAATCATCAAAACTTCCCTCAAGAGCAATATTAAATACATTGTCAGCTCCACTAGTTGTCATCTGTTTTCTTTGGAAAAGAGATGTGGCGTTATGAGGGTGAAGAATAAAAATATCTATATTTTCAATACCCTTGAAAGCATGAATTGCTGCAGAACCTGTATCACCTGAAGTTGCTCCCACAATTACTAGTTTTTGATTTTTTTTTCTAAGATATAGCTCATATATTTTAGCTAAAAGACACATTGCGTAATCTTTAAAAGCTAATGTTGGCCCATGAAATAAATTTAATAATTGATTTTCACCTAACTCAGTTATAGAGACGATTCCTTCATCAAAACTTTGATAAGCATCTGAAATCAGGTGTTTTATTTCTTTCTCTGAAAATAAATCTTTTAAAAAAGGGTTTAGAACAAAATATGCTATTTCTTTGTAGTCAGCGTTTTTTAAGTTATTTAAATCCTCTGAAGAAAACTTTGGAAGTTCACTTGGAATAAATAATCCTCCATCTGGAGCCAAGCCATAGTTCAAAACTTGTTCAGAACTGAAATTTATTTGATTATTACGAGTGCTGACATAATTCATTGAATAAACCTATTATTTAAGTGTTTTAAAAAATATGAAGAATTTAAAGACTCTCCAGAGATATTTTGTAACATTTCGTCAGATGAATATAAAGAGGCCTTTTGATGAATGTTATTTTTTAACCAATCAGTTACTTTATAGATGCTTTCTTCACTTACATTATCAACAAAGGATTGATATTCAGGGCAACTAAATTTAATTTGAGATGAAATCATGGCTCCAATTGCATAAGTTGGGAAATATCCAAATATACCTTCATACCAGTGTATATCCTGCAAAACCCCTACAGTATCATTAGGTAAATCAATATCTAGGTACTGTTTATAATATTTATTCCAGAGATGACGAATATCTTTAAACTGGATTTTGTTATTAAATATTTCTTTTTCAATTTCATATCGAATAAAAACATGAATAGGATAAGAAAATTCATCTGCACTTACCCTGATCGGGTTTAGTCTAACTGTGTGGTAATGTTCGATAAAGGATTGGTGCATATCTTTTGACCCATCAAAGATTTTATTAAAAACCTGAAAATATGATTTTGATTTAAAAATATGATTTTCATAAAATAAAGACTGACTTTCATGAACACTTAAGCTTCGTGCTTGTCCAATAGGTTCATATAATAGTTCAGTTGGTCTATTTTGTTCATATACCCCATGCCCCGTTTCATGAAAAAGAGCAGAAAGAGTTTCTAAAATATTATCCTCAAATCTTGTGGTTATTCTTACGTCTTTATTTGCTCCACCGCAAAAAGGATGCATTGATTGGTCAATTCGACCATAATCAAAGTTAAATCCTAATTCTTTTAATTTCAAATTGGTATGTTGAAAAATGTCATCTTTTGATAAATCTGATTTAAAAATAGTTGGCTTACTTATTTTTTCTAAATTTAAATATTGAGGGATTATATCTGTTTTTATAATCTCAAATAACTTATCTATTTTACTTGAGTTGTAATCCCTATCATAGTTTGAAATCAAAGCATCATAAGGATTTAAACTTAAAGATTTTGATAGCTGACTTGCCTCTTCATGGACTAAATTTAATAACTCATTAAAATCCTTTTCAATTATCGATACATCATTTTTTTCTCTAGCCTCTCTCCACAAATGTTCACATTTTAGTTTCTTTTTAACCAATTGAGATTTAAGTAAGCCATCCACTGCATTTTCTTTTAAGACTATGCTCTCCATAAGTAATAAATTTTTTTTATCATAATCATTTAAATCTTTATTTTTGTTTAGATTAATTTCTTTAATTATATTTAGATCTCTTAATTCTTGATCAATATATTCTGCTAATATTGACATTTGATCTGATCGAGACTCAATACTTTTTGCAGGAAGATTTGTGGCATTATCCCAAAAAAGGATCCCACTGATATCATTTAAAACATAATAGTTTTTAAAATATTTTTTTAGATTGTCCATAATGCTTTCGTCTAATTATTAATATCATGATTGCACTTGAGAGACTTAATAAAAACCAGGTTATAGAATAATTTAGATGATTATTTCTTAAAAAAGCTAGGGGATTAGTATCAGGTTTTATTCTTGGATCAAATAATACAAAGTAATAAATAGAATTAAAATTTGATTTATAATATTCCTCTAAGTCAGATTTTAATATAGAAAACCAAATATTATCATTGGGTTGATTTTCTGGCACAAAAAATTGTTTTTCATTTGTTAAATGACGTGTGTAAGCATAGAAAGAGTCTTGGTTTTTAATTTCTTTTATGAGGTTACTAACATATTCTAAATTTTTATCAGAAAGCCATCCTAGGTTAATTACAGAGTAAAACTTGTTGTTATAAGTCAAAGGTAAAACTGCATGATAACCCACTTTCCCTTGCTGGGTTTTGGATTCTAGAAAAATGGGGCTATCAATTAAATCAAATTCATTGTTTAAACTAACAGTTATAAGTTCTTCATATTCTTCATTGCTGTCAAAAATCTTCGGTGAATTGACAGAATTATTGATATTTTCAATTAAATCATTTTTCCAATTCAGTCTGTATAACTGCCATACCCCTAAAATAAAAGTTACAAAACTAATAAATAAAAAAACAAATGTTAATGATTTTAATTTCATAAATTAGATAGTTTTAAAAAAAAAGCTGGGAATTGAGAAGATTTTTATCTTCCCCACCAATAGATAGCTATGTATAAAAATAGCCATACAACATCAACAAAATGCCAGTACCAAGCAGCAGCCTCAAAACCAAAATGTCTTTCAGGGGTTAAATGACCTTTTCTAGCTCTCATTAAACAAACAAGTAAAAAAAGTGTTCCGATTAATACATGAAAACCATGGAAGCCCGTTGCCATATAAAACGTTGATGGGTATATACCTTCAGTAAAACCAAATGTTGCATGTTGATACTCATAAATTTGAAGTAATGTAAAAATACCGCCTAAAAATACTGTTAAGTAAAGACCTTGAAGAGCTTCTTTATTATTTCCTTCTCTAACAGCATGATGAGCCCAAGTACATGTTGTTCCAGATAATAAAAGAATTAAAGTATTTAAATAAGGAATATCAAGTGGATCAAATGTTTCTATGCCCTCTGGCGGCCAAATACCAATTCCAAGAGAACCAGTAAAAACGTCTTTATAATCTTCAATGAAAGCTTTTGGAAGCAAGCTAGCATCAAAAAAAGCCCAAAAGAATGCAACAAAAAACATTACCTCAGAAGTAATAAATAAGGCCATTCCCCAACGTAGACCTATTTCTGTGATTGAATTGTGAACTTTAAGAAAAGTACTTTCTTTAATGATGTCTCTCCACCACATAAACATAGTAAAGAGTATAAGACCTAACCCAACAAACATTGGCCAAAGCATCTCATAGTGCATATATAAGATGGCCCCAGAAACTAAGAACAATGCAGAAAATGAACCAACTAGCGGCCATGGGCTAGGATTAACCAAGTGGTACTGATGCTTTTTTTCTGAATCTTTAAATGTTAAATCGACCATTTATTAGTATTTCATTCTTTTTTCTCAAAAAAGGTATATGACAAAGTGACATTCTTAACTTTTTTAGCTTCAGGGTCCTCTAAAATCAGGGGGTCAATATAAAAAGTTACTGGGAACTCTACAACTTCACCAGGCTGAATTTCTTGATCTTGAAAACAAAAACATTCTATTTTGAGTAAGTAAGGTCCAATTTTTGGTGGCAATACATTAAAAATAGAAGTGCCAGTATTGGGCATTGAAGAATTGTTTTGAGCTTTAAAAGTAACATCGTATTTCACCCCTTCGGTAATTATCATTTTATCAGGGGCCTCAAAATTCCAATCTAGCCCATCATTGACTTGAGAAGAAAAAACAACATTCAATTCTAATTCACCCATCTTAGGATCTATTTGTTCTATTAAATTGTTTGTTTCCTGATTGAAGCCCTGAAAGCCAGTTAGATCACAAAAAAGTCGATACAATGGAACTGAAAAAATTACCAAGCTTGACATAAAAGCCAAGATTAGTATCAAAAAGATAAGAGTTCTATATTTACCGGAGTTTTTCAAATACCAGATTTAATTCTTTGAATAGTAATAAAATAAAAGCTCACAACTAAACAAAGCAAGATAATCAAAACAATGAGATTTTTTTTCTTTTTATTCATTAAAAAAAACGATCGATAACAGTAAGGAAAAAAATCAAAAATAAATAAATAATTGAAAAGCCAAATAATTTAATCGAGTCCTTTTTTAAATTTTTGGACTTATTGAGTTTAATGAGTTGAAAAGCAAAATAACTGTTTAGTAAATTTGAAGTAACAAGAAATATCATTCCTGTAAATCCAAATATAAAAAGTAAGTTAGTAGAGACAATCATCAAGAAAGTATAGATGTTCATCATTTTCAAAGTATTTTGAATGCCATGTTTGACGGGATACATTGGAACATCTGCATTTGAATAATCTTGATTTCTATAAATTGCTAAAGCCCATGAATGTGGCGGGGTCCACAAAAATATAATTAGACATAAAATTATTGGGTATAGGATCATCTCATTTGAAATACTGATCCATGCTATAACTGGGGGAAGCGCCCCAGCTAAACCTCCAATAACAATATTTTGTGCAGTTCGATATTTTAAAAACATCGTATAAAAGACAGAATAATAAATGATTGTAAATGCTAGTAAAATAGCTGCTTGAATATTGGCAAAAAAGAATAAAGCTACCACAGAGAAAAAAGAAAATACTAAGCCAATTGCTAACGCAGTATTAGCTGAGATATTACCTGCAGGAATTGGTCTAAACTTAGTACGGTCCATTTTTGAGTCAATTATTCGATCATGCCACATATTTAAAATAGCCGATCCTGAGGCGCCCATTGCAATTAGTAGAAGGCTAATACCCTTAATGAAAATTGATTTTTCAGATGGGGCAACTAACATCGCACATAATGCTGTAAATATAACTAATGAGATAACTCCAGGTTTAATTAAAACATATACCTGTTTTAAAAAATTCAACAGCGAAGGTAGATTAAAACCTACGCTTGAAGAAAGTAAGTGTTCTTGTCTGTCTTTATTTACAGCCACTTATTAATTCTTAACTTCAGGTAAAGTTTCAAACTGGTGATAAGGTGGTGGAGAAGGCAAAGTCCACTCTAATGTTTTTGCTCCTTCACCCCATGGATTTGCTTCTGCTTTCTTACCACTAATTAAAGCTATGATCATCACAACCAAGAAGAGTAAGAATGAGCCAAAGGATATATAAGATCCTAAAGAAGAAATTGCATTCCATCCTGCATAGGCATCAGGGTAATCTGGAATTCTTCTTGGCATACCCGCTAATCCTAGAAAGTGTTGAGGGAAGAATGTTAAGTTTACACCAGCAAAAAATAACCAGAAATGTAATTTTCCGAAAAATTCTGAATATTGCTTTCCTGTCATTTTACTAAACCAGTAATAAATTCCAGCAAATATACCAAAAACAGCACCCATACTTAAAACATAATGGAAGTGAGCGACAACATAGTAAGTATCATGTAGAACCACATCAACACCTGCATTTGCTAAGATAACTCCAGTAACGCCGCCAAGGGTAAATAGGAATATAAATCCAAGTGCGAACAACATTGGTGTTGTGAAAGTAATTGAACCACCCCACATCGTGGCAATCCAACTAAAGATTTTTACACCAGTTGGAACGGCAATTACGATGGTGGCAAGCATAAAGTAAGCTCTTACATTGGCACTAAATCCAACTGTGTACATATGGTGAGCCCATACAACAAAACCGATAAACCCAATTGCTACCATAGCATAGGCCATACCTAAGTAACCAAAAACAGGCTTTTTAGAAAAAGTAGAAACGATATGAGAGATGATACCAAAGGCAGGAAGGATCATAATGTAAACTTCAGGGTGTCCAAAGAACCAGAAAAGGTGTTGGAAAAGAACAGGGTCACCTCCACCAGCGGGATCAAAAAATGTAGTTCCAAAGTTTCGGTCAGTGAGTAACATAGTGATAGCTCCGCCCAAAACAGGAACAGCTAAAAGAAGAAGAAAAGCAGTAACTAACATAGCCCATGCAAATAATGGCATTTTATGAAGTGTCATTCCAGGAGCTCTCATATTAAGAATAGTGGTAATGAAATTTACAGCACCAAGTATTGAAGAAGCTCCAGCTAAGTGAAGGGAAAAAATAGCCATATCTACTGCAGGAGAACTATGGCCAGTAATCGAACTCAAAGGAGGATAAATAGTCCATCCTGTTCCAGCACCACTCCCAACAAACATTGAACCTACAATTAAAAGTAAAGAAGGAATTAACAACCAAAAGCTAATATTGTTAAGTCTTGGGAAAGCCATATCAGGAGCGCCAATCATTAATGGAACGAACCAGTTACCAAAACCACCAATTAGAGCAGGCATAACAACGAAAAAAATCATCAAAAGTCCATGAGCAGAGATGATAACATTCCACATCTGACCGTCAGTTACTACTTGCATACCCGGGTCTGCTAGCTCCATTCTCATGATGACAGATAAAGCTCCACCAATGACTCCAGCTATAATCGCATAAATAAAATAAAGAGTTCCTATGTCTTTATGGTTCGTTGAAAAAAACCATCGTACAAAAAAATTTGGCTTATGATCGTGATGATCGTCTAGTGATGTAGCAGCTGTGCTCATAGTTTGTTCTCCTCAAATTCTAATTTTATAACTTCATTTTTTGATAGCACTAGTTCTTCATTTTCAGAGCTAGTTATCGGCTGAATATCTTCATTAATTGCATAATTATTTTTGGCTTCATTCACCCATGCCATAAATTCATTTTCTGGAAGAACCTTTACAACGACAGGCATAAAACCGTGGCCTGTTCCACAAATTTCAGAGCATTGACCTCGGTATGTGCCTGGCTCTTTTACGTTAACCCAAGTTTCATTTAATCTTCCAGGAACAGCATCTGTTTTAATCCCCATGGAGGGTACAGCCCAACTGTGCAATACGTCTCCAGCAGTAATAAGAATTTGGACATTTTTATTTGCTGGAATTACAAGTGGGTTATCAACTGTCAGCAATCTTAAGTCGCCTTCTTGTAGATCTTCATCTTGAATCATGTAGCTTTCAAAGTAAAAATCCCCGTGGTCAGGATATTCGTATTCCCAGTACCACTGATGACCTATAACTTTGACAGTCATATCGTAGCTATCAGATTTTTCTTGTTTATAGAGTAATTTGAATGAAGGAACTGCCATTACCACCAATATGACCACAGGTAATGCAGTCCATAAAACTTCTAAAATTGTGTTATGGGTTGTTGTTGAAGGTGTAGGGTTTCTCTTGGCGCTAAATCGAAAAGAAACATAAAATAATAAGAATAATACAAACAAGGTGATTACAGTCATCATAATTAAAATGAGATCGTGTAAATCAATGACCTCTTGCATTAAATCTGTTGCAGGGTTTTGAAAACTAAGCTGCCAATCATTCGCAGAGGCGAATAAATTAGATGAATAAAAAGCAAAAATTGAACCAAATAAATATTTCATGATCTTTATATTAGTATTCTATTTTGAGCAGTATATTGACAGGATGTCGCTAAAAACCTTGTTTTTATGAAAAAAAATGAAACGTCAAACTAAGTGCGGCAATAACTGCAGTATCTGCCTTTAAAATTTGGCTTCCTAGTTTTATATTGAAAAAGTTTTTTGAGTTAGCTTCCACAAACTCTCTCTCCTGTTCTTCAAAGCCACCCTCAGGCCCAATGATAACTAAAATATTTTCATTAAAATTTTCCTTTGGTACCTCATTAATATGGATGCCTTTGAGATTTTCATCAAACATCAAAACATTTGATTTTTTAAGAAGTTCTTTTTGATGAGAGAGTTTCACCATTTGAAAGATACTTGGAAGAGATAATCTACCCGATTGTTGAGTAGCCCCAACCCCATAAGCCTCAAATTTTAATAAATTTATCTTGCTCACCACAGTTCTTTGGAATTTTGTAGGGTAAAGATTTTTTATTCCCATCTCTGTAGACTGTCTAATAATAGACTCACTATTTAAATGCTTAATTGGAGAAAAGAGCAGATTAATATTAGCAGTGATTTTGGGAGGCAATGTTTGCTCTAAAACTTCAGCTATAAGACTGTTTTTTTTTACTTCAATAATTTTTGCCAGCCATTCACCGTTTTCTTCATTAAATAAAGATATTTGTTCTCCAATATTTAATCGCATTACTTTGATAAGGTGGATATAGTACTTTTCTTCTAAATGATAAGTGTTACCCTTAACCAAATTTGATTTATTGTAAATTCTCTTCATGAACGATATCAGACAAGATAATTTAATTTTTAGAATTTTTCCAATATTTACCCATCCGTATATTTCAATAATGAGACTGGACAGACCTATTGGTTATGTATTGTTGTTTTACCCAATATGCTTTTCTATTTTTGCATTTTCTAGTTTTAATCAAGAAGTCGCAATTTTATTAATAATATTTTTAATCGGCTCAATCGCTATGCGGTCTGCTGGATGTATCGTCAATGACCTTCTCGATCGCGATATTGATATTAAAGTCGAAAGAACACAGACCAGACCACTAGTTTCCAATACGCTTTCTATAAAAAATTCAATTATTTGTCTGATCATATTATTGAGTATTGGTTTAATTGTTTTAACTCAATTAAATTTACCCTCAATTATTCTAGCGCTAATGATAACCCCTCTTATTTTTTTATACCCACTTGCCAAAAGGTACTTTTTTCTTCCCCAGTTTATTTTAGCTTTTACTTATAATTGGGGATGTATGATAGGTTGGTCATCATCAAATTCCCATGGTAGCTTTTCAGATGTTTTTCTTTTATTCATATCCTTGATTTTATGGACCTTAATTTATGACACTGTTTATGCGACTCAAGACGAAGAGGATGACAAGAAGCTTTCCCTAAAATCGAGCGCAATATTATTTGGTAAATATAAAATTATTATTCTGAATTCTTTGATCATGTTCATGTATGGATTTTTAATGTTCTTTGGAAAAAATCTTGGGTTTCATTTTAAATATTTTATTTTTCTTTCATTGTTATTGGCTTTAAATTTAATTGACATTAACTATTTTTGGAAAAACGACCCTCTAAAATCAGGCTCCTATTTCAAAAGAAATAATTATTACGGTATTTTTTTACTTTTAAGTATTATAATTGGAAGTCAATTTAATGTCTGAAAGCAGAGCGCATTTTATAAGAATTTCTAAACTTTTTTTAAAGTACAAAATGAAAATGATCATTGCAGTTTTTTGCATGATTATTGCCGCTCTTTGTACTGGTTTTCATGCTTGGCTAGTTAAACCTGCTCTTGATCAAGTGTTGGTTAATGCAAATGAATTTTATTTATATTTTATACCTGGAGCAATTTTAGTAACCGGTCTCATTAAAGGATTAGCGAGCTACACTCAAGTTACATCGCTTCAATTTATGAGTCATAGAATTATCGAGAAATTAAGAAAAGATGTTTTTCATAATCTCATAAACTTACATTATGGATTTTTTGTTCAGAACAAAACTGGATCTTTAATCACTAGAATAACCGCTGACACTTACTATCTAAGTGGTGCCATGGCTAATACTTACACAGCTTTAATCAAAGACTCTTTGACGCTATTGGTTTTAATTGGAAATATGTTTTATCAAAACTGGAAATTAGCATTAATTTCTATAGTAGTTTTCCCTTTGGCTCTTATACCAGTTAGAGTTTTAGGTAAAAAAATTAGAAACATTACCAAAAATCTTCAACATCAAATAGGTAACCTAGCATCTAATTTAGAGGAAATTTTCAAAGGAATTAAAAATGTAAAATCTTTTAATGCTGAGCAATTTGAAATATCTAGAATTAATGAGGAAATAGCGACCGCTAGGGAGTTAAATTTTAAACAAGAGAAGGTCACAGCTCGATCAAGACCTTTTACTGAAACACTTGGATCACTTGCAGCGGGTTTGGCCATATTTGGTGGTGGTGTATTTGTCATAAATGATAATATGACAGCTGGTGAGTTAATGAGTTTTCTAGTTAGCTTAATGCTAGCTTATGCTCCTCTAAAAAATCTTATAAATGTAAATGTGCTTCTACAAAGTGGCCTGGGGGCCGCTTCAAGAATATTTGAATTTATTGATTTGAAAAATGATATTCGTGAGGGCAAAAAAACAATTAAGAATTTTGATGAAATTCAACTTAATGAAGTTTTTTTTAAGTATCCTAATACTGAAAAAAATGTACTTGAAGGAATTAATGTTAAATTTGTTAAAAATAAAAAGATAGCCATTGTAGGACCATCAGGTTCTGGGAAATCAACTTTATTGGGATTAATGATACGTTTATTTGATCTTGATAAAGGTAAAATAACAATTGGCAATGAAGATATCAAAGATCTTCGTCTAAGCAATTTACGGAGCTTTTTTAGTTTAGTCAGTCAGGAAACTGTTTTGTTTGATGGCTCAATATCAGAAAACATAAAATATAACTCTAAGTTATCCATTAAGAGTATAGAAAAATTTGCCAAACTAGCTTGCCTAGAGGAAGTAATTGAAAAGCTACCTAAAGGTCTTAA
Source organism: alpha proteobacterium HIMB59 (assembly GCA_000299115.1). Taxonomy (NCBI): domain Bacteria; kingdom Pseudomonadati; phylum Pseudomonadota; class Alphaproteobacteria; order Candidatus Pelagibacterales; family Candidatus Pelagibacteraceae; species alpha proteobacterium HIMB59. The sequence continues at coordinate 691,928 of CP003801.1, read as the reverse complement.
TTCTCAAATAGGTGAAAATGGTGTCAAACTTTCAGGAGGGCAAAGGCAAAGAATAGCTATTGCTAGAGCTCTTGCCCAACAAAAATCAATTGTTCTTCTTGATGAACCTACATCAAATCTAGATTTAAGAACAGAGTCGCAATTATTTGAAAATCTAAATGGAATCAAAAATATTACTCTCGTTGTAGTAGCTCATAGGCTAAGTACTATCAAAAATTTTGATGAAATACTTTTTTTTGAGGCTGGTAAATTAACTGAGAGAGGATCACATAAGAATCTAATGGCAAAAAAAGGTTCTTATTATCAGCTTTATCAAAAACAATTAAAAAAGAATGCTTAAAAGACTAAGCAAGAATAATTTTTTTTTACAAATTTTTGCTAGTTTGGTTTTTTTATCTCTTTGGTTTATTAAATCTACTAGTAATTGGAAGGGTGTGAATGAACAAATAATAGAAAAGGAGCTTACCAAAAATAGGACATTAATAGTTTTAATTTGGCATCATCAATTAATGGGCTCAACATTTAGTTGGAAATTTAAACCCAAGTTAAGACCAATAGCAACATCACATAGAGATGGTCAATTGAGCACCCTGGTTCAAAAAAAATTTGGCCTAGATCCACTTTTAAGGAAAAAAGATAATCCAACTTTTTTAATTAAAAATATTTCAAAAGCAGTTCAAAATGGAGATTGTATTTATATTACTCCGGACGCCCCCCACGGACCCCCCCAAAAAATTAACACTAATATTTTTAAATTATGTCAAAAATTTGATTTAAATATTGCTATTTTATCTTTTCATACAAATAGATACTTTCGAATAAATAGTTGGGATAAATTAAAAATACCCCTTCCTTTTAGTAAAGGAATTTATTTATGGGGAAATGAGATAATTCAATCAAAAGAATTTAAAATCGAAACAGACTTTAATAAAAAAATTTCAGATGAACTCAATAAAAATTCTAAGAGGATCAATGATTATTTTTAGTTATAATATTTTACAGATAATTTTTTTTCCGATTATTTTTTTTATAGCTTCTTTTAGAATAATTTTTAATAAAGAAAGTTTTACATCATTTGGTCAGAAGTTTTTGTGCAACTATAACTTTTCTCAATTTGATAACTTTGATTATTTAATTCATTTTGCAAGCATTGGTGAACTAAATTCCATTAATTATTTAATTGAAAATTTATCTAGCAAAAAAGTTTTATTAACATGTTCTACTCTTTCTTCTTATAATTTAGCAAAACAAAAGTACCAAAATTATTCAGTTATTTTTTTACCCTTAGATTTTAGATGGAATATCAATAAATTTTTACACCATATTAAGATAAAGAAAATAATTTGGATCGACTCAGAAATTTGGCCAAACTGGCTTACCATCTCAAATAATAAAAAAATTAAAAATATATTAGTTAACGGTAGACTTTCAAATAAGTCATTCTCAAGATGGAAGAACTTCTCTTCATTTTCTAAACTTCTTGGTAGCAAGTATTCTTTAATCTTTGCAAAAGGTTTAGAAGATAAAAAGAAATTTGAAATTATTTTTGATAGAGAGGTATTGTATAATGGTAATTTGAAATTCTACCAAAAACTAAATTTAAAAAATGATAAAAAAAATATTATTTGTTTTGCTAGTATTCATAAAGAGGAATTTGAAAACGTCATACAAATAATTGAAAATTTAGATTTAAATTCTATTGAACGGATAATTATTATACCAAGACATATACATTTCAGTTCAAAGCTAAAATCAATGATTAAAAATTTTTACTCAAATAAAGTTTTTATTATAGAAAAATTTGGAGAAAATGATTTTGCTTATGAAAATTCAAAATTGACATTTATGGGGGGTTCTTTATTTGAGCATGGTGGCCAAAATCCAATTGAACCTCTATCAAAAGGATGTTTTGTTTTATCTGGTCAATATGTAAATAATTTTTCAGAGATTTATACAGATCTTGAAAGTTTATCATTAGCTAAAGTATTTAATGAAAAAAATAATCAAGAAATTGGATCTGCTATTAATGAATATATTGATATGAAATTAGATAATGAAACTAATATAAAAGATTATTTTAATTTCAATATTAAACAATTAAGTTCAATAATTGATAAGGTTGAAGAATGCTAAAAGCTCCAAAGTTTTGGTATCAAAATAAAATTTCTTTTCTTGCTATACTACTCCTTCCAGTTTCTTTGCTCTGGATAATAGGAACGTCATTTAAAAAAAAATTTGCGAAGCCTATTCGTTCAAAAGTTCCAGTAATTGCTGTTGGGAGCGCTATCATTGGTGGTTCTGGTAAAACTCCATCAGTAATCTATGTTTGCGAAATACTGGAAAAAATTGGATATAAACCTCATATAATTTCAAGAGGATATGGCGGTTCTGCTAACGAAGTGATTAAAGTTTCTCCAGACATGAGCTTTTCTTTGGTTGGAGATGAGGCGATTATGATGTCAAAGTATTATCCAACATGGGTGAGTAAAAACAAATATAGTGCTTTCTCGATGGCAGAAAAAGATGGAGCAAATATATTAGTTTTGGATGATGCACTCCAATCATACAATGTATTCAAAAATCTTAATATTTATGTTTATGACTCTATTCAATCCTTTGGAAATAAATTAATAATACCTTCTGGGCCACTCAGGGAGTCAATTAATAGTGTCTTAAATCGATCCCAAATCGTTTTTTTGGTTAATACGGACAATTGTCCTGAAATTTCTCAGGGTCAATATCAACAAAGTATAAATTATGAAATTTCTATTAAACCCGAAATAAGCGATAAAAAATTAATGCCCTTTGCTGGTTTAGGATTTAACAAAAAATTCTTTGACCAGCTATATAATCAAGGTTTAAATATTGCTCTTACAAAAGAATTTCCTGATCATCACCACTATTCCCAAGATGATATGTTTAATTTATTAGATGAGGCTAATAAAAATGACTCATTCCTTGTTACTACTGAAAAAGATCATCTTAGAATTCCAAAAGAATTTAAAAGTTCAGTAGGAATTATTTATGGCAAGATGGTATCCAATAACCAATCTGATTTGGCATCTGAAATTGAAAAATATATTTAAGACATTATTTCAAAATATAGAATTTATAATTTTTGTTATTCTTAATAAAACTTTAAAATTACTTAGCTTCAATACGACTTCTAATCTAGGTAGTTTTCTTGTTTCTACATTTGGTCCATTCACAAAATATTCAAATATAATCTCTAAAAATTTAGAAAATTTGGATTGTGAAAAATCACTTATATCATCGATTTCAAAACAAAATTTAAGTCAAACCGGCAGAGTCTTTTTTGAATTTTTTAATTTAAATAAATTTAATTGGGAGGCTATTTCTGTAGAAAATGAAAAATACCTTAATGAAATTAAGGAATATCAAGGTTCAAAAATTTTTATCTCTGCTCATATAGGAAACTGGGAAATTACAAGAAATTATTTATTAAATCTTGGTTTTAAACTGCACTCGGTTTATAGACATGCGAATAATCATAAAATTGATCAATATATTCAAAAAAATAGAATTAGAAAAAATGCATATTTTTATAAGAAAGGTTCTGATAGCGCAAAAAATATGATTAAAGCGCTTAAAAATAATGAAGACTTAGCATTATTGGTAGATCAACGTGATAGTAGTGGCCCTGTTATTAACTTTTTTGGAAAAAAAGCATATGCAACAGATGGTTTTGCAAATCTTGCTTTAAAATATCAAACTATGATCTGCCCAATTTATTCAATTAGACAAAAAAATGGGAATTTTAAATTTATATATGAAAAACCTCTTTATTTTAAAGACTACAAGGAATTATCAGCAAATAACCTGGTCGAAAAAGTTCACTCTGACTATTTCGAAAAATGGATTAGAGAAAATCCAACTCAATGGTTATGGGTCCATCAAAGATGGAGACTATAATTTTATTTTTTAATTAAGATTTCACCATCATGCATTTTGACTGAAAATTCGTCAACGCCTTTTAATGTTTTTAAGTCTTTAATTAGATTTTGTTTATATTTTAAAATGGAATAGCCTTTTTTTAAGTTTTTTTCTACGGATGAGTTTTGAATTATTCTTTTCAATAAAGAAATATTTTGATGAATAGAATTAATTTTATTTTTTATAAAAATTTGATTATTTTTTGCTAAAGATATTATTTTATTTTGGGTAATTTCAATTTTTTGTTTTGGACTATATTCTGTAATTTTCATGTAATTTTCATTAACAATAATTTTTAGACTATTTAAATTTTCTTTTATCGACTCTAAATTATTAGAAATATAATTTGAAAGTGTGTTTTCAGTTTTATAAATTTTGCTTGAAAGAAAATTCATTGAGCTGGAAAAGTTTAATATTACTTTTTCCGGCAATGTAATTTTTTGTTTTATATTAATAAAATAATCTATTTCGAAATTTTTTAAGTCTTTTAAAATTTCTCTTTTATCAGGCACAGATAGTTCTGCTGCTGCCGTAGGGGTTGGGGCTCTTAAATCACAAACAAGATCTAGAAGCGTGTAATCTGTTTCATGACCTATTGCAGAAATTGAAGGTATTTTTAAGTCATAAACTCTTTTAATCAATTCGGGTTCGTTGAATGGCATCATTTCTTCAAGTGAACCGCCTCCCCTTGCAAAAATAATTAAATCAGGTTTAGGAGTATTGTTTTCTATTAAGTCCAAATATTGTATTATTTCTGAATGAGTTTTTTTTCCTTGAACAGGGATTGGATAAACTTCTAAATTTGTTAAAGGAAACCTGTCTTCTATCCTATGTATAATATCGTGAATTACAGATCCTGTAGCTGAAGTCAAAATACCTATTTTTTCTGGATATTTTGGAATTGTTAATTTGTGATCCTCTTTAAAATATCCTGAATTTTCTAAATCTTTTTTTCTTTTCTCAATTAATTTAAGAATAGATCCATCACCGCTGTATTCCACCTGATCAATTATCAGCTGATAAACTGATCGCCCAAACTTAGAGTAAGAGGTAACTCTTCCAAAAAAGTTATATTCAGTTCCTTCCTCAAGATTGATTTCTAATCTCTCATAAGTTCCCTTCCAGCATATACAAGAAATTACCTCATCATTTTCTTTAATAGAAAAATATACATGTCCAGAATTGGCAATGGTAATAGGTCCAGACTCTCCTATTAATTTTATATAATCAAATTTCTCTTCTAATAATTCTTTAATTGATCTATTAAGTTGAGTTACGGTATACTCAGGAATATTGTTCACGTAATTTAATATACATAAAATAGAATGAATGTCATAGTTATAGGTTCTGGTGCTCGAGAGCATGCTTTATGTCGTTTGATTGAAAAATCTTATTTGTGCGAGAAACTATATTGCTTTCCAGGGAATTTTGGCATTAGTCAAATTGCTGAATGTAAAAATATTAGTAATTCAGATGAAATAATTGAAGAATGTCAAAAAATAAATCCTGATCTTATAATTATAGGTCCAGAAAACTACTTATCAGAAAATTTAGCTGGTAAATTAAGAAAACTTAATTTTAATGTTTTCGGCCCAGATGATCATGGTGCAAAATTAGAGTCATCCAAGGAATTTATGAAAGAATTTTGCAAATCTCATAACATACCAACTGCTCGCTCCGAGACATTTACTACCTTTGAATCTGCTAAAACTTATTTAGAGCAAAGGAATGGGTCTATTGTTGTGAAATATGATGGTCTGGCAGCTGGAAAAGGTGTTTTTGTTTGCACTAATCAACAAGAAGCTATTGATGCATGCTCTAAAGTCTTCGAAGAAAAAATCTTTAGCAAAGAAAACAATAAAGTTGTCATTGAGGATTTTTTAGAAGGAAAAGAGCTTAGTTTTTTTACGATAACAGACGGGAAAAATTATTTAAATTTCAGTTCTGCCCAAGACTATAAAAGAATTGGAGACAATGACACAGGACCAAATACAGGCGGAATGGGGACAGTCAGCCCAGCTCCAATCTTAAATGACAAACTTATGGAGAGAATTCAATCACAGATTATCGAAAAAACTATCAATGGGCTAAAAATAGATGAAATCGATTTTCAAGGGGTGTTATTTTTTGGAATTATGGTTGACAAGGAGAATAACCCCTTTTTATTAGAATATAATACTCGATTTGGAGATCCTGAAATACAAAGTATATCATTAAGGTTGAATTCAGATTTTTTATCTTTAGCTCATGCAACAGCTACAAAAAATCTTGAATATGCTGACATAGAATTTGATAGTGATAAAAAATCAATTTGTCTAATTTTGGCAACTTCAGGATATCCGAATCAGTACCCAAAAGATACTCAGATAAGAAATTTAAATGAATTTCCTAACGATGATCATTTTTATATTTTTCATGCTGCCACTAAAAAAATTGATGAAAATATTTTAACTAATGGTGGAAGAGTTTTATCGCTTGTAGCTCTAGGGAATACCTATGAGGAATGTAGAAATAAAGTTTATCAAATTGCTGAAAAAATAGATTGGGATCAGAAATACTATCGAAAAGATATTGGTGCTAGTTTTTAATTCTTTTTTTTTTAAAAAATATTTTTACTAAATTTTCCTCATTTGTTTCTAATTTTTGATATAAAATTTTTTTTATTGTTTTTCTCGAAGGGTTTTGATTGCTAAAAATAAACCTCACCTCTTTTATTCTTGCTGACTTAATGACTTCTTTGCACATATTACAAGGTTCGAGATAGGTGATCATTATTAAACCATCCAATCTTTTTTGATTTAATTTTTTGCAAGCTTTTCTAATGCATAAGATTTCTGCATGGGATGTTGGGTCCTTAGATGATAATTCTTTATTATGAGCTTTGGAAATTAAGGTCATTTTTTTTGGATCATAAATAACCGCCCCAACTGGGATTTCATTTTTTTTTAATGCTTGCTGACTTTGGTCCAATACAACTTGAAGAAAATCTGTTACTGTCTTCATAATGAATAAAATTCCTATCATTGGTATCACAACTGATTACCAAGAGAAAGTTAACTCTTATTCAAAATATCCTTGGTTCGCTTTACGAAGACATTATACAGAATGTCTTGAAATATTTGATTGCATGCCAATCATTTTACCTCTTACTAAATCACTTCCTGATTTAGATTTTTTAGATGGAATTGTTATATCTGGTGGTGACTTTGATATTGATCCTAGTTTTTATGGACAAGAAATTACATCAGAAAAGGTTCAAACTATCCCTGAAAGAACAGATTTTGAGATGAAATTAATTGATCAATTTATTCCCACAAATAAGCCAATTCTTGGAATATGTGGTGGCTGTCAATTATTGAATGTCTATTTTGGTGGTTCTTTAATCCAAGATATTCAATCGAATATTGAACACGAACAACCGAATCCAAGAGATGAAACAAGTCATGAAATTACTTTTCCAAAAGACTCCCCTCTTAAAAAATTTACTAACAATAAAATAACCTTTATTAATAGCGCTCATCATCAGGGAGTTGACAAATTAGGCAATAACTTGACTGTTACTGGCACAGCTCCTGATGGAATTATAGAAGGATTTAAACACCAGAGTCATTATTATTGTGTAGGAGCGCAGTGGCACCCCGAATTTTTAATAACTGACTTCGATAAAAATTTTATTCAAGATTTTGTCAATCATGTCAAAAAAAACATTTAGTAAATTACTTTCTGAAAAGTTTCAAATTTCTCGAAAAAAAGCAGAGGACTTGATTAAAAACAAAAAAGTTTTATTAAATGATAATATTGAATCAAGGCCATATTTAGTAGTACAAGAAAAAGATATCATTAGTCTCAATAAGCCAATTGAAAAAAAAGTAAATCTTCTTTTATTTCATAAGCCTAAAGGGTGTATTACCTCAAGGAGTGATGAAAAAAATAGGACAATTGTTTATGATTACCTTCCAAAAAAATTTAAAAATTATCATTATATTGGTAGATTAGATTATAATTCAGAGGGATTGTTATTATTAACTGATAGCACTACCTATAAAAGAAAACTGGAGTCTCCTAAATCAAATATCAAAAGAGTCTATGTGGTAAACGTTATTGGATCTTTTAATGATTTAAAGCTTAAAGCTCTGAATAAAAAAATTTATGCAGCAAAAATATATAAAAATCCCCATGTATCTTTAACTCATACAGATAAAAATAAGCATACGCTTAGGTTTGAATTAACAGAGGGAAAAAATAGAGAAATTAGAAATATATGTGAGATATTTAATTTAAAAGTGGAGAGATTAAAAAGAATTTCTTTTGGTCAATACAAAGTGAAAACTATCCCGATATCTAAATATAAAGAAATGACAATACATGAGAGTTATTAGTGGGACTTTAAAAGGAAGGGTAATACCCATTTTAAAAACTCATGATTATAGGCCCACTCTTTCTAGAATAAGAGAGGATGTCTTCAATCTTATACAGCACAACAATGAACTCAATGTGAACTTAGCAGAAAGCACATTTGGAGACTTATTTTGTGGGACAGGGTCTATGGGGATTGAGGCACTTTCTAGAGGTGCCCAAAAAGTCATTTTCAATGATTTATCAATTCAAAACTTAAATACACTTAAGATTTTTTTAAAAAATATTCCAAATGACAATTATGAAATTCATCAAACTGATATTTTTAAACATTCAGAATCGTTAATTGAAAATTGCAATATTATCTATGTGGACCCTCCATATAATTATGACTTTAATTTATTTAAAATAAATATTTTACCAAAGCTCTCAAAAAAATGTCTTGTGATCTATGAGTCTAATCAAAATATATCTAATGAAAATTTAGTTTTTTCTAAAAATTATAAAAATAAAAAAATTCTTTTTTTTAGAAATAATTAACGAAACTTAAAATAATTTAAGAATTTAATCATAAATTTTTTAAAATAATTATATTCACCAAAGCAAAATGAGACACCCATTAAAGTTACTTGATATAAAGGAAAAATTATTATTAATCTGATAAATAAATAAAGAGGATAAAAAGTAATAATTTCGTTTAAATTAATGATCTTTAAAATTGGATCAGAAATAATGACCGATAAAGATCCTGCTAAAGCAAATACAATAAAAATTTTAATTAAATGAAAAAAAGACTTAGCTTTAAATAGTTTTATTAATTTTTCTAACAGGTTACGCTCTAGTATTTTTCTTTAAAACTTCAACTGCAGGTTGATCTAAAAAATTAATTTTTTCAATTTTTGCTCTCAGATAAATATCAAAAATCAAATAGATTAAAAGGTAAGAATAATCTTCAAAATTATCATCTATTATTATTTGATTAACTAAAAATTTTTCTAATTCTAAAGTTTTAATAGCTCCCTTTTCTAGAGTAGATAAGAGATTATGATTAAGAAGAAGATCTTGGATAGAATTTATTGGTTTTATAGAATTTTTTATTTTAAAAAAAATAAATTGTTTATCCCTTGGGCCGTCAATAAAGAGTTGAAATTGACTATGCTGATCAATTGATCCAAAGGCGCTTACATAATTAATTGCTTTTTTATTTTTACCAAGACTTTCAGCAAAAATTTGACGGTACCATTCGTTTAGAGTTCGTAATTTATCGTGATAATTTAGACCAACTACAATATTAAGACCTTTGTTTTTTTCATAAACTTGCGAAGAAATAATATTTAATGCCAGTTTTTTGTGGTTTTTTTTAATTAATTCTTTGGCTTTTTTGAAAGAATTAATAAGACTTCCTAAAGAGTAGCCCATAGCAATAATTGGTAAAAGAGCTGTGATTGAAAAAATACTAAACCTCCCACCAATTTGTGGGTCATGTTCAAATGTTCTTATATTGTTTTTCTGAGCAAAATTATTTAAATAATTATTTTTATTTTCAGTGATAAATAAAAAATGCTTATAAATATTTTTAATATTATTTTTTTTTAGATATTTAATGACCCAATGGAGAAAAAATTTTGTCTCCACTGTATTACCTGATTTAGAAATAAAAATAAATAAATCATTCTTTGATATTTTTTTTCCAGATAGATTTGAGTCTAGTTGAATTGGCGAAGGATTATCATAAATAAATAATTCTGTGTTTAATTTTTCTGGAGCTAAAAACTGCATTAAAAGTTTTGCGCTTAGAGAAGACCCTCCCATACCAAAAACATGAACGCGATATTTCTTGTTTTTAAATAATGAAAAATCGTATTGAGAAAAATAGTTTTTATCAGTGATTGGATTAAATAAATCTATTTTGAAAAATTCTTCTAATTGATATTCAACGTTCTTTTTAGTATTAAAATTTAAAGTTTTTAAATTATTAATTAATTTCATTTGTTAATTATATAAGTAAATATTAATTATCTTTTACTTTTGCCTTTAAATAGCCACTGAAAAAAATTCTCATCTGTTTTATAGCCACTCTCTTGGTCAATTTGATCAATTATTGAGGGGTTAGCTTGATTAGCTTCTGTTTGAGTGAGAATTGAGTCAACCAAAGGATTTGAACTTTGATCGCCTTGAGCGGTCTCTTGAGTGGATCCTGGTGCTGGTAAATCATTAGTTGGAGGAATAATTAGAAATTTATTATATCCGACCCCTACTTCATTAGCTTTTTCTCTTTGACAGCTAATCAGTAAGCTTAAAAGCGCAAGTGAAATAATAGTTTTTTTCATATCTTTTTATTCAAAAATAAAATGTTAAATATAAGTATCACAAAACCAATACTTATACAGCTATCAGCAATATTAAATGCGGGCCAATGATAGTTAAATACATAAATATCAATAAAATCAACTACATATCCTCTAAAAATTCTATCTAAGAAATTTCCGACAGCTCCTGATAAGATCAGGACTAAGCATATCTTAAAAAAATGATCTTGAGTTTTAATGAGTAAATATAAGAAATAAATAATAATAGATAAAATTACTATACTCACAATAATTTGATTTAAAGAAGGGTTATTCAAAAAACCAAATGCAAATCCATAATTAACGACAAAAGTTAAATTAAAAAAAGGCGCTACCGGTATACTTTCATATAAATCAAACTGACTTACAATCATAGCCTTACTGACTTGATCGAAAATTAAAAGAAAGATTGAAAAAATCAGAAGATTTAAATTGCTTTTATTATTGAAAAGATTTCCAAACATTATCGCATCTACTACAAAGATGATCTTGGTTATCTTTTACTTCTGGTAAGATTGTCCAACATCTTTGACATTTATCTCCCTCTGCCAAAGAAATATCTACAAAAATATCTTCTTCTTCAAAATTCATGGATGAAGGTGTTTTTTCAGCAATATCTTTAATTTCTACTCCGCTGACAATACACATCTCGGCTAAATCTAATGTTGAAAGTATCTCTTTAATTTCTGATGGAATATAGATTATTGCTTTAGCTTGAAGACTTGATCCGATTAATTTTTCGTTTCTTTTTATCTCTAATGCTGCGGTAACAGATTTTCTTACTCTTTTAAGCTCATCAAAACTTTTTTCTAAATTTGAATAAGAATATGTGAAATCTTTTTCTGTGATTGTTTGTGAAAGTATACTAGTTGAGTTATCTTGATGTCTCGATTGCCATGCCTCCTCGCTTGTAAAAGAAATAATTGGAGAAAACCATTTTGATAAAAAATCAAAAAGAATATGAAGGCAAGTTGAAACAGATCTTCTTTTAAGACTATCTTTTCCATCACAATAAAGAGAGTCTTTTCTTATATCGAAATAAAATGCGGATAGATCTAAAGTGCAGAAATTTAATAACTTTACAAAAATACCATGATAATCATGCTTCTGAACAAGTGATTTTAATTCGGTATTCAGTAGAGATACTTTGTTTAAAATATATTTCTCTAGATCGGGCATTTGCTCTAATTCGACTGCGTCATTAACGGAGAAATTATTTAAATTACCCAATAAAAATCTAATCGTATTTCTAATCTTTCTGTAAGAGTCTATTTGGTAGTTAATAATTTGGTTATCAATTTTTAAATCTTCAGAATAATCAGATGCCACAACCCAAATTCTTAAAATATCTGCTCCATACTTATTAATAATTTCATCTGGAGAAATAACATTTCCAATAGATTTGGACATTTTCCTCCCTTTGCCATCTACAACAAATCCGTGTGATAATATACTTTCAAAGGGAGCCCTCCCTCTTGTCCCGCAAGACTCCAATAGTGAAGAATGAAACCAACCTCGATGTTGGTCAGATCCCTCAAGATACATAGAAGCTGGCCATTGAAGATCCTCTCTAGTTTCTAAAACATAAGAATGAGTAGATCCACTATCAAACCAAACCTCAACAACATCTTTAACTTGCTCATATTCATTTGAGTCGTAATCAGGAGATAAAAATCTTGAGGCGTCTGAGTTAAACCAGGCATCTCCCCCTTCTTGTTCATAAATAGAGGCAATACGTTCAATTACTTTATTATCTCTTAAGGGCTCGCCTGTTTTTTTATTTACAAAAATTGGCAAAGGGACGCCCCATACTCTTTGTCTAGATACACACCAATCGGGCCTATCTTGGATCATGCTTCTTAATCTGTTTTGTCCTTGTTTTGGAAAAAAGTCTGTTTGGTCAATTGCTTCTAATGCCTTTTCTCTTAATCCATTTTTCTCCATGGAAATAAACCATTGAGAGGTATTTTTATAAACAAGAGGTGCTTTGGATCTCCAAGAGTGAGGATAACTATGAATTAAAATACCTTGAGAGATTAAATTATTACATTTCTTTATTTCATCACAAACATCTTGATCTACTTTAAAAATATGCTTCCCTGCAAAAACTGGGATATGCTCATAATAAATCCCTCCTTCATCAATAGTCATCGGCAATTCTAAGTTATGTTGCTTCCCTAAAAGAAAATCATCCATACCATGAACTGGACATATATGAACAATACCTGTTCCTTGCTCGGTTGTTACAAAATCACCATGTAAAACTGGAACCGTGAAATCATATCCTGATTCAAATAATGGATGTTTGCAATTTAATCCAATAAGTTCTTTTCCTTTTATTTCAAAATTAAGAGTGTGCTCAGAAATTTCATTTTCTTTAATAAAGTTCTCTATCAAATCTTTTGCAATGATGACTTTTTGATTGGTATCATTTTTATTGATTGATAAAGATTGATAATCAATATCTTCATGAACTGCTAAAGCTCTATTACCAGGAATAGTCCACGGCGTAGTAGTCCAAATGACAATTGAATGATCTGAAAATTTAGTTTCTGGAGACTTCTCTATAGGAAAGCATGTGTAAATAGTAGTTGACTTATGATCTTGGTATTCAACTTCAGCATCTGCAAGAGCTGTTTTTTCTACTACTGACCACAAGACAGGTCGATGGCCTTTATAGATTCCGCCATTTTCTAAAAATTTTCCTAATTCTCGAACAATTTGCGCTTCTGCATGATAATGCATTGTAGTGTAAGGGTTATCCCAGTCACCTATAACTCCCAATCTTTGAAATTCTTTTTTTTGAATATCAATCCATTTATTTGCAAAATCTCGACACTGTTTGCGAAACTCTAATACTGGTACGTCATCTTTATTTTTTTTCTTTGCTCGGTACTCTTCTTCAATTTTCCACTCAATTGGAAGACCATGACAATCCCAGCCAGGAACATAGATTGAGTTTTTATTTAATAATTGCTGATACTTTACAATAATATCTTTTAAAATTTTATTTAGTGCATGACCCATATGCAAATGACCGTTTGCGTAAGGGGGGCCATCATGCAAGATAAATTTTTCCTTATCTTTAGAGTCTTTTCTTAGACTGTCATATAAATTATTTTTTTGCCAACTGTCCAGTATTGCAGGTTCTTTTTTAGGCAAATCAGCCTTCATAGAAAACTCAGTTTTAGGGAGTAAAATACTGTCTTTAATTTCCATAATTTAATTTATCTTTTGCTATAGTGATATCTAAAGTTATTTGATTTAACAATTCTTTTATACCATTAAACTTTTTTTCATCTCTTATTTTGCTATCAAAAAAAACTTCAATATTTTTTCCATAAATATCATGATCAAAATCAAAAATATGGGCTTCTATAATTGCAACAGTCTTGTTAAAAGTAGGTCTTTTTCCAAAATTAACAATGCCATAAAATTTATCCTCTAAACCTTCAACTTTAATTCTCACAGCATAAACACCAAAAGGAAGCTGGATAATTTGATCTGGATAATCAAGGTTAGCAGTTGGTATTCCTATTGTTCTACCTCTTTGATCACCCTGTTTAACCAAACCTTTAATACTAAATGGATTTTCTAACAAAGCGTTAGCTTCTTTGATATCACCCTGTGATAGAAATTCTCTAATTTGTGTGGAGGATATTTTCGTATTTTTATTATCAGCATACAGATCAATATCTTCAAATAAAATTGAGGCCTTCTCACAAAAAGATTTTAATGTTTTGATATTTCCTTTTCTTTGATTACCATAATGAAAATCATTACCAATCAGTATTTTTTTTAATTTTAAACTATCCAATAAAATTTTATTTTCAAAATCACTGTAGGTTAATTGAGTAAGTTCTTGGTCGAATTTAAGGTCAATTAAATAGTCAATTTTTTTTTCTTCAAGAATATGAATTTTTTTTTGTTTTGTGTTGATAAGAAACCTTTGAATATCATTGAAATAAAAATTGGGATGAGGATCAAAAGATAAGATAGCAGATTTAATCTTGAGAGAGCTAGCTTCTAGTTTGAGTTTTTCTAAAATTTTATTATGACCCTTATGAATTCCATCAAAATTTCCAATTGTTAAACATATTTCATCATTAATATTTAAATTTTGATAATCGACGTTTAAATATTGCATTAATTTAGATGCTTTGATATTTGCTCTTGTAATAAATTAAAGGTTTTTTGGGGTTAAAAATTTCAAAATTAGTAATACGGCAAATTATTATAGTATGATCTCCAGATATCACTTTTTTCTCAACATAAGACTCAATTAAACCTAAAGAATTTTTGAAAAAAGGAACTTTATTTTTGGCTTTAGAAAAACTAACACCGCTCCATCTATTTAGAAGATCTCCAGCAAACTTGTTAGATAATTTTTCTTGAGATTTAGATAAAAAATTGACATTTAAAGGACTTTTGACTTTAAACGATTTTAAATTTCCATTTTCATTACCTAAACAAAATAAAAATTGGGGAGGATCAAGTGATAAACTAGTAAATGAATTCACTGTGCATCCAAAATAGTCTTTTTTTGAGGTTCCATTAGTAATAATAGTCACTCCAGTCGAGAAAAGAGAGAAAACAGAAGTTAGATTTTGTTTATTTTTCATACTTAATCTGATGGTAGCGCTGGAGAGACTCGAACTCTCACGAGGTTGCCCTCACCGGATTTTGAATCCGGCGCGTCTACCATTCCGCCACAACGCCTTAAATTGTCATATTTAAATATATTAATAAGTATTGATTGGCAAATCGATAACTTGTTGTGTATTTATTAGATTTTAAGAATAATATCTCCCTACTTTGGAATACATCTACTTTATGGCACCGATTTTAACGTTTGCGATGACTGCCGCTATTACGCCTGGTCCTAATAATATTATTCTTTCAACTAATGCCGTAAATTTCGGTTTTAAAAAAACAATTCCTTTAATTCTTGGTGTTTTTTTTGGCTTTTTATCTGTGCTTAGCCTTTGCTTACTTGGAATTGGAGAAATTTATAAATCTTTTCCTGCAATAGCCTTGATATTAAAAATCATTGCTGTTTTATTCTTGACTTATCTTTCCTTTAAAATTTTTACCTCTTCGTCATTTTCTAGTGAAAAAAATTTTAAAAAATTTACTTTTAAAGACATATATTTTTTCCAAATTATCAATCCAAAAGGGGTTACTATTTCAATGTCTAGCTCTGCTATTTTTTTACAAAATAAGTTTTCATATGAGATTGAATTTATATTAATTTTTATTTGTTTTGTAATTTCAACATCTACTAGTGCTGTTGTTTGGGCTGCTATTGGTCATTCATTCAGAAAATACTTAAATGATAAAAAAAAGATAATCTATTTTAATAGAACAATGGCTTTGTTGCTTTTATGTAGTATTTTTTTCATAGTGATATGAATAATAGTTATTTTAAATTAATAATTTTTTTTATTATTAGCCTACTTTTATTATCGCCAATAATAATAATCATTTACAATGCCATATCTTCATTAGGAAGTTTTCAAAATCTTTACTCTACAAGATACGTTATTGGCTCAACTAAAATAATTTTATTGGTAAGTATATTTATACTTATAATCAGTGTTCCATTGGCATGGATAAACACAATGACAGATTACCCTGGAAGAAAGGTTATTCAGATTTTATCTATTTTGCCTCTAGGTGTTCCTGCTTACATAGCTGCGTATACTTATGCTGAGTTGCTCGAGCCAGGTGGGTATTTGGCTTCACTTCTAATTTCGTTCAGTGGTTTTTCTTTAAGAAATAGTTTTTTTGGGTCACTTATTTTAAGCTTTGCGCTTTTCCCCTATGTCTACTTATTAACAAGAATAGCCATTATCAATTTTTCAGCTCGTTATATAGAAGCAGCAAAAACAATGGGAAAAAATTCTTATGAATGTTTTTTTAAAATTTGTATTCCCATGGCGCTTCCCGGTATAGCTGCCGGTTTAGCCTTAGCTTTAATGGAAACATTAAATGACTACGGGGTAGCAGATTTCTTTGGACTACAGACGCTAACAGTCGGTGTATTTCAATACATCTCTGTTATAAATGATATCCCCTCTGCTTACTTGTTATCAATGATAATTCTTCTACTTATGTTGGTTTTATACATATTCGAAATAAAAATGAGAGGTAAAAAAAGTTTTCAAAATTCAACATATGAACATATTCAATGGTCAAGATACCAGCTTGGATCAATTAAGGCTATTTTAGTTTTAAGTTTTGTCTCCATTCCAATTATTTTTGGTTATTTTATTCCATTAGTTTTTACTTTATTTTTGCTGGCTAAAAACTTTAATCAAATAGATCTTAATAATTATTTTGCTTCATTGTCCAACTCAATTGTTTTAGGAATATTTGTTGGTATGGGATGTATAATTCTATCCATATTTATTAATTATGTTTCTAGATTCTCAAAATCAAATTGGTTAAATTTACATAAAAAAATTATTAATATGGGTTATGCCCTTCCTGGAGTTGTAATCGCACTTGGTGTATTAGTTTTAATTAATCTTTTTGATTTGCACTCTCCCATATTATTATCTACCTCTCTCTTTGGTCTAATATTAGCTTTAATCATCAGACTTATATCTATTTCTAATAATTCTTTACAATCTGGTTTAGATAAAATTGGAAAATCTATAGATGATGCTTCTAGATTAATAGGCAGAAGACCATCAACTACTTACTTTAGAATTATAATACCACAAATTAAGTTAAGTATACTTGCTGGTTTCTTTTTAGTACTCGTTGACACCATCAAAGAGTTACCAATTACGCTCCTACTCAGACCATTTAATTTTAATACCTTGGCAACAAGTCTATATGAGTACTCATCTAATGAGATGTTTGAATTAGGATCTCTCCATGCTTTAACAATCATTCTATTTTTATCAGCTGCAATATATGTGTTTGATAGTTTTTTAGAAAAAAAGATTATTTTAAAAGAGAAGAAATAATTACTTATTAAATTTTTTCATTATTTTTAATGTTTCATCACTTACGTGATGTTCAATACCCTCACTGTCATACTGGGCTGTTTTTTTAGAAACACCAATTTTAATTAAAAAATTATAGACAATTTCATGCTTTTCTTTTGATATTTGAGCTAGCTTTTTTCCTTCTTTAGTCAAAAAAATTGATCGATATGGCTCAGATTTAGCCAAATTGAAATTTATGAGTCTTTTTAAATTTTTATTTATTGTAGCCTGAGATACGCCAAAATGTTCAGCTAAATCAGCATTTTTTACATCTCCTTTTAACTCAGATATTTCTTGAATAGCCTCAACATAATCTTCTAGTATTTCATTCTTGTTTTGATTTCTAATATTTAAATATTGAGATGAGGCTTGAGAGGTTTTTTTACTCATTTTTTTCACCATATTTATTAAATTACAGAAAGTAAAGAATACTTTGACTAATTTTTAGTAATATCTATAATTTTTAGCCTAGGCTAAAAATGACAGAACTTGTAATACAACTTGGAAAAAAATTTCAATACCTTCGGCTTTCAAAAATAGTTCTTTTTTCTTGTATGTTATTACTAATTGCTTTTGAGCAAACTAGAGAACTTTTTTTATCATCAGCAAGTGATGCCTACATAGCCGTCTCAACTTTTGTAGGAGCTACATTATTAGTATTTGTTTTTTTAGAAAAAAGAAATTTTAACTTACAAAGCTATATTCAAAAAAATAGAAAATTGGAAATTCCTATAAGTGCATTTCTTGGAGCTATTCCAGGATGTGGTGGTGCTATAATGGTTATGAGCTTATTTACAAGAGGAGTAGTTTCTTTTGGAGCTGTTTTAGCAGCATTAATATCTACAATGGGTGATGCCGCTTTTCTTCTTATTGCCACAAAGCCTCAAGCTGCTTTAATTATTTTGCCAGTTACATTTTTTTCAGGAATCATATCTGGGTATCTTGTAAAACCATTTACAAAAAACTTTCTTCAAAAAAAAATAAATCGAGAGTTTTTGATTACCGAATTACCCAAAAATAAAACTTCTAATAAATTTTATTTGATTTGGTTTTTATTTTTAATTCCAGGTTTGTTTTTAGGACTCATGAATGCTTTTAATATTGAAATTTCCTACATTATGTTTGGTATTAATATTATTCAGTTTTCCTCATTTTTGCTTGCTCTATATTGTGTATTTCTCTGGGTTTTAAACCCTTTGACAGATATTCAAATGGCTTCAATACACGAAAATTCTTTTCGAAGAGTAGTTGATACTACATGCTTTGTTACTGTGTGGGTTATAATTTCATTTGTTATCTATGAGTTGATTAATATTTCAACCAATGGGGCTATATTTGAGTCTTTGAAATATTTTGGCCCTTTTATACCTTTAATGGCAATTATTATTGGATTTATTCCAGGCTGTGGCCCTCAAATTATGATCACCTCTATGTATGTATCAGGTCAAATACCGATGTCAGCTCAGATTGGAAATTCTATTTCAAATGATGGAGATGCTCTTTTTCCTGCTATTGCCATCTCTGCTAAGGCCGCAATTATAGCTACATTATATAGCGCGATACCTGCTATATTCATTGCTTATCTTTGGTATTACTTGATAGGCTAATTTTATAATTTTAAAATTTTAATCTCAAATGTGGAACAGCATCTATATTTATATCGAAAAAAAATCAACTGGTCGGTATTCTCAATTTTTTTTATCTCTTATCGCTTTCATTGAAAGTATTTTCTTTCCCATTCCACCAGATGTTATTTTAATTCCTCTTATACACTTTAATAAAAATAAGTTCTTCACATCTGTTATCAACTGTACTTTATTCTCAATCTTAGGTGGTGCATTAGGATATTTTCTTGGCTTATTTTTATTTGACTCAATCAAAGAAATTTTTGATCTCAGTAAACAGGCATTATTTTTTAATTTTTATGACCAATATGGTTTAATAGCAATATTTCTGGGTGGGTTTACACCCATTCCTTACAAAATTATTGCCATAACAAGTGGCTATGCAAAATTTAATTTTATATATTTTATTCTGTTATCATTTTTATCTCGAGGCTTAAGATTTTTAATTATCGGTTATATAGTTTATAGATTTGGAGATTATGGTGTTGAGCTTATAAAGAAAAATAAAACAATTATATTTTTAATTATTCCCGTATTAATTATTTTAATTATATATTTATTATTAGGTCATGCTTAATTCGAAAAATTTATTTTTTTTAACTGTTTTGTTTTCTATTTTTGCAATCTTATCAGCTTTCTTTATGCAATATGCACTAGGTCATGCTCCATGCAAATTATGTACTTATCAAAGAATTCCATATTACGTTATTATTTTGATTGGTTTAGTTAAACTTTTATTTCCTCAAATTATTAAACTTTCATTTCTCATGCTTATTCTCTCATTGATAGCAGAATTTTTAATTTCTAATTACCACACACTTAGTACCTATGAGATAATTAGTTATAGCGGTTGCCAAAGTGCAGAAATTCCGAATGATATCAATCAACTAAAAGAGGCGTTGATGAGTGATACTCTTATTGTGAACTGCTCAAATGCTAATTTGAAATATTTTGGCATACCCCTATCGCTTTATAATTCTTTTTTTTCATTAATGTTTCTGATACTAATAATTTTCTATGGCCGTAAAGAAAAAATTAAAAAAACTTAAACCGCAAGATAAAAAACTAATTGAAGAAATCATTCGTGTTGATCATGCAGGTGAGCATGGCGCGACACAGATTTATAGAGGTCAACTTGCTATTTTCAATGAAAATACAGAATTTGGAAAAGAGATTAAAGAAATGGCGGAGCAAGAAGAAATCCATAAATCAACTTTTGATGAACTTATTGTGAAAGAGGATGTAAAACCTACAATTATGTTTCCTATATGGAATATTGCTGGATATGCACTGGGTGTGGGAACGGCTCTTTTGGGAAAAAAAGCTGCAATGGCTTGCACGGTTGCTGTTGAAGAGGTCATAGGACAACATTACGAAGAGCAAGCTGAAGAACTCAAAAAAAGAAAAATTAATCCTCAGTTACTTAAAACAGTAAAAAAATTTCGTGAAGATGAACTCGAACATCATGATACAGGAGTTGAGCACCAAGCCGAAATGACCACTGGGTATGTTCTCCTTTCAAAGACAATTAAACAGCTCTGTTATACGGCTATAAAAATTTCAAAAAAATATTAATCCTTTTCTAATATACTATCCCAATAAAGATAGTCTCTCCAACTAGAATGAAGATAATCAGATGGAAAATTCTTACTTTTTAACCTTAAGGAGTATTGAGAGGGCTCTTTAGGTTTTCTCATTAATTTAAACCCTACCTGAGATAAACTCTTACTTCCTTTCGTCCAATTACAATGGGAACATGCCGTAACTACATTCTCCCAGTTAGTTAACCCTCCTTTAGATCGTGGAATCAAATGATCAAAAGTTAATTCTTTGGTAGAAAATTTTTCATAACAATACTGACAAGTAAAATCATCTCTTAAAAATACATTAAACCTAGTAAAGGCGGGCGTGTGATTATGAGGAATGTAATCTTTTAAAGCTATAATACTTGGCAGATACATTTCAAAGGAGGGAGATGATACTTTTTGGTCATACTCCTCAACTATGTTTACTCTATCTAAAAAAACTGCTTTTACAGTATCTTTCCAGCTCCATATAGATAAAGGAAAATAACTAAGAGGACGATAATCTGCGTTGAGAACCAATGATGGACAATGATTCGAATTTATCATTAACTAATAATAACATATCGAGTAGCCAATGGGCTGTAAAATATTGGTTAAATCCAATTTTTAAATTGATTGTTGATAGCTTCTATCGCCAAAGGGCTTATTGAATGACCACAATTATCATCCATAATTAATTGACTTTTGATTTTTTGATCTGAGAGAAAACTATGAGTCTCTATGGCTTGGTTTGGGGAGACTACATCATCTATTTTTCCATGAAATATCAAATATTTAGTATTATTTTTTTTTAATTCTATTTCCTCAAGAATTTTTTTTGGCAACGAACCAGATAATGAAAAAATATTTTGAAAAGTATCTTCGTTTTGAAGAGCATAATATGTCGCTAGCATTGAACCTTGTGAAAATCCAAGGATTGAAATTTGATCAGAATTAATCTGAAATTTTTTTTTGATATCGTTCACAATTTCATCTAAATAAAAAAATGCAGATTTTAAGCCTGCTTGAATTTCTTCCTCTGATCTTTCTCTTAAAGCAAACCATTGATAGCCAAAAAAATTAAATTCACATGGTTCTGGGGCGTTAGGAGAAATAAATTCTGTTTCAGATTGATTGAGATGAAAATAATCCTTTAATGAAATGAGATCGCTACCATTAGAGCCATAACCATGAAGAAAAAGAACTATTTTTTTCATATTTTTAGCTCAAATTTAATAATTAGACATTTAAGGATAATTTGATAACTATTGACCATGAGCACATCTGGCATCTTACCCATTATTCTCATTATATCTATGCTTTTGGCATTGCTTATGGTGGTGGTAGGTGTCATTGCAATGGCTAAAAATGGAAATTTTAACAAAAAACATAGCAATAAACTTATGAGAATGAGAGTGTTATTTCAAGGTATAGCTGTTTTTGTCTTTGCTGCCATTATATATTTATCAAGATAATTAATTACACTCATGACTAAAAAGAAAAATAATAAGCTCTTATCTACCTCTATCAACAAAAAGACATCATCTTTAATGGAAGATTTTAACAGTTCGATAGATGTAGATCAAAGACTTATAGAAGAAGATATTTTGGTCACCCAAGCTCATGTAAGTGCCTTAGAGAAATTAAAAGTAATTTCTAAAAATGAAGAAAAAAAAATCCATCAAGGTTTAAATGGAATTTTAAATGATTATCAAAAAGGAAAGATCAAGTTTTCAAAAAAAAATGAAGATATCCATATGAATGTAGAATATTTTCTTCATCAAAGAATTGGTGATATCGCATTAAAAATTCACACTGGCAGATCAAGAAATGATCAAGTAGCTACTGATACACGCCTATGGACAAAAAAATCATCTAAAGAAATACAAGAATTAATCAAGATGGTTATGCATTCTATTTTATATCAGGCAAACAAGCATCAAGAAACAATCATTCCGGGTTTTACTCATTTACAAATAGCACAACCTTTGTCTCTAGCTCATCACCTATTGGCTTACCTTGAAATGTTTAAACGTGATTTGGAATATTTTGATTTTAGCATATATGGTGCAGATGAAAATGTCCTAGGAAGTGCTGCCTTAGCAGGAAGCAACTATCAACTTGATCAAAATTTATTAAATAAAAAACTGGGATTTAGTAAATCAAAACAAAATTCAATGGATGGCGTCAGTGACCGAGATTTTTGCATGTATTTTCTTCATGCCTGTACCATGACTTCAATTCATTTGGGCAAACTTGCCTCTGAATTAATTCTATGGTCAAGTAATTTGGCCGGATTATTTGATGTTCATTCTGAGTACTCAACTGGAAGTTCAATTATGCCTCAAAAAAGAAATCCGGACTCTTTAGAGTTAATACGTTCAAAGGCAAATATAATAAGAAGCAAATCTCAAGAATTTTCGAATATTATTTCTAATCTTCCATTAACTTATTTTAAAGATTTCCAAGAAGATAAAAAAATTATTTTTGATTGTTTTGATGAATTATCTATCTGTCTTAATGTTATGAGCGATGTAATCAAAAAATCACATTTCAATAAAAAAATTGGGGTTGAATTATGTGAGACTAATTTTGCCACTGCTACTGATTTAGCTGATTATTTGGTTATTGAAAAAAATATTCCATTCAGAAAGTCTTATAAAACTATTGCTGAAATCGTGCAATTTGCCTTGAATAATAAAATGAAACTTTCTGAAATATCCTTAAAGGAATTTCAGAAGTTTGAAAAATCAATAGACTCCAACATCTATCAGTATATTGATGTTAAAAAAAGTTTAGCAAGAAAAAAGACAAATATGAGCACTAACCCAAAAGAAGTTTCTAAAAAAATTCGTAAATTTCAGAAGTTCCTAAAGTAATATGCTTAAATTAGTATCAATTTTATTCATTTCTCTATCTTTGATCTCATGTGGAAATAAAAAACCGAACAAATTACCTGAGGGAGTTATAGATAAATCTCAATTCCCATTTCCTCCTAATGAAGAATATGAATACCCTGAGGAGTAAAAATGTTTGATAAAATTTTAAATGAGTTTTCTACTCCCTTCTATCTTTATAATGAAGAGACTATAATAGCTAAAACAAAACATCTAAAAGAATTAGATTTAAATTTTTCTCATAAATTTCATTTTGCTGTTAAGGCAAATCCTAATTTAGCTATTCTCAATTTACTTAAAAGACAAGATTTTGGTGCCGAGGTAGTTTCTGCTGGAGAATTATTTAAATCGCTTAAAGCCGGCATAGATCCATCCGAAGTTATTTTTGATGGACCAGGGAAAACTGAATTTGATTTAAAATATGCTGTTACTCAACAAATTAAATCTATAAATGTTGAGAATTTAGAGGAAATAGACTTCATTAATGAATATTCCTTAAGCAAAGGTTTAAAAACAAATATTGGAGTAAGACTAAACCCTAATATAGATGCCGATACTCTTGAAAAAATCACTACAGGAAAGTCTGGTGGTAAATTTGGTATATCTGTGGACCAAATTAATTTTGATAGAATTTTAGAGATGAAAGGTGTTCATTTATCAACTTTATCAGTTCATATAGGAAGTCAGATTGTCGATCATCAAAAATTGATACAATCATACGAGCAATTAATTTTACTCGCAGATCAGTTAAACAAAAAAAATCATACAATTACTAATCTTGATTTCGGTGGTGGTTTTGGAGTGATGGATCATTCTGATGACACTTTAGACTTTTATGAATGGCAAAAAGAATTACAAAACCTACTTAAAGATAAAAACTATCATATTATATTTGAGCCTGGCAGATTCATTGTTGCTGATAGTGGAGAATTAATTACAAAAATTCTTTACATCAAAAATAGCGGTGATCGAACAATTATTATTACAGATGCTTCTTTTTCAGAATATCTCCGTCCAGCTCTCTATGAAATTGACCCCCCGATCCAAACCATAAGCAATTCAAAAGAACTCAAAAACTACGATATTGCAGGAGGTATTTGTGAGTCGACAGATTTTTTAGCTAAAAATGTAAATTTACCAGAAGTAAAAGTGGGAGATTACTTAAAATTTACTAATGTCGGCGCTTATGGCTCATCTATGTCATCTACTTATAATAGTCGTCCAAGACCACTTGAAGTCTTAATGGGAAAGAATGAGTACAGAGTCATTCGTTCAAGAGATACCCTTGAGGATTTATGTAAAAATGAAATCATGTAATGATATTATTTTTAAAACGTATTAACATTCTTTTAGCTTTAATTCTTCTATCCTTAGCACTCGGAATAGTAAAATTTAAAAATAACTTACCTAACCAAAAAATAAGTAATTTCAATGTTGATGCTATTGTTGTATTAACTGGTGGAAAAGGCGAAAGAATAATAGAAGGGTATAATCAAATTGAAAATTCTAATCAAAGAAAACTATTTATTTCTGGAGTTGATAACACATTTAATTCAGAAGTAGTATTAGTCAATATCTTAAACTTTGATAGAGATATGGTTCAATGTTGTATAGAGGTGGGATATTTATCTGAAAATACTTATGAGAATGCTTTGGAGACAAGGTATTGGGCTTTAGAAAAAAAAATTCAATCTATTCTTCTTATTACTTCAAATCTTCATATGCAACGAGCTGAATTTCTTTTTAATCAACTCTCAGGGCTGGAAGTTATTCCCTATGCAGTAAATAATGAGGAATTCATAATTCCTTTTGAGAAAATGATAGAAGAATATGTGAAATTATTAATTTCAAAAATAGTATTTGTAAAAAAATATGAGATTTAGTTTTTTAATTTTATTTTATTTAACTACAGCAATAGTTTTAATTATTTCTCTAATGGGACTGCCTTTCAAATATAAAAATTTTCGATTTTTTGTTATATTTTTTACTAATAATATGAAGTGGGTACTTCGTATTTTTAATATCAGAATAAAAGTGATCAACCCCGATCTGGCTAATTTAAAAGGATGTCTATTCGCTAGTAAACATCAGTCTATGTTTGAAACAATATACTTTAATCAACTTTTTTATAATCCAGCCTATATCCTCAAAAAAGAATTATTATCTATTCCGCTTTTTGGAACTTATCTAAAAAAACTAGGAATGATAGCCATTGATCGTAGTCAAGGAATCCAAAGTCTAAGATATGTAAATGAACAAACTGCTGAATATGTAGAATATCGTCCCGTAATCATTTTTCCTGAAGGTACCAGGACCACTTATGGAGAAGAGCCTGATTTGAAGCCTGGTATTTTTTCAATGTATAAATCACTAAATAAACCAGTAGTCCCTATAGCTCTTAATACAGGTCTTTATTGGCCTAAAAATAATAAAATTAAATCTGGAGAAATATTAATTGAATTTAAAGAACCTATTCAGCCTGGATTAAGCAAACAGGAATTTCTTAATCAACTAAAAAAAGCTATAAATTCCCTTAATCATTAGGAATAAATTTTCCTGCTTGTCTTGCCTTTACAATTCGATTTCTAATATTTTTTGTTTTTTGTAATTTTGTTAATAATTTTTTAGAATTTTGAGAATTCAACTCTTTTGAGAATTTTTGGAGCTCTCCAATAAACATATTTGTTAATTTCTTAATCTCTTTACTATTTGCCAGAAAGATATCTCTCCACATTTCTGGATCACTACCAGCGACACGAGTAAAATCTCTAAAACCTCCAGCAGAGAATTTAACTAGCTTAGAGTTTAAGGATTTTTCTTTTTTAATAGCTGTTAAGACTAAAGAATAAGAAATAATATGTGGCAAATGTGAAGTTAGGCTAAGTACATGATCATGTTCTCTTGCAGACATCACTTCTATTTTCATAGATAAAGATTTCCAAAACTTGCTAACTAATGAAATATCTTTATCATTCGAATTTTTTAAAGGGCAGATGATACTGTAGCGGTTATCAAATAAGCCTAAAAAGCCATTTTCTAATCCGGATTTTTCAATTCCAGCTATAGGGTGAGAAGGAACAAATCTAAATTTAAAATTATTTTTAAAATAAATATCCTCAATATTTTTTTTAGTTGAACCTACATCAGTCACTATAAAGTTCTGATCATGTAAATTATCTATTTTCTTTAAAATAGTTTCATACTGTAGGACAGGTGTACATATAATGATCAAATCTATTGATAATTTCTTAATATCTTCAAGAGATTTGATGGAACTAACATTCAATTTTGACTTTTTTAATCTTTTTGAAAAATCTTTGGATTTGTCAAAAGCATAGATATTGGGCTGTTTTGAAGATTTTGGTATCGATCTCGCTATAGATGACCCAATCATTCCAAAGCCGATAATTAATATATTTTTAAACATTAAACCTATTACAAACCTTAATTGTTTTTTTCATTTCAGTAAGACTGCCGATAGTCATACGCACATATTTAGGTAAACCGTATGAAGCTAGATGCCTTACAGTAATTTTATTGGTATAGAGAAATTTCACAAATTTATTTGCTATTTTTTCATGACTAAATTTAAGAAGGATAAAATTTGCTGTAGTATCTATCGTTTTAATCAAAGAATTATTTAAATTATTAGCTGTATATTTTTTATTATTTTGATTATTTTTTATACTTCTGGAAATCCAACGCTGATCTTTTAATGCTTCTGTGGCAGCAATACACGATAATCTAGAGACATTGAATGGCTTTTTATATTGATATAATTTTAAAATGTTTTGCATCGAGGAGTAGCCCCAACCAATTCGAAGACCTCCTAATGCATAAATCTTTGAAAAAGATCTAGTTATAATTAAATTTGGAAATTTTTTTACTAAAGATAATCCATCGTCATAGTTTTTTTCTTGTAAATATTCACAGTAAGCTGAGTCCAAAACAATTAAGGTTTTTTTATTTATTTTTTTTATAAAGTTAATTATTTCATCCTTATAGAAAATTGATCCTGTAGGGTTGTTTGGATTTGCTAGAAAAATAATTTTTGTTTTAGAAGAAGCTAGTTTTGCAAATTCATTTAAAGAGAATTGAAATTTTGAGTCATTGAAAATTCTAGGCTTACATTTAAAGTTCTTTGCATAAATAGCGTACATTGCAAAAGCATATTTAGTGAAAATTACTTCATCTCCAGGTTTGGTAAAAGTGGCATAGATCATTTGTAAAACTTCATCTGATCCAGCTCCTAAAATAAGTTGCTCAGAATTTAAAGAATAAGTTTTAGAAATTTGATTTCTGAGAGTTTCGCCATCTAATTCTGGATAAATATTAGAGAAATTAACATTATTTTTTAAAGCAGTTTTTACTCTGCTAGAAGGACCGTCATTATTTTCATTAGAAGATAATCGAATAAAGCCTTTGAAATCCTCAGCCCCGCCTTGATAGTTATTTTTTGGCTTATTTTTAGTCATTTTTTTTTGTCTATACTTAAACTATATGAGGAAAATATCATCCTTTTATATTGAAAAATAAATAGAAAAATCATAAATTTTGGTCAACACCGATTTGATAGCAGCTTGCGGGTGTATAAACAGCTAAAGCGTTTTCCCGTCAGTTATCATCTCAAGAGGGTACTAATATGAGAAAGATAACAAATAATACAGATTATCCAGGTTTTCTTCTGTCTTGTGAGGAGAATCTTTTATTAGACTCAGGGAAATCAATTAACAAATTTCGTATAGCTTATCAGACTTATGGTAAGTTAAATTCAAACAAAGATAATGCTATCTTAATCTGTCATGCTTTAACAGGAGATCAATTCCCTGCAGAAGAAAGTCCTATAACAAAAAAAAATGGCTGGTGGGATCTAATGGTTGGTCCCAATAAACCTATCGACACCAATAAATATTTCGTAATTTGCTCAAATGTTTTAGGTGGCTGTGTTGGCACAACAGGACCTAATGACATTAATCCTGAGACATCAAAAATTTATGGCTTAGATTTTCCCACAATTACTATCCGAGATATGGTTAAGGTTCAAAAAATACTAATTGAAGAATTAGGCATAGCCAAACTCAAATCAGTGATTGGCGGTTCCATGGGAGCAATGCAAGTTCTTCAATGGGCGGCTACTTTTCCAGAATCTGTGCAATCAACTGTTTGTATAGCTGGCTCTCTCAAACATTCTGCTCAAAATATTGCTTTCGATGAAGCTGGAAGGCAATCAATTATGCTGGACCCCAATTGGAATCAGGGCAGATACCTAGAGCTTGATCAAAAACCAGAAAATGGTTTGTCTGTTGCGAGAATGATTGCACATATTACTTATCTCTCAGAGAAAGCCTTTCAAAATAAATTTGGAAGAAATCTTCAAGAAAAAAAGGATTTGTCTTTTGGTTTTGGAATTGACTTTCAAGTAGAGAGTTACCTTCGATACCAGGGACGATCTTTTGTTGATCGATTTGATGCCAATAGTTATCTTTATATGACTCGAGCTATGGATTACTTTGATGTCTCTGAGGAAATCATCAATAACCAAAAAAAAATTATTGATAATGAAATCCGTTTTCTAGTGCTCTCTTTTACAAGTGATTGGCTATTTCCAACCAAAGAGTCTCGTGAAATTGTATCATTACTCAACTCTATCGGCTCCAATGTTAGTTTTGCTGAAGTAGTATCTGATAGAGGACATGATAGTTTTTTACTTGATGAACCTCAGTTTTTTCGAGTGTGCGAGGGTTTTCTGAAGGGAATTAAATGAGAAACGACTACAAAATCATTTTAGACCTCATTCCAGAAAGTTCTAAAGTGCTCGATATTGGTTGCTCGGATGGAGATTTAATTTCGCTGCTTGCAGATAAAAATATCAGCGCCCAAGGAGTAGAACTAAACCAAGAAAAAGTTATTTCTTGTCTTGGAAGAGGGTTAGATGTCATCCATGGGGACATAAACCTAATTGTTGAAGATTTTCCTTATAATCAGTTTGATTATTGTATTTTAACACAAACGATACAAGCCGTACAAAAGCCTGATGTTTTGTTAAATACTCTAAAAAAAGTAAGTAAAAATATTATCGTTGGCTTCAATAATTCAGGTAGATTAAGTAAATCACTCCAGTTTTTACTATCTGGTAGCTTTGATTCACTTTTAAAAAAATCTGATAGTGATCAGTGGTATAATACAGATTATATTCATCCTTGTAGTATCAAAGATTTTAAAAAGTTATCTACTGATTTGAATTTTAAAATTTTATCTACCTTTGATGTAATTAACATGGCTCAATTTACCAATGGTAAAATGCCTTCAAACCTTTTCTGCAAAGAAGTTTTATTCCATTTAAAAAATGAACAATAAAAGAAATATAATATTCATTTATAATGCGAAAGGAGGTCAATGGAATTATTTGATTGATACTCTTCATAAATATTTATCTCCAAAGACTTATGAATGTAATTTATGTCAAATTACTTATGATTTAAAAATGCGAAAAGCATGGAAAGACTTTATTGAAGAGTCTCCTCATAATTATAAATTTTTACATCTGGAAGAGCTCTCAGAATTTAAACTAGAAGCTTATGTTAATGATCTACCCATTTGCCTTGAAGAGTTAAATGGAAAGCACAATGTATTGATTGATAAAAATGAGATGAATACTTTTCAAAACGAACATGAATTAATAGAGTCTCTTAAGACGAAACTATAAATCAACAATCCCTAAATAAATTAACCTTAATGAGGCAATTACTATAAAAAAATTGATGATAGCAAAAAAAGATTTATCGGATAACTTGCTATTCATCCAATGTCCTAAAATGACTCCAATCACAGCCACAGGGGAAAATAGAAGATAACTGAAAAGACTCTCAAAATCTAATATTTCTAAATAAAAATATGGGATCAACTTAAAAATATTTATTAAAGCCATAGAGAAAACAAGACCAGCAACAAATTGAACTTTTCGATCATAAATTGACATAAAGTAAATATTCATAGGTAAACCTCCGGAGTGAAGAACAAAACTAGTAAATCCAGCCAATGTTCCCCAAATAGATTTACTTCCATAAAAAGGAATTTTTTTAATTTTTGATTTTATGAGCAAATAATTAGAAATTACATAAGCAAGAGATATGGTGCCTATAAATACACTGATCAAAGACAGGTTAATAAATTTAAATAGAATTGTTCCTGCAATAACACCCAATAATGAAAATGGAGCGATGGACCATACTGCGCCATGATCATAATATTTTCGATTAAGAAATGCAGCAATGGCATCACATACGATTAACATGGGCATTAAAATAGCAATTGCGGTTAAAGGGCCATAGGAAATGGAAAGAACTGTAACAGAAATTAATGCTAATCCACCTCCAGAAAAACCAGATTTTGAAATTGCAAACAATAAAATGCAAAAAGATACTAAGAAATAATAACTTAAATCAAACAAGTTTTAACCTTATAGACTAAATTTTAATATTTAAAATATGAAACTATTATGTAGCTACAATATTTTTGATAGGTATCTTTTTTGATTTCGATTTATTGGTTGCGTAAACTATTTTTTTACATATACAAATCATCAAACCCCCCATGTAAGGAAACATACGATTACCTGCTGTTTCAATAGTTTGATGGAATTTATAATTTGCATAATGATGCCAAGGGGGGAAGTGTAGAAAAGATTTTTTTTGGTCTAAGATCAAATAATCTTCAATCAGTCTTTTAAATTGAATTGTTGAATAAGAACGGCCATACCCAAAAGGATTATTGTCATAACGAGTCCAAAGACCTGATCTCCTCGGCACTAAGGCAATGAAATATCCATTAGGTTTTAAAATGCGCCATATTTCTTCAATACTACTTAAGGGTTTTTCAACAAATTCTAAAAGGTGAGTAGAGATAACTAAATCTACTGAACTGGGTTCTAAAGGTAGAAAGTATTCATGAATTGTTTTTTCATCAAAATCATATTTTTCAGTAATACTTCCATCTAAAAAATCTGGGATCAGTGAAGTGATATTTAAACCAACATGGCTCTTTTTTAAAAAGGAGAGATAAGGACTTGTGTATCCATAACCGCATACGGATTGATTGGAAATATCATCTAAAACAGAAGTAATTTTTTGACGGACCGTTCTTTTTACAATACTTCCAAGAGAAGATTGATAAAAACTGTAGATATCAGATGCGTTAATATCCATAGTTGTATTTTATCGAGATTTACCTAACATTCCAATGTAATGACCAAACCTAATATTTATTTATTTCCTCAATTAGATGATAACTATGGCTATTTAATTAAAAATCCACACGCAACAGAGGGAGTTTTAGTAGATCCATCGGATTTAGAGATGTGTCTTAAAATATTAGAACTAAATGACTGCAAAGCATCTCATATTCTTCTCACACATCATCATGATGATCACATAGCTGCTGTTCATGATTTAAAAAATAAATTTCAATCTATTATCATTGGATATGAAAATGATGAAAATATCCCTCATCCTGATTTAAAAGTTAAAGATGATGAAATTTTCGAATTACATCAAAATAAATTCAAAGTTATTCATACTCC
Source organism: alpha proteobacterium HIMB59 (assembly GCA_000299115.1). NCBI lineage: Bacteria > Pseudomonadati > Pseudomonadota > Alphaproteobacteria > Candidatus Pelagibacterales > Candidatus Pelagibacteraceae > alpha proteobacterium HIMB59. The sequence continues at coordinate 659,607 of CP003801.1, read as the reverse complement.
AGGTCACACCTTACAGCACATCAATTATTTTATGCCTGATTGTAATATCCTTTTCTCAGGTGATACCTTATTTAGTATTGGTTGTGGTCGTATGTTTGAAGGGACACCTGAAGTTTTCTGGAAAAGTTTATCAAAAATTAAACAACTTCCTGAAGAAACAACTATCTATTGTGGCCACGAATATACACTGAGTAATGTTAAATTCGCTTTAAGCATTAACCCGGACAATCAAGACTTACAAAAGTATGCTCATTGGGTGGAGCATCAAGAAAAAGAACATCGACCTACCATCCCTACCAAACTTGTTGATCAAATAAAATGTAATCCTTTTCTTCAATGTGATAATGAGCACTTTCAAAAACTCTATAAAAGTACTGATCCTATTGAAGTTTTTGGACAAATGCGAAAAGCGAAAGATAATTTTTAATTTTTGATACTCAGGCATTTTGCCCTTGGCGTTTGATTGAAATGTGTTAGTTTGAAATCTCAATGAACGAGTTTTCTCAACTAGATTTGGATATCACTGAAGCTTATCAAAAAAAGCAGATGGATAAAGTTTGCTCTTTGTACTATGAAGCAGCCAACTATTTTGAAAATAAATCCGATATAGAAGCTGCATGCTTTTTTTACACTCAAGCACTTGTGATGGCACTTGAGGAAAATCATGAACTAAAAGAGAAAATTATCTACAAACTTGAAAAATACGGTCGCAGTAAAGACGCTACTTTAAATTAATTTAAATTCGAATGGATACTTCTACCATTCAACTTCACCCTTCTTGGTTAGATCATCTTAAAGATGAGTTTCAAAAAGACTATATGCTACTCATTAAGCAAAAACTTTTAGAATTAAAAAAAAATAATATTCCTTTTTATCCACCGGGAAGATTTCTTTTTAGTGCGTTCAACCTGACGCCCTTAGATCAAGTAAAAGTTGTCATTTTAGGTCAAGATCCTTATCACGGTCCTCATCAAGCACATGGTTTATGCTTTTCCGTACCTGATGGTATAAAACCGCCACCTTCTTTGATTAATATATTCAAAGAGTTAGAAGACGATATTGACAAAAAAATGGATTTCTCTAATGGGAATTTAGAACACTGGGCAAAGCAAGGTGTTTTTTTATTAAATACCACACTTACAGTTGAGAGATCAAAGCCGTTATCTCATCAAAAACTGGGATGGGATATTTTTACAAATAAAGTTATTTCTACGATTAGTAAAGCCCGCGAAAACATAGTTTTTATTCTTTGGGGATCATTTGCTCAAAGCAAAAAAGAATTAATAGATTCGAATAAACACCTAATTTTAACCGCACCCCACCCCTCTCCTTTATCGGCTCATCGCGGTTTTTTTGGCAGCAAACCCTTCTCAAAGACAAATAACTATCTTGAGTCCAAACAAATTGATATGATTAACTGGTAATGAAAGACACCGTTGGAAACTTTGTTAGCTTTGTTGAAAAAGCAGTCATCCTCATAATTCTAGTATCTACGATCACAGCAATCATTTTTGAAATATTAAAAATGATCGATGCACAATATGTTGAGCTAGCAGATCTTTTATTACTATTTATCTATGTTGAGGTTATTGGGATGGTGAGAGTTTATATGATCTCCAACCGAGTTCGTATGACTTATCCTTTATTTATTGCCATCACAGCACTTTCTCGATTAATCATTTTACAAGGTAAAGACTCTAATCCTGAATTACTACTCTATGAAGCGGGTGCAATTGTTTTGGTCGCTATTGCGGTTGTTATTCTTCGTTTAAGATACATTCCTATTTTACGACCTATCGAGGGTATAGACGAAATACCTACCAAAGACTCTAAGAAAAAGTAATAATTTTGAAAAAAATTGCCGTTATTGGAACTGGTTTAAGCGCCTTGTCATTAGTGCACCATCTTCCTAGTTTAGATATAACTTTTTTTGAAAAATCTTGGAGGCCTGGAGGCCGTATTAGCACGAGAAGGCACCAAGATTATGCTTTTGATCATGGTGCTCATTATATTAAAGAAGATCATGGGGTCTTAGGTTTCAATGAATATTTAGAAAAAATCAATGCCACAAAAGTTTTAAATGGAACTTTCTGCTCCAATATACAAAACCAATCTCCTATCGAAGAAAAAAGAGTGATAGTTGGCCAAAAAGGAATTGAGTCGATCCCCCTCGAATTTCATAAAAAATTAAGATACCCCACAGAATTTTCTACTCATATTAAAAAGATTGAGTCACGCAACCATGAGTATTTTTTACTGACTGAAGATAAAGAATTTGGTCCTTATGATTTTATTTTTACTTGTATTCCTTTTGAACAATCAAAAAATTTACTTGAGGAATTTATTGATTATAAAAATATTCCTATTCCAAACTTTGACTCCATATGGACTATCATGCTAGCATTTGATAAACGACTTGGTTCTCCTTTTCAATTTGGATACCACCTCAATAAAGAAATTAGTTTTTTGATGAATCAAAATTTTAAACATGAATTTTTTAATGAAGAATGCTGGGTGGTCAATATGAGGGCAGAATGGACTAAAGAGTATTATAATATTGAAAACTATGTCTTAGAAGACTATGTCATTGATAAAATAAAAAAGTTTTTTGGGTCCTCCTCAAAAGTAATATTTAAAAAATCTCATCGATGGAGATATGCTTATTGTAAACAAAGCTTTCAAGAACTCTTTAATAAAAGCTTTATTGAGTCTATTGACCATCGTTTATACGCCTTAGGAGATTGGTGCCAAGGCCCTAGTATGCAGGATGCTTGGTTAGCTGGAAAAAAGTTAGCTAAACACTTCAGCGAACTTAGACTTCAAATTTAGTTAAATCCTCAAAATAAGGTAACCTTTTTCGTCTCAATACCTGACTTTCAAAATTTACTTCCGCCATAGCGAATTCTTCCTCTGATCCTAGTCTAATTACGTCTTCACCCTTTTCATTTACAATAGCGCTATTTCCGCAAAAATCATGACTGTCTGATTTCCCACAATAATTGGCATAGACCATCACTATTTGATTTTCAAAGGCCCTCGTTTTAAGCATTTCATTAGAAACAAATTTAAATTCCTCTATCAAAGCTGTGGGAATAAGAATGAGCTGTGCTCCTAATCTAGCTAATTTTCTTACTATCTCAGGAAATTCAAACTCATAACAAATGAGAGTTGAACATTTAATTTTATGTATATTAAAAATTTCAAAATTTTGACCTTTGGAAAATAATGACTGCTCCATAGAATTGGGAGCCAAAAAGGTTTTCCGATGATTATAGATAATATCATTTTGGGTTCCTGCAACTAGGGCACTATTAAATTTTTGATTATTTTCATATTCTGGGTAGCCATAAACAAGATGACATTGATATCTTTCACTTAATTGTAAAATCTTTTGTTTAAAAAACTGAATATCTTCATTTGTATATTTGGAAACTTGTTCTTTTGATAAATAAAAACTTAAAAAAAGTTCAGGTAAAACTAATAAATCTATATCATTTTGTTTTAAAATAGCCTCTAGCTTTGTTAATTTACTTTCAATACTTGAGTAGTGATTAATATTAGGTTGAAATATCCCTATTTTCATTTTCTCTTGAGCTTTCATGAAAACCATATTCAGAGATAGCTTTTTTTCTAAAAAACCCCTCTATTCTTGTCATAGTGTAATAATCATTTTGACATTTGAGCAGAACTTTAAATGATTTAGCAGAGGCTACACGTTTGATATCTTTTCCATTTAAATCATGCTCTTGACCACAAGAACATTGATATAGAATTGAACCATAACCATTTAATCTTAATAAGTGAATGGGTCCTATAACCTCCTTGCTCAACCGGTCTTTGACTTCAGTTTTTGATTTCAAAATATCCATTGGTATTTATTACAGTATTGATTTTGTACCCTCTTTAAAAGTCTCAAATTAATTTATAGGTTTCAGCAGAACTTTATGGGATATTAAAACTCATGGATTATCTTGCTTATCAAAATTGGACTTTTCCTGTGCCAATTCGTTATGGTCCTGGTCGTATAAATGAGCTATCTGAAATTTGTCAAAACAAAGGCATCAAAAAACCCTTAGTGGTTACAGATAATGGAAGTAAAAACCTCAAGTTTATTGAAAATATTCTCAATGATTTAGAAAACAATCATCTTAAGCCAGGTCTTTTTTCTAACATCTCACCTAACCCCAGAGATACAGAAATTCTCGAAGGAAAATTAAATTTTAACAAAGGTAACTATGATGGAATTATAGCAATTGGAGGTGGCAGTGGTATGGATGGGGGCAAAGCTATCTCATTGGTAGCCAATAATGATTATGACATTTGGGATTTTGAGTGGGAAAAAACACCCCCGGTGATAAATGAAAATAATGAGCTTCCCCCATTAATCTGTATTCCGACAACAGCAGGAACAGGAGCTGAAACAGAAAGTTCGGCAATGGTAACGGATACTAAGTTATTTGTTAAATGGTGTATTGCCCATCCTCAACAAAAGCCTATAGAGGTTATTTTAGATCCAAAGTTAACTCTTGAGTTGCCTAAAAACTTAACAGCATGGACAGGCGTTGATGCTTTAGTTCATGCAATTGAAGCCTATGTTGTTGATGATTTTCATCCCCTGTGTGATGCGGCCGCTATTGAAGGTTTACGTTTAATATATCCAAACTTACCAATCGTATATGACGATCCAACTAATCTTATAGCTAGAGGAAAAATGCTAGTTGGTTCTTGTCTTGCAGGAATATCTTTTTTAAAAGGATTAGGATTTGTTCATGCGATCTCTCATATGGTGGGGGCTGAATTTGATACCCAACACGGATTAACCAATGCTATCGTACTCCCATACGTACTAAGGTTTAATGAAAAAGTGATCAATGAAAAAGTTCCTGTTATGTGCCAAGCAATGAATTTAAAAAAGAATGATTTTGATTATTTTTATAAATCAATCTGCGAGTTATTAAATCAGCTCGACATACCTAAAAACTTAAAAGAAATTGGTATCAATGAGTCCTCTATAAGCTCTTTGGCTGAGAAGGCCTTAAAAGATAGTGCTTTTGCAACAAATCCTAGAACCGCATCTAAAGAGGAGATGGAAGAAATAATTTTTCAATCTTTAAATTCAGGAAGGTAAGTTTCGTACTTTCAGAGATTAAATTGGTTTTAGTTTTAGATTATTGATATAATTCATAACATGAAAACATTTTTAGAACTTTTAGAGCAAGCTAATTCAGAAATTAATCAAATTTCTTGTACTGAATTAAAACAAGAACTTGGAAGTGATAATTTAGTTATTGTGGATGTCAGATCTAAGGAAATTATTCAATCAGATGGTATTATTGAGGGTTCTGTTAATATTCCTCGAGGGATGCTGGAATTCCATGCTGATCAAAGAGAAGAAAACCCATTTCGCCGTACTGAGCTAGATCCTAATAAAAAAATTGTCTTATATTGCGGAGCTGGAGGACAATCAGCACTTTCTTCAAAAACACTGCAAGATATGGGGTTTAGTAATATTTTTAATCTCAATGGTGGAACTAATGCTTGGGTTGAAGCTGGCTTTGAACTTAAGAAATAATTTATTTTAACTTTTATTTATCTAATAAAGCATCAACTGATATTTTCACGACAATTTTCTAAAATTGGAGGTAAAAAATCAAAATTTGCACTCCAAGCATAGTGGATCTCGAGAATATAAAAGTCTATATCCTCTTGAGGAAAGTGTCCCTCATCATATTTATCCAAGAGAGATTGTTTTCTTTTTTTCATTTCTTCTGAAGTACTGGGGTCTTTCATTTGGAGAAAAAAATCCTCAGCTAATTCATATGTCGCAATACAAATAATTTCGTCCTCATCAAAACTTGAGTCATTATCATGATATCCATTAGCAGAAAAAGAAGTTAAAAAAATTATAAACAAAAGAACTAATTTCATAAATTTACCTTATCAAAAAATATATTAAATTCTCTCAAATATATTTGAACATTGAGTTCAACTTCATATAATGCATCGCATCAGTTATTTCGGGGCCATAGCTCAGCTGGGAGAGCGCTACGCTGGCAGCGTAGAGGTCAGGGGTTCGATCCCCCTTGGCTCCACCAATAATTTTAACTCTCTACCACCATTCCAACAATCTGCCATTACCTATGATAATCATTACACAAGTTACTATGTGTAAAAGAACCCAAAAAGACCGAACAACTACAACTTGCTTATCATAAGGTTGGGTTTTCTTATCGGAGAAGCTACCCAAAGCATATAGCCATATTTTAAATAATTTATTCATACAGATTTAGTTACCTTTCAATTATTAAAATTTAACAAAAAGCAAATAAGACTGCATCCTAAATAAAACTATTTAGACTTGATGTATTTTACATTCCCCATCGCATCGCAGCGGTATGAACTTTTGAGTCCCAATGTTTGGCTATCTCTTCATCAAGTTTTGTTAAAGTAATTGAAGCACCTTGCATTTCTAAAGATGTACAGTAGTTACCGACTAAAGATCTGGAAATTTTGATATTTTTACTATCAAGGAGCTTTTTCGCATTATCAAAAACTAAGTACAATTCTGTTAAAGGGGTCCCTCCCATTCCATTAACAAAAAGAAGCGTCTCATCATTAGAATTGGGTTTTAGATCTTCAATAATTGCCTCTAAAAGTTCGTTGGTAATATCTTGAGCGGGTTTGATCTTGTCTCTTCTTCGACCTGGTTCACCATGAATACCCACTCCAAATTCTATTTCATCTGCTCCTAATTCAAAGGTGGGTTTACCTGCAGCAGGAACAGTACAGCTTGAAAAAGCCACGCCCATTGATCCTGAATTTTGATTAACTTTATCTCCTAAGGCTTTACATTCTTGAAGGGTTCCTCCACTTTCAGCTAAAGATCCAACAATTTTTTCAACTAAAACTGTAGCGGCAACACCTCTTCGACCAGTAGTAAAAGAAGAGTCCTCCACAGCAACATCGTCATTAGTTAAAACAGACTCATTGGGACCTTGCATCATTTCAGCAGCCATTTGAAAATTCATGACATCCCCTGAGTAATTTTTCACAATAAACAGTACACCAGCACCACTATCAACTTTTTCTGCTGCAGCTAACATCTGATCAGGAGTAGGAGAAGAAAACACAAAACCAGGACATGCAGCATCGAGCATTCCATGTCCTACTAATCCACCATGCATGGGTTCATGACCACTTCCCCCACCGCTAATCAATGCTACTTTACCTTTTTTAGTAGGTTGGGATCGAGTAATAAAATTAGGGTCGTAGTAAACACTTACTATATCCTGATGAGCAGCTCCAAAACCCTGAAGACTTTCCTTTAAAAAGTCATCTGCTGTATTCATAAATTTCTTCATCTATTCCTCCTATTTTTGTATGACTGACTCACAAACAGTCTTGATCATTAATTGTGATGAGCGAGCTCCTGGATCGATATGACCTTTAGCTCGTTCGCCTAAAAATGAAGCTCTTCCTTTTGTTGCTAGTAAATCTTTTGTCGATAGCATTCCTTTTTCAGCAACTTGAACGGCTTCAGTTAAAATTTCATTAATTTCTTTATTATTTTGGACTCCATCTTGTAGACAATTAGCGACTGGAATTAAAACATCCATCATCGTTTTTTCACCTACATCAGCTTTTCCTCTTTGTTTGACAGCCTCCACGCCTTGAGCAAATATTTCAATAGCTTTTTTATAATCAACACCTTCGTCAATATTTTCACCTTTAGCCATTGTCATAAATAAAGTTCCAAATAAGGCGCCCGAAGAACCCCCTATACCCGATAAGACTTTCATAGCAATTTGATTAAGAGCCTGAGAAATCGGTAGTTCTTTAATTGTTGGTTCTAATTCGATAACAAGCTTAATGCCTCTTTGAACGTTAAAAATATGATCTCCATCGCCAATTTCTTGATCGAGTTTTTCGATTTCAGGCGCGTGTGCATCAATTACTTCTTGTATTAGTTTAGCTTGACTGATTAAAAAGTTGATACTCATATCATTTTATTTCCATCTTCATTAAAAAATAAAACCTTAGATTGATCAATGGCAAATTTAATATCATCACCTCGTTGACCATCAAAAGAGCCTTGATATAAACACAAAATTTCTGCTCCATTGTAATCTAATTCAACAACCGTCTCTGCGCCCAAAGCCTCAACTGTTTTAACTGAAGCGGATAGATCCCCTTGTCCTAACTTAATATGTTCAGGTCTTAAACCTAATTGAAAAGCATTTGTGGAAATTGTTGAGTTCAGTACTGAATTTTTTACTATGTTTATTTTGGGAGATCCTAATCGATTAGCTACATAGATAGAATTTGGGTTGTTGTAAATTTCTTCAGGAGATCCGATTTGTGCAATTTTACCATTTTCTAAAACGCCGATTTGGTCTGCCATAGTAGTAGCCTCAGCTTGATCGTGAGTAACATATAAAATAGTTGCTCCAAGGTTTAATTGTATGTTTTTAAGTTCTACACGAAGACTTTCTCGAAGCTTCGCATCAAGCGAAGAAAGCGGTTCATCCATCAAATAGATATTTGGATCTCTGACTAGAGCTCGTCCGATTGCAACACGCTGCATTTCTCCTCCCGATAACTCTGTAGCCTTATTATTTAACTTGTTAGAAATTTTTAACATTTCTGCAATTTTGGTAACTTTGGAATTAATTTCTTCCTCTGGAACCTTACGTAAAGGGGATCGAAGAGGAAATGCTAAATTGTCATAAACTTTATAATGAGGATAAAGAGAATATTGCTGAAATACAAAAGCCGTATCTCTAGCTGCTGGTTGAGCGGTGGTAACGTCTTCTTGATCAAATAAAATTTTTCCTTGATCTACTTTTTCTAGACCCGCAATAGCTCTTAAAGTGGTAGTTTTACCTGCCCCTGTGGGTCCTAATAACACAAAAAATTCACCATCTTTCACAGTAAAAGTAATGTTGTCTAAGGCCTTAACGGTCTTATCAAAGATTTTAGTGACGCCTTGGAGTTCTACAGTAGACATTAGGATATAAACTCACTCAGTAAGGCTTTATCAGTAGAGCCATCAAAAATTATCTGATTATTATTAAGTGTATTAAATTGTACTTGCTCATTCACTTGGACATTTGTATCGCTATCAACTCTAATTTTCACGTTCCCAACTAGAGTTTCTATTGTTAAAATTTTTCTTGATCCTAAATATTCAACTCCAAAAATATTTCCTTTGATCCCATTTTCAGAAACCAATTTTAAATTTTCTGGCCTTATACCTAAAAAATTTTGCTCAGATGTTGAGCCATCTTTTTGGGTTGGGATATCAATTGTTGTATCTGCAACGGTAATACTATTTTGATTAGGAGAAATTTTTTGATTAATTGGCATAAAATTCATGCCAGGCGATCCTATAAAATTGGCAACAAACTTAGTCTTGGGTTTATTGTAAATAATATTTGGAGAGTCAGCTTGTAAGATCTCTCCGTCATTCATTACTGCAATACGATCAGCCATCGACATGGCCTCTTGTTGATCGTGAGTAACATAAACGGTCGTAGCATCAATATCATCATGAAGCTTTCTTAACTCCAAACACATTAATTCTCTAAACTCTGCATCCAGAGTTCCTAAAGGTTCATCCATTAAAAAAGCTTTTGGACGACGTACTAAGGCCCTCCCTAAAGCTACTCGCTGACGATCACCTCCCGCTAATCCTGAAGTTTTCGATTTAAGAATATGATCAATACGTAGAAGTTTAGCTGCCTCCATCACTCTAGTTTCAATATCTTGCTTGGAATAGCCCTGCATCTTCAATGGAAAGGCTAAATTATTTCTAACATTGAGGTGTGGGTACAATGCAAATAATTGAAATACAAAAGCAATATCCCTTTGTGAGGCTCTTAAATAACTAACGTCTTCCTTATCTAGATAGATATTTCCTGAAGTAGGCAGTTCTAAACCTGCAATCATTCTTAATGTAGTAGTTTTTCCACAACCCGAAGGACCTAAAAGGACAAAAAACTCTTTATTTTCAATAATTAAGTTTGAATTTTTAACTGCTATAAAATCACCAAAAGATTTATGTAAGTTTTTAATTTCTATTTCAGCCATGATTAATCAGGAAAATGGCTTGTAATCACAAAGCCAATAGTGCCAACAAGAATAACGATAAATGAATAAGTATACATCCACATAGCAAATGGTTGCATGAGCATGAAAACTCCGATGAGAATTAAAGCAGTAGATAAATTCTCCCAAATTACTCTTCTAAATATTTTACGAAAAATACTTTTTTTCTCAGACATTATTTTCTCACCGCTCCAAAGGTAATTCCTCTTAGTAAATGTTTTCTTAGCACTACAGTGAAAATCATCACTGGAATTAAAAATAAAGTTGTACCCGCCCCAATGGCTGGCCAATCGAGTCCACCTTCTCCTATAATAGTTGGTATAAAAGGAGGGGCAGTTTGGGCATTAAATTGTGTTAAGAGAACAGCGAAGGCATATTCATTCCATGAGAAAATCATACAGAAGATTGCTGTTGCCGCGATACCTGTCATGGCTTGAGGTAGAACTACTTTAAAAAAAGCTTGCATTCGTGAGTATCCATCAATCATTGCAGCTTCTTCATATTCTTTAGGTATTTCATCCATAAAACCTTTTAACAACCACACAGCTAAACTAAGATTTACAACAGTGTATAAAATAATCATTCCAAGATGTGTATCCCCTAATCCCAATTTTCGATACATAATAAATATAGGAACGGCAACGGCGATAGGTGGAAACATTCGAGTTGATAAAATAAAAAACATTAAATCGTCTTTAAGTGGAACTTTAAATCTTGAAAAGGCATAAGCAGCTAAAGCACCCAAGAACACAGATAAGAAAGTTGCGCCAAAACCTATAATCAATGAATTTGAGTAACGCCCCATAAATTTTGATGGCCCAGTGATCACCATCTCTCGGCTTCGAACTAATTCCTCATACCAGGTTTCAGGAGGAGGAAGTGAGTCTAAGTATTCTTGTGGCTGTCGAGAACGATTAGTAAATAAATTTACATATCCTTCTAAAGAGGGCTCAAAGAACACTTCTGGGGGGTATGAGATAGCACTATCCACACTCTTAAAGCTTGTGGCCACAATCCAGGTAATTGGGATTAAAGTGACAACCATGTAAACAATGATAATTGTAGCAGCTAATTTCCTTGAAAAACCTGAGGGTTCTAGCGGAGATCTTGATGTATCCATTTATCTTTCCTTAATTTTGTTCATGACTTTGACATAAACATTCCCGAAACCGAAAATTGTTACAAATAATATGACTGCAAAAGCAGAACTGTAGCCGGTTTTCCATTTCTCAAAAGCCTCTCTTTTTAAGTTAATAGAGGCAAGTTCAGTTGCCGAACCTGGCCCACCTGACGTGAGTTCCACGACTAAATCAAACATCTTAAAATTTTCTATTCCCCTAAACAATAATGCTAGTAACAAAAAGGGTAAAACGGAGGGTAAAGTAATATGAATAAATTGTTGCCATTTACTCGCCCTGTCTACTTCAGCTGCCTCATAGAGATAATTTGGAATTGATCGCAGACCCGCAAGACAGATTAACATTGTAAAGGGAGTCCACATCCAGGTGTCAACAATAACAATCGACCAAGGTGCTAGCGTACTAGAACCGATCATGTCAAAAACACCAAAGTCATAAAAAAAGTTTACAACATAATTAAAAAGTCCAACTTGAGGGTTATATAAATAAGTCCAAAATACTCCCACCACCGCAGGTGAAAGCATCATGGGTAAAACTATTAATGTTGTAAGTAGTTCATTTCCTTTGAATTTGCGATTTAATAACAGAGCTAGGCCTAAACCAATAAGTGCCTGTAGTATAAGTGTCCAGCAAACGAAGTGTGCTGTGATCTGCATTTTTTCCCAGATCTCTTCTTTGCCTAGAATTTTTTTATAATTTTTTAATCCAACAAATTTTGGTTCTCTTCCAATTTTATTTGCATAGAAATTGGTAAAAGACATTCTGATCGCATAGATCAGTGGATAAATATTAATAGCGAGTAATAAAATTAGAGTAGGAGTAATAAATATCCAAGCAATGGCTTTGTCGGATAATCCTTTAAATTTTTTTACTGCACTTTTCATTTATGAAAATAAGAAATATAGATGGGCGGAAATGAATTCCCGCCCATAGATGTTATATTTTATATTTTTCCGTCAGCTTCAAAGACTTCTTCCCAGTCCTCGATAATTTTATCGAGAGCTTCTTGAGCAGAACCTTTTCCGTTAACTACGTAGTCATGAATTCGCTCCTGCATTGGAAGCATTAATTCAACGAAAGTAGGCTCCTGCCAGAAATCTTTAACGATGCCCATTGAGTCTAAGAAACCTTGAGCATAGACAGCGGAGTCAACAAAATCAGGAGATCCAAGCACATCCATATGACATGAATAGCCACCTAAATCCCACCATTTTTGCTGAATATCTGGTCTTGCAAACCATTTCATATACTCAAGTGCTAGGTCTTGTTTATCTGAATAGCTTACAACAGAGATACCCTGACCACCAAGAGTTGCGGCACATACGTTTTGACATGGGTTAGCAAAGAAACCTGACTCACGTCCGTCACTGTCTTCTTTGTAAACACCCGGCCAGAATGCATACCAGTTCATTTGGAAAGCAACCTGTCCAGACTTATATGCGTCTAGGTTAGCTACCATGTAAGCATCTGAGTGTCCTGGAGGTGCGCAGTCATCATACATCTTTTTATAGAACTCAACTGCTTCAGCTGCTGCTGCAGAGTTGAAGTAACCGTCCATTGAGTAAGGACTATTTGGATCTTCATATTCCATACCCCAAGCGTACATTGCGGCAGTTACACCCATAGTGATACCTTCAGAACCACGCTCTGTGTTAATCGCAGCACCGTATCTTACAACGCCGTCAATTTCTCTTCCTTGGAAGAAAGTACACATATCGTAAAGCTCATCCCAAGTCTTTGGTACACCTAAGCTATAACCATGTTTTGATTTAAATTCTGCTTGAAGTTCAGGTCTATCAAACCAGTCTTTTCTATAAGCCCAAGCTAGAGCATCACCCATCGCTGGAAGCGCATAGTAGTTTGGTGTACCCTTAGGCCAAGTAGAATAAGCATACACAGTAGCAGGATTAAAGTCGTCCATTGAAATACCGTTTGCATCAAAAAAGTCATTAAGTTTTACATAGTGACCATATGTTGCTCCAGCACCAATCCACTGTGAGTCTCCAATTAATAAGTCAAATGTCTTACCTTTGTTGTTAAGTTCATTTAACATTCTATCAGCAAAGCTTGTCCATGGGACAAACTCGAAGTTCATTTCAATACCTGTTTCAGCTGTAAACTCTTTACTTAATTCCTGTAAAGCATTTGCTGGGTCCCAAGCGGCCCAACCTAGAGTCAAAGACTCTGCTTTAGCATTAAAAGTAAAAAGTAAGGTGAAAACAGGGACTAAAAATACAGATAGTATTTTTCTCATCGATTCCTCCTTATTGATGATTAACTTTGTATACAATATACATTTTCTTTAAAAAATCATTTGGATAAAGAGCTTGTATTATGAAATTTTTTCATAGTCAAAAATGTTTTTAATTTATCTAACTCTGTAATAAAATAACCGCCGGAGGATATTAAAATGTCTATTAAAGGGCCTGCTATTTTTTTAGCACAGTTTGCTGGTGATGAGGCACCATTCAATAATCTTGAAAATATTTCTAAATGGGCAAGTGATCTTGGATATATAGGAGTTCAAATTCCAAGTTGGGATGCACGACTTTTTGATTTAAAAAAAGCATCCGAAAGCAAAGATTACTGCGATGATGTCAAAGGCACTTTGTCTAATCATGGCTTATCTCTGACTGAATTATCAACCCATCTTCAAGGACAGCTCGTAGCTGTACATCCTGCCTATGATGTTGCTTTTGATGGCTTTGCTGCACCTGAAGTCAAAGGAAATCCTAAAGCAAGACAAGAATGGGCCGTTAATCAACTAATGATGGCTGCTAATGCTTCTCAAAATTTAGGTCTCACTGAACATGTAACTTTTTCTGGAGCTCTAGCATGGCCATATGTATATCCATGGCCTCAAAGACCAGCAGGACTGGTTGAGACTGCATTTGATGAGTTAGCTAATAGATGGGAACCAATATTAAATCAGTTCGATCAATGTGGGGTCAACTTATGTTATGAAATCCACCCCGGTGAGGACCTTCATGATGGGATTACCTTTGAGATGTTTTTAGATAGAGTTGGTAATCATCCAAGGTGCAATATGCTCTATGACCCAAGTCATTATGTTCTTCAATATTTAGACTATCTTCAAAATATTGATATCTATCATGAAAAAATAAAAATGTTTCATGTCAAAGATGCGGAGTTAAATCCTTCTGGTAAACAAGGAGTGTATGGAGGTTTTCAATCATGGAAAGAGCGCGCTGGGAGATTTAGATCTCTTGGCGATGGTCAAGTAGATTTTAAATCTATCTTTTCTAAACTTACCACTTACGGTTTTGATGGATGGGCGGTATTAGAATGGGAATGTGCTTTAAAACATCCTGAAGATGGAGCTCGCGAAGGATCAGAATTTATTAAAAGGCACATCATAAGAGAAACTGAAAAAGCCTTTGATGATTTTGCAGACTCTGGAGCAGATGATGCAGCTAATAAAAAGATGTTAGGAATATAACTCAATGGTTCAAAAAATTAAATTAGGTATGGTCGGTGGGGGCCAAGGTGCTTTTATCGGAGCTGTTCATCGTATTGCATCACGAATTGATGATCGATATGAATTAGTTGCTGGTGCTTTTTCTTCTGACGCAGAGAGGGCTCTGGCTTCTGGCAAGGAACTCGGTATCTCTGAGGATCGCAACTACCAAAATTTTCAAGAGATGGCTGAAAAAGAGAGTCTTAGAGAAGATAAAATCGATGCTGTTGCTATTGTGACTCCCAATCATATGCATCACCCTATTGCTATGGAATTTATGAACAAGGGTTTTCATATTATTTGCGACAAACCACTGGCTATGAATTTGAAACAGTGCGAGGAATTAGTTCAAGCTTCTCAAAGTAATAATATTCTATTTGCTCTTAGTCATAACTACACAGGCTATCCAATGGTCAGAAATGCAAAGGCTATGTGTGAAAATGGTGATATTGGCAATATCCGCGTTATTCAGGCAGAATATGCTCAAGATTGGCTTACAGAGGATCTTGAAAATAAGCACAACAGCGGAGGTAACAAACAAGCATCATGGAGAACAGACCCTGCTCAATCGGGAGGCGGAGGATGTATTGGTGATATTGGAACTCATGCATTTAACCTCATTCGATTTATCACTGGCCTAGAACCTCATGAAATAAACGCCGAATTAACAAGCTTTGTGTCTGGCAGACAACTTGATGATAATGCTCAAATTTCAATTCGCTTTCAAGGAGGTGCTAAAGGAACGATCTGGTCTTCTCAAGTAGCTCCTGGAAATGAAAATCATCTGATGATTAGAATATATGGAGATAAAGGAGGTCTAGAATGGTGCCAAGAAGACCCCAACTATCTTTACTTCACACCATTCGGTGAGCCAAAAAGAAAAATTACTCGTGGAGGAGCTGGTTCATTACAGTTAGCTAACGATGTAACAAGAATTCCACCCGGACACCCTGAGGGATACCTTGAGGGATTTGCAAATATTTACACTGAAGTTGCAGACGCCATCATCAGTTTTAATAATGGGAATTATGATTCAAAAAAATATCTTTTTCCAAAAGTGGAAGATGGTTTAGAGGGTATTAGATTTATTGAAAGATCAATTGCTTCGAATGCATCTAATTCCTCTTGGGTAAATTTTTAATTAATTCCAAGATAAAGATTTTCTAGTATCCCAATAATCTACTAAGGATAGTTGATGGTCACTAAGAGAAGGAATCTTAATATCAATTTTATTTAGAGAATTTATATTTTTATCTAGTTGATCAATCGTTGAAGCCCCAGTCAAAACTATTTTGACAAATGGCAACTGATAAACCCAAATCAAAGCTAAATCTTCAATTGTCAGATTATATGTTGATGCAACTTTTTTTATTTCTGACAATTTTTTTTGATGAAGACTTTCATTCAAATCCGTCAGCCTACCATTTGCAAATATTTCTTTAGCAATAACATTTATTCCTTGATTTGAAGCTTTCTCTAAAATTTCTATACAAGACTGTTCAAAAATATTGATTGTGCATTGAATAAACGTAAATAATTTTTCAGTTTTATTGATCTCTAATAACTCTGTGATAGTTTCGTTTTGTTGAGGGCCACTAGTGGAAATACCAATATCAACTCCACCCTTTTTAATGGCGTGAAGTTCTTGGATAACGGCCTTGTCCTTTAAAACACCACTCTCAGGTGTCACAGAATGTATTTGATATAAATCAATACTTTTACCCAAATTCATCCTCGTCTCTACCCATTGTTTTTTTAAAAAAGGATGGGAATGGTCTTTTCTTTCATGTTGGTCGGTCTCGACATTCCACTCAGCTAAATATTCGTAGCCCCATTTGGAACCAACAAAACCAGCAAATTGATTTTGTTTTCTAATCCAAGAGGATAAAAACTCCTCTGACTCACCATATACTCGGGCAACATCAAAATAACGAATACCTTTATTATATGCGAAATCGAGGACCTTGTGACATTGATTTCTCATATTATCTTTTGATTTATCATCACCAATATTTTGATGATGACCCAAGGTGATATAACCAGGTCTACCTAATGCTGCTAAACCTAACCCCAGCTTGTTATCTAATTTAAACACTAACGGAGGTAGGGCTCGATTAAATCTTGAATTACAGAGGGATCTGTTAAATGAATAGTTTGAAAATTTAAATTTTGTGCTGCTTGAATGTTATCAAGACGATCATCTATGAACAAAGTCTCCTCTGGTATTAAATCAAATCTGCTAATAGCTAATTCATAAATTGCAGGATCGGGTTTAATTAGGCAATCTCTTCCTGAAATTATTTTACCATCAAATTCTTTTAGAAAAGGGAATTGATCTTCCATGCCTTCATATGTTTCTGCGGACCAATTAGATAGAATATAACAAGGATAATTAAGTTCTTTTACTTTATGAAAAATATCTACTGTCTTTTGAAAGAAACCTCCAACCATATTACGATGATTGGGATAGTATAATTTTATTTCTTTTTCAAACTCTGGGAATTTTTCAATAGCATCTTTAACGGCTACCTCTATTTTTACCCCAGCATCACACCTACCATCTAAAAGAGGAAAAGAAACATTGTTAATAAAGAATTTCATTCTTTCATCATCACCAAACATAGGTTTTAGGACCCGTTCCGGGCTCCAGTCAAAAAATACATTACCCAAATCAAATAAAAATTTTTTTACAGCCATTAGTTATTCAATAAAAGAGTTTAACAAGTTTTCAAGATATTCCTGTCTACCGGATTGTGGTTCAGGATTAATATCTTTTGATTTAACCTTTTCGTAGATACTTTCCAATGAGGAAGATTGCATTAATTCTTTATTTTGAGACCAATTTTCATATCTTTTATTCAAAAATTCTTCATAAGAACCATCGTTAATCATTCTCTCAACTGCTAATAGTGTTCTAGCACAAGTGTCCATAGCTCCAATATGCGCATAAAACAAATCTTCAGGATCTATAGATTGACGTCTGATTTTAGCATCCATATTTAAGCCACCACTACCAAGTCCTTGGTTTTTGAAAAGATAATAAAAAGGTAATAAAAGTTCTTCGGTATTATTAGGGAACTGATCGGTATCCCATCCAACTAGATAATCGCCCCGATTAATATCAATGCTACCAAAAATATCATTAGCTAAAGCATATGCGATCTCATGTTCAAATGAGTGTTTGGCTAAAATGGCATGATTCACTTCTATATTAAGTTTAAATTCTTTTTCCAACCCGTATTTTTGAAGAAAAGCAAAAACGTTAGCCGAGTCAAAATCATATTGATGTTTAGTAGGCTCATGAGGCTTAGGTTCAATTAAAAGGTTACCTTGAAATCCAATTTTATGTTTGTGTTCAGCTACCATGTTAAGAAAGCGACCCAATTGATCGAACTCTTGTTTCATGTTGGTATTCAAAATGGTTTCATAACCCTCACGACCTCCCCAAAGCACATAATTTTGACCTCCTAAGTGATGAGTATTCTCAATACACATTTTTACCTGTGCTGCAGCATATTGAAAAATTTCTGGGTTAGGGTTTGTGGCTGCGCCAGCCATATATCTTCGGTGACTAAATAAATTAGCAGTCCCCCATAGTAATTTTACTTTTGAGGTTTCAAGTTTTTTAGAAATTAAATCAACTATTTTTTTTTGAATTATTTCAGTCTCAGCAAAATTATTCCCCTCAGGTGCAATATCAACATCATGGAAACAAAAATAAGGAATATCTAGTTTATCAAAAAAAGAGAAGGCATTTTCCAATTTATCTGTAGCTTGATCAATGGCATCTTGATGATCCATCCAAGGTCTAAGAAATGTTTGACCTCCAAAAGGGTCATTACCAGGCCAATTAAACGTATGCCAATAACATACTGCCATTCTCAAATGATCCTCGATAGTTTTTCCCAATACCTTTTGTTGCGGATTGTAAAACTTAAAAGCTAAAGGATTTTGGCTATCTTTGCCCTCAAACTTTATTTTTGGAATTGATTGAAAATAATCTGACATTTTGAAAATTGATTATAGATTTGAGTATTTACTAAAACAATAGATTAAAATTTCTAAATAGGTCTATTTGACTAATGTATTTTATATAAAATATTGAAAAAATACTTCCATAAACTACATATATTGAAATGCTAAAAGTCGAGGAAATAAGTAAAAAATTTGGTGATTTTCAAGCCATAAATAATCTCTCATTTGAAGTAAAAGTGGGAGATGTAATGGGATTTTTAGGTCCTAATGGCGCGGGTAAAACCACCTCCATGAGAGTAATTACCGGATATCTTAAATCAGATGGCGGAAGGGTCCTTATTAACAATAAAGATATTGATGAAAATCCTATTTACACAAAATCTCAAATTGGATATTTGCCAGAAGGTGTGCCTTTATACTTAGATTTCTCACCTGCCCTTTATCTCGATTATGTTTGTAGTGTTAGAAAAGTTAGAGATGCTAAAACTCAAATACAAAAAGTAATTCAGGATTTACAACTTGAAGATGTCAAAGATGTTCCCATTGAAACACTCTCAAAAGGTTTTAAAAGAAGAGTGGGAATAGCGCAGTCACTTGTCCATAATCCAAAACTTTTAATATTAGATGAACCTACTGATGGATTAGACCCACTTCAAAAATTCGAAGTGAGAAAATTAATCAAAAAATTATCAAAAACAAAAGCTATTATTATCTCGACCCATATACTCGATGAGGTGCCAGAAGTATGCAATAAATGTTTAATCATTGATCAAGGCGAAAAAAAATTTGAGGGAACTCCTACTAAGTTAAAAAGAAAAATTGGTAAATCACTTGATGAAAAATTTAGAAAGATAATTAGCTAATGCTTGCTCTAATAAAAAGAGAACTAAAATTATTTTTTATTACTCCTGTGGCTTATATTTTTACAGCTATTTTCATTATGACTTCTATGTCTTTGACCTTTTATTTCGGAAGCTTTTTTAGCTCCGGAGTAGCTGACTTAACGACTTTTTTTAGCTTCATTCCGTGGGTATTTATTTTTTTCATTCCAGCAGTCACTATGAAAAGTTGGTCTGAAGAAAAGCGCCTTGGGACAATCGAGCTATTAATGACTTTACCAGTTGCTTTGTGGAAAATTGTTTTGAGTAAATTTATTGCTACTTGGCTCTTTGTGATATTCTCGATTATTCTTACTTTTCCTATTTGGATTACCGTCAATTATTTGGGGGATCCTGATAATCTTATTATTTTGGGCCAATATTTAGGTGTCATAATCATGGCAGGTTCATACATATCTTTAGGAGTGTTTTTCTCTTCTTTGACAAATAACCAGATTATCTCTTTTATTCTTTCTATCGTGGTCTCCTTTGTTTTTACCATCAGTGGGTTTCCATTGATGATTAATTTTATATCTCAAGTTTTTCCTTTAGAATTAGTTGAGCTCATCTCAAGCTTTAGTTTTCTGACACATTTTTCATCTATTCAAACAGGGTTCTTTTCTTTTAAAGGATTGATGTTCTTTGTTTCTTTTATGGCCTTATGGAATTATCTAACACTTATCAAATTTATGAATAAAGAATAAATGAACAAACTTATTTTAAAAAAATATTTCTTTATTTCAGTAGTCAGCACAATATTATTGTTCTTATCTTTTAATTTCATCATCAATAAAATTAATTTCAATATCGGTATAGACTTCACTTCGACTAAAACCTTTACTTTATCTAAAGGAACAAAGAATGTTTTAGCTAATATTGAAGAACCCTTAAAAATTGAATTTATTTATAGTAGAAGTCTTTCTAAAAATATTCCAATTATCCAAAATTATGCCACCCAAATTGAAGGTCTTTTAAATAGATATGAAAGTCTTGCCAAAGGTAAAATTGATTTTCAAATCATAGAACCTGAGCCTTATTCTGATCAAGAAGATTATGTGGAACGTTATGGAGTACAAGGTTTTCCTGTCGGCCTAGAGGGGTCAAATATTTATTTTGGCATGATTGCCACAAACACAACAGATGATTTAGAAATTATTCCTTTTTTTGACCCATCAAAAGGTGGAAGTTTAGAAAAACAATTAACCGATATTGTATACAAATTAAATCGAGTAGAAAAACCAAAAATTGGCCTTCTCACCCAAGTGGAAACAAAGTCTCCTAACCCAAATATTCCATTACAAGGGGAGTACATAATTTTTGAACAATTAGAAAATTACTATGACATTGAGTATTTAAGTCCAACGGCTGAAATATTCGAAAATATCGACTTATTAGTTGTTTATCATCCAGCTGAAATTTCAGAAAATACAGAGTATGCTATTGAGCAATTTATCCTTCGAGGTGGTAAAACCCTCATATTTGTTGATCCATATTTTGAAAAAGACGATTACACCGACAAGACCTCTACTCTTAATAATGTTTTAAAAACATTAAATATCAATTATGTCGATCGAGTAATTTTGGATGGAACCCAAGCTACAAGACTGCAAACTCAACAAAATATCTCTGATAGTACGTCTCTTCAAACGCTATTAAAGCTTAATTGGCCAGAGGTGAGAACAGACTTTATCAATCAGCAAGAGGACATTAGTAACGGATTATCTTTGGTCAGATTAATTTCACCTGGAGGACTAATGAAATTAGAAGAAGAAAGTCAGACTACTTATTCCAGCATCCTTTCTTCCAGCGAATTAACAATGGATTTATCTATCCAAGAAGTTCAAGATCCAATCGAGCTGATTAATAATTTTAATCCGACAGGTACAATTTATGATTTTGCAGTAAAAGTTGGTGGAATGGCTCAAAGTAATTTTGATAATTTTGAGGCTAAGTACTCTGATCATATTAGCCAGTCACAAGAAAATATAAATGTTATTGTTTTTTCCGATGCTGATTTTATAAGAGGTCCTTATTGGGCTAGAGTTCAAAAATTCCTAAATTCAACTGTCATTGAAGAGTCCTCAGATAATGGAACACTTGTATCGAATATTATGGATGTAATGACAGGCTTTGATGATTTCATTGATCTTAGAAATAAAGAAACTCCATTTAGACCATTTACTGTTGTCCAAAAACTCCAAGCAGAAGCTGAGAAACAATACCTTGGTCAGGAGCAAGAACTTCAGCAAAAACTAGATTTGACTCTTCAAGAGATTAAAAACCTTTCAGGTGGTCGAGATAATGAAAATGTTCAGTTATCTGAAAATCAAATGGAAGAACTAGCATTATTTCAATTGGAAGTGGAAAGAACGCGTAAAGAACTAAGAGAGGTAAGAAGAAATTTAAACAAAGATATTGATGCTCTCGCAAATAAGATCAATGTCTTAAATACTTTCTTAATCCCGATTATTTTAATCATCCTAATGTTTTTTGTTCCATACCAATTAGGTATTCGAAAAAGGAAGAGTCGATGACGTTAATCAAAAATATCAAAATTTTATTAGCACTGACTGCTGGCTCTTTAGTCATAGCTTTTGGAATGTATTTTGATGGGAAATCAAATAATTCAAATAATGAGCAAGAAGCTTTAATGCCTAATTTTGATGAAATACTCTCTCAAATCAATTCAATTGAATTCAAAAATTCAGAAGAATCAACAATAATCAAAGACATTAATGATCAATGGTTAGTGACAACTGCTATGAATTTACCTGCAAACACAGAACTCCTAAGTAGGTTTTTTGTTCAAATAAAAGAAGCAAGAGTTATGGGTCCAAAAACAAATAAACCCGATCTTTTTTTTAAACTTGGACTCGATAAAGAAAATGTTCAGACTTTAATTCTGAAATCTAAGTCTGATGAAGTTCTTTACTCTCTCGACATTGGGGATTTCAATTATAAAATCCCAGGCACTTATATTAAAGAAACCTCTTCAGATCAGTCCTACTTAATTTCTGCTAATTTAACCACAGATGTTTCTAGTTTTTACTGGATACCCAATGATTTAATAAATATTGGCAAGGAAGCTATTAAATCGGTACAAATTTATAGTAATCAATTAATTAGCTTATCTAATCAAGATGGTTTGGTTTCGCATCAAAATCTTCCCTCAGGCTTTAAAGAAATCAGTGAAAATAGACTTCCAGATGTCTTTACCACTCTTACAGATTTGCAGCATAACGATTTCTTAAGCAGGGATGAGTTACCCTCAAGTGCAGACCTAGAGGTTCGCTATACCCTTACTAATGGTACAATTTTATATGCATCTTTGTTTGATATTCCTGAAAAAGGTATTCATGTAACCTTTGATTGGAATTACCTTAATGAAGAGATAGAGATATCTAAATTTATTGATTTAGATTTAAGTGGCAATCAATTACAAGTTAGCACCATGTCTCTTATAGATACTGTTGCTTATAACATCCCTCAGTTGGTTTACGATAATCTTAATTTAAAACTTAGAGAAAAAACAGACTAAACTATTTTTTGGTGATTTATTAAAAAACTCACCTCATGCAAATATTTCTTATTTGGAGATACTAATGTTGAAGGAAACTTTTTGTTATTAGGGCTATTTGGAAAAGCTTGTGTTTCAAGACATAATCCCTGAAAAGGACTGAGTGTTTTTTTTAATGACTTATATCTCAGATGTTGACCGCTATAAAATTGGATACCAGGTTGATTTGTTTTAATAGACAATAAAATGCCACTATGAGGAGACCATAAACAAGCAGCAAATTTTTGCCTCTTATTTAAAACAAAATTTTCGTCAAAAGCCTTACGATTTAACTCGATTTGTTGACCAATATGTCGAAATTGTCTGAAATCATATGGGGTTTGATTTACATTTTTATACTCACCTGTAGGGATATTGGTGGGGTCATTTTTCAAATATGAATTGGCATTTATTAAGAGGAAATGATCAAAGATAGAAGTTTTCGATTTATTCAGATTCCAATACGCATGGTTGACTAAATTAACATGAGATTTCTGATCAGATTGTGCTGAAAAGATAATTTTAAAAGAATTTTTATGAATTTGGTATTTACATTGCACTTTAAGATTTCCTGGGAAACCTTCTTCTAAATGAGGAGACAAATATTCATATGTAATACTATTTGAGTTTTGTCTTTTAATTTTCCATGTCTTTGAGTCGAAACCTTGATGTCCACCATGTAAAATATTTTTACCTTCATTCTTAGAGAGATGATAGGTTTTTGAGTCAATTTTGAATTGTCCATTTTTAATTCGATTGGCAAATCTCCCACAAGTAGCCCCAAGATAAGGTTTATTTTTTAAATAGTTTTTAAAATTACCTAAATTTAAAATTAAATTTATCTTTTTTCTTTTATCAATAACTTCATAGAGACTAGCTCCAATATTGATTGTTTTTATTTTAAGAAATTGGTTTTCTAAAGTATGAGATTTAATCAATAGTTTTATTGTTTAGTAATATTTTCAATTACTGTTTTTGTTACTGATTTTAGTTCTTGTAATGGGAGATTGATTAATTGAATGCGATCATAGACATTTGGATTTTGATTCATTTTTTTTCTTAGATTATCACCAAAAGTTTTTCTCAGCTCTGTGCCTATATTGAATTTACAAACATTTGTTGAAGTTGCTAATTTTCTTCTGAGCGTATGATCTATCCCACTACTTCCATGCAGAACTAATGGGATAGATGTTAATGACTGAATTTTTTCAATAACGTCAGTATCAATAGAAGAGGAGGTATTTGTTTGAAGATGGACGTTTCCAGCGCTAATAGCCATAGCATCACAATGTGATTTATCAGCAAATTCTTTTGCTTCAAGAGGATCGGTGCTTTGTGATGCTGCCCCTTCACTATATCCAACAAATCCAATTTCCCCCTCGACTGAGATATTATTTTTATGAGCTAATTCTGCTATTTCATGTGTTTTTTCAATATTCTCATTTAGTGATAACTTGGAGCCATCAAACATCACGGAAGTAAAGCCATTTTCCATTCCTTCAATGCATTCTTCTTTACTATAACCATGATCCAAGTGACAGACTATTGGCTGTGAGGATTGTTCAGCTAAATGTCGAAACATTTTGCCCAAAATAGGCAAAGGTGTGTTAGCCCTACATCCGGGACCTGCTTGTAAGATGATAGGAAGGCCTAATTCTTCAGCAGTCTCTGCATAACATCTAGCATCCTCCCAGCCTAAAACAACTAGTCCCGCAACTGCATAATGGTTTTCTTTGGCTTTGCTTAGAACTTCTGAAAGAGTGGCTACTGTCATTTATTTATTTATATTTAGCTATCATATCCTTAATGCCTGGTATTGTTTCAATTTGATAGGCATGAGTTTTTTGAAAATATTGAACAAGAGATCGTTGGCTTAAGCCTACTAAAATTGTGAAATAATACATTTCATATCCGGGAGCAACAACACATGGGTGATAGCCTTTATTAATTGCGATAGTGGAACCATCAAATAATTGATAACCAAAACCTTCTTTGTCATCTTCATATTGCATTACTTGAACACCGAAGCCATGGCCAGGCTTAAAACGATAATTATAAACTTCATCGTGACGAGTCTCATCTGGTAGATTATCTGTATCATGTTTGTGAGGTGGAAAACCAGACCATCCTCCTGCACCAACGGTGTATAATTCATTCACAAGTAGTCTACCTACCTGTTCATGTTGCTTGGCGCCAAGTATATGCTTAATTTTTCTATGAGTTTTAGTGTCATCAGATCCATACTGAACAACATCAATTTGATTTTTTTGAACTAAAAATGGGTCAAGTTTTTTTTCGTAAATACCTCCTGCTATAAAACATTCTGTATTGTCAGAAAGGCATTTAATTGTACACTCTGCATTGGAAGGAATATAGCTTCCCTCTGGCTCCCCATCCCATACGTCAGATTTTCTTGTTCCAATTTGGCCTAGGATTTTACCATCTACAGAAAGTTCAATCATACCAGTGGCGGGTACAACGCTGCTCTCATGTTTTGGAAGTTGATAGCTATAGCTTTCGCCCTTGTTTAATCTGACAATATTAAAATACACTAAGGGTACTGTCTTATTATTTTCTTCAAATAAAGCTTGGTTTTTATTATCTGAATACGGTATGTGCATTTAAATTTCCTCCTTATTTTTTATAAATTGATTTAATTCTTCTAAATTTGGCATGGCAGATGAACATCCAACTTTAGTAACTACAATGGCAGCATTAGCGGAACCTCTTTTGACGGAGTCTTCTAAAGAAAATCCTTGATACATTGAGCTTAAAAAACCACCATTAAAAGCATCGCCCGCACCAGTAGGTTTGATTGCTTGAACGCTACATATGCCAAAATCTTGTTCGCTATCCTTTGTATAAACTTTTGATCCTTTTTCACCCATTTTATAAATGATAATAGAGGGTTTTTTTTGTATTAAAGTTTGAGCTAGGTTTAAACCATCGCTGGAATTATCAGCAATATTAAACTCTAAGTCATTGCCAATTATAATGTCCATCTCATTCATTATTTTTTTATAAACTTCAGATTTTTTTTCATCAGACTCCCAATTATAAGGTCGATAATCTAAATCAATAATCAAAGGAATCTTCAATACTGATGCTTTTTCGACAGCTAAAAATACTGCTTCTCTTGAAGGGTTAGAAGATAAAGCTACTCCAGATAAAAATACAGATGAATATTCTTGAAAATTAATTTTATCTATATCACTTCGATCTAATTGTAGATCGCAAGAATTATTTCTATAAAGAATAGATTGATTATTCTCTAAGATAGTTTCTACCACAGCCATCTGTGTTTGGAATTTTTTATCAATCCTCCTACAAAATTTATTTCCAATATTAAAATCATCAAGCTTTTTATGAATATAATTACCAATAGCATCATCAGAAATACAGGTAACTAAATCTGAAGCTACATTTAATTTAGATAACGCCACGCAAGTATTAGCTGCAGACCCACCAAGATGTGTTGAAAAATTTTGAACATCATCAATTTTGGTTCCTGGAGGCTCAGGATAGATATCCATCCCTGCTCGTCCAATCACTAAAACTTTTTTTGATGTATCAAATTTCATCAAAAAAATTTACCTCATATGAATTGGCAATACTACTATTTAAGAATTTTTTGAATTTCTTCTAAGGTGAAAAAGTCGGCTTTTTGACAAGTAGTATTTATATCTTGAGGGGTTTGCGTGTCAGCAGCTTTCATCGTTGATTTTATGATATCTAATACATGAAGAGACAACTCCCCACTACAGCGGTGTTTTAATCCGTGCTCAATACAATAAGCCATTTCAGCTAAACCCACACCTCGATAGTTTGCATTTGTTGGAGATTCGTTTGCTCTGCCACTATGAGAGGTAATGTTTATTTTACCAAGAGGTAGGTCGTCTGTTTTATGTTCTTCCCATAAACCGCTATCATCCACACATGTCATAACTGATCCCCCAAACATATTTGGGTCGGGCACAATCATTGACCCTTTGTCTCCATAAAGCTCTATATGGTTTCTTTGGTGAGCCACTACATCAAAAGATAGTGTAATCTGTATTAATGCCTGGTTATGAAATTCTAAATTTACTAGGTAGCTTGTGGGACATTCAACTGTAAATTCTTGATCTTTTTTTGGCCCAATCCCAATTACCCTTTTTTCAAAAACCTTTGTAGAAATGCCATGAACTCTTTTAGCAGGGCCAAGTAAATTGACGAGTGCCGTCAAATAATATGGTCCCATATCCATGACTGGCCCACCTTCATTATTAGCAAACCAAGGCTCAGGATTAGGATGATAAGATTGAACACCGGGGTAAGCAAATATGGCGCTCCCCAATCTCACATTTCCTATTTTGCCTTGATTAATTAAATCAATAGATTTTTGAATACCACCGCCAAGAAAAGTATCGGGCGCATTACCTATATATAGGTTTTTTGAATTTGCTAAATTAAGAAGCTCTTCTCCTTCAACAAAATTTACAGCCATAGGTTTTTCACTGTAAACATGTTTTCCATGATCGAGCGATTTTTTAGCTATCTCATAATGAGCCCTAGGTATGGTTAGGTTTAAAATAATTTCTATTTCACTATCATTTAATAGTTCATCAACAGAACAGGACTCAATTCCATAAGCCTCGGCGCATTTTTTTGCATTTTCTGAGTTGATATCAGCACATTTAATGATTTGAAAATTATTGAAATAATCGTGGCCACGAAAATAGGTTTCAGAAATATGACCACAGCCAATTAAACCAACTTTAAAAATTTTATTCATAATGTATTAGGGTTATTTGTCTAAACCACACATATTGACATACTTAATCTCTATAAAATCGTCAATACCATATTTTGATCCTTCACGTCCAAGACCGGACTCTTTGATACCCCCAAATGGAGCTTCAGCTTTCGAGGTTAAACCTGTGTTTACCCCTACCATTCCGTATTCTAATGCCTCAGCTACTCTCCAAATTCTTCCAATATCTCTGGAATAAAAATAAGAGGCTAATCCGTATGGGGAATTGTTGGCAAGCTCTATCACTTCCTTCTCGTCTTTAAACTTATATACAGGAGCTACTGGGCCAAATGTTTCTTCAGAGGTAATCTTGGCTTGAGGTGTAACATCAGTAAGGATTGTAGGCTGGTAGAAATTCATACCAAGCTCATGGCGAGAGCCTCCGATAGCAATTTTGGCTCCCATTTGTACTGCATCCTGAACATGTTCTTCAACTTTACTTAAAGAATGCTCATCAATTAACGGTCCAGAAGCTACAGCTTCGTCAAGTCCATCACCTACTTTTACCTTGGATACTGCCTCAACAAATTTTTGGCAAAACTCATCATATACTTTTTCTTGAACATAAACTCTATTTGCACAAACGCAGGTTTGACCCGTATTACGAAATTTACTTTGCATTGCTCCAGCAACCGCATCATCAATATTTGCATCATCAAATACAATAAAAGGAGCATGGCCTCCGAGCTCCATAGAAACTTTTTTTACAGTTCCAGAACATTTTTCTAGTAAAATTTTTCCAATTTCAGTAGATCCAGTAAACGACAATTTTCTAACAATAGGGTTCGTGGCTAATTCATCCCCGATTTCTGAAGCTTTTCCCGTTATTACATTAAGGATACCTTTTGGAAAACCAGCCTCCTCTGCTAATACAGCTAACGCAAGTGCAGAAAAAGGTGTTTGACTTGCTGGTTTAATTACCACTGGACAGCCAACAGCAAGGGCTGGGGCACATTTACGTGTGATCATCGCATTAGGAAAATTCCATGGTGTAATGGAAGCGACTACACCCACTGGCTGTTTTAAAACTACGATTCTTCGATCGGTCATTGGATCAGGAATAGTATCTCCATAAACTCTTTTAGCTTCTTCAGAAAACCACTCAACAAATGATGCTCCATATCCAATTTCACCTCGGGACTCATTGATAGGCTTACCTTGTTCGACTGTCATCATTTGAGCTAATTCTTCTTTATTTTCAATCATCAGATCAAACCATTTACGAAGAATATCGGATCGTTGACGAGCAGACTTAGCTCTCCACTCAGGCCAAGCTGCGTTTGCGGCTTCTATGGCTCGCTTTGTTTCATTAGTTCCACATTTAGGAACTGTACCAATCTCTTTTAAAGTAGCAGGATTATTTACGCTGATCGTTTCACCAGAGTCTGCTCCTACCCATTCACCATTTATAAAACATTTATCACGATAAAATTTTGACTCAGTTATA
The DNA here is from genome assembly GCA_000299115.1 of alpha proteobacterium HIMB59. NCBI lineage: Bacteria > Pseudomonadati > Pseudomonadota > Alphaproteobacteria > Candidatus Pelagibacterales > Candidatus Pelagibacteraceae > alpha proteobacterium HIMB59. Next base: position 630,235 of record CP003801.1, on the reverse strand, counting down.
TTCATAATTCACCTTATAACAGTTTTTTTGATGCTATTCTACTGTAGCTATTTTTCCACCAACAGGGACTGTCTCACCCTCGGGTGCTGTGATTTCTGTGAGGGTACCATTTACAGTAGAAGGTATTTCAGCAGCAGTTTTATCTGTCTCGACCTCACATAAAATATCACCTTCTTTAATTTCGTCCCCAACGTTTTTTAACCATTTAATCACTTTTCCTTCATCAACAGTTTCTCCTAATGTCGGCATTATAATTTCCATACTATTCTCCTTTAACTTTTTTGATAACTTCTTGAACTATCACATCGACTGATGGAATAGTATTATCTTCTAATATGTCAGCACTTGGTAGTGGTACATGTGGTGTAGTTAATCTTGTGACAGGTCCTTTCAAGTTAGAAAAACAATGTTCAGTAATTAGAGATGAAATTTCTGCACCCCATCCACATAATCGTGGATTTTCCTCTACAGTCATAGCAAGGCCTGTTTCATTGATTGCGCTTTTAATTGATTGAAGATCTAATGGCACCAACGTTCTCAAATCAATAACTTTAGCGTTAATATTGTGTTTTTCTTTTAACTCTATGGCTGCCTTTTTTGCCCTTTGTGCCATCAAAGCAAGTCCAATTATAGTGATATCACTTCCCTCATGAAGAATATTAGCCTTACCTAAAGGAATTGATAATTCTGTAGACTCTAATTCTTCTTTGGATGCATAAAGAGATTTATGCTCATAAAAAATTACTGGATCAGGATCATTAACCGCACTATTCATTAATCCCAAAACATCTCCAGGTGAACTTGGTGCAACTACCTTTAATCCTGGGATCATCATTGACCAATTCTCTAGACTTTGAGAATGCTGTGCTCCAAACTTAGACCCTCCTCCGTTTGCCGTTCGAATAACTAAAGGGATATTTATTTGACCATCAGACATATAACGAGTTTTTGCAATTTGGTTAGCCACAATATCCCAACAAACTGCCAAAAAATCTGAAAACATAATTTCTGCAATAGGTCTTAGACCAGCCATAGCCGCTCCCATCGCAGCGCCTAAAATAGCTTGTTCAGATATAGGGGTATCCATTACTCGATCTTTTCCAAATTCATCCAGTAATCCCACTGTAGCTTTAAACACACCGCCTGCCGCACCTACATCCTCTCCAATAAAAAAAACCTTAGGATCTTTTCTCATTGCTTGTGCAATCGCTAGAGAAACACTCTCTCGGTATGTTAATTGTGCCATTTATAACCTCCGTCAGCCCAAACATCTGTAAAGATTTCTTTTACATCTGGAATTGGAGATGATTTGGATATTTCAGTTGCGTCTTCCACTTGTTGTTTAACTTTATCTTCAATTTCATTAATAATTTTTTCATCAATATTAAATTCTAAAAGTCTTTTTCTATAATTAGTTATAGGATCCCTGTTCTCCATCCAATCTTTAACTTCTTCATCAGGACGGTACTTTCCTGGATCTGCTCGAGAATGTCCGCTATGACGATAAGTTTTTGCTTCAATTAAACTAGGTCCGTCACCGTCTCTTGCTTTTTTGATAGCGGCTTGAGCAGTTCGATACATCTCATCAGCATCATTTCCATCAACGATGATTTTTTCCATATTATAGGCAGAGGCTCTATCTGCAGCAGGGTTTTCAACCGCGGTAACGTCTCCAATAGGCGTATACTCCATATAAAGATTATTTTCACATACAAAAACAATTGGGAGTTTCCAAATTTGCGCCATATTTAAGGCTTCATGAAAAGCGCCTATATTAGTTGTCCCATCCCCAAAAAAGCAAACACTAACTTCTTTGGTCTTATTGTATTTTGATGCCAGAGCGGTTCCATTTGCTATAGTTAAATGAGCACCAATGATTGCGTAAGAGCCCATAACACCTTTGTCAACATCTGTTAAGTGCATCGAACCTCCCTTGCCCTTCATTAGGCCACATTGTCGGCCCATTAACTCACCTAAAACTCCTTCAATTGAAGAACCTCTGGCCAATGTATGAGCATGGCCACGATAAGTGCAAAAGGTATAATCCCCCTCTTGTAAAGATACACCAAAAGCTCCTGCGATAGCTTCTTGACCAAGAGCTAAGTGGCTAGTTCCTTTAATAAGATTTTGAAGAAATAAATCATAAGCTTTTTTTTCGACGAGTCTCAATTTGAGCATCATCTCCCAAAGCGCTAACCGATTACTCTCTCCAATGTCATCGTTAGTTATATCGACCATTAATATTTATTTGCGATTGGTAGTTCTTCAGCTGGGAATAAAGAGATAACCTGACATCCTTTGTCAGTTACGATTAACTCTTCTTCAATTCTTGCTGCTGAATAACCATCCTTTGCAGGACAATAAGTTTCTAAGGCAAAAACCATTCCCTCTTTTATCTCTGTTGGAGAGTCCATTGAAACTAATCTACTAATAATTGGTCTTTCATGGATTGCTAAACCTAATCCATGTCCAAACTGAAGTGCAAATGCATCCATTTCATTAGCAAAACCAAACTCCTCTGCTTTGGGCCAGACTGCCGCAATTTTGTCTGTTGATGCGCCAGGCTTTACAAGTTCGATAGCTTTATCTAACCATTCTCGGCATTGTTTATAAGCGTCGTTCTGTTCATCTGAAGCTCTGCCAATATTAAAGGTTCTATAATAACAAGTTCGATATCCCATGTATGATTGTAAGATATCAAAGAATGCTTGGTCTCCTGGTCTAAAAGTTCGATCGGTAAAATTATGAGGATGTGGATTACATCTTTCCCCTGAAATAGCGTTAATTGCCTCAACATCATCTGACCCGAGTTCATAAAGAAGCTTATTAGCGTTGGCTACTATTTGAGCCTCGCTCACTCCTGGTTTCATTGTTTCGTAAATTTGATGATAAGTCGCATCAACCATTGAGGCAGCCTGATTAAGTAGCATTAGCTCATCTTGTGATTTGATTTCTCTTGCCTCCAACATAATCTGTTGTCCATCAATGACTTGAATTCCCTCTGCTTGTAGCGCCAACATCATAGCGGGTTCAACTAAATCTATACCAACGGGTTCGTTGGCAAGCCCCTTTTCATCTAACATGGATTTAATTTCTTGAGCAGCCCTCTTCATAAACCCTGCATCAGGATGAACGGTTCCTCTTAATCCAACCATTCCCGCTTTCCAATTTTCTTTTGGAAGCCATGGCGAGAAAATTTGATGATGCTTTGCAGCAGATCCAAAATCCCACAAGATTGGGTCATGCCCTTGGGCTAGAAGTGAATATCTACATATTTTATCACGAGACCATTCACCTATGACCGTACTTGTGAGATATCTGATGTTATTGTTATCAAAACAAAGGAGGGAACCTGCTTGAGAATTCTTGAGAGCTTCTTTAGCTCTTCCCAATCGATAAGTATGGAGTCTTCGAAAGTTTATTCTTTCCTCATAATCAACATTCATCGTCCCATGAGATGGAACACGACGATGCCAATTATAATTTGGATTTATATCCTCGGGTTTAATAATTTTAGGGTCTGACATTTATTGAATTACCATCCCTCCATCAATCATTAAGATTTGTCCTGTCATGTAGTCAGACTCGCCAGAAGCTAAAAAAGATGCTGTACCGACAATATCTTCTGGATAAGAATACCTTTTCATTAAAATCATATTCTCTGCAATTGAGTCCATTGACTCACCATGTTTATCAAACTTTCCCATTGCTACTAATTCTTTATCCAATTGCTCCCACATCTCAGTTCGAACAACACCCGGACCGTACCCATTAACGTTGATGCCGTATTCAGCAAGACCTTTAGCGCCACCTTTTATCAATCCAGCTACCGCATGTTTACTTGCGCCATAAATGACAACATCATCAAAAGTTTCACGAGAAAGAATAGAAGCAACATGGAGGATTTTATATGGCTCTTTTTGTTTTCCTTGTTTGATCATTTGACGTGCTTGTTCTTGCATTCCAAGCCAAGCGCCCCGAACATTTATATCAAAAATAAAATCATAGTTTTCTTCAGTGACATCCATAAACCATAGAGGTTTATTCACACCTGCGTTATTCAGAGAAACATTCAGACTACCAAAGGCTTCAACAGTGGCATTTACAGCCGCTACATGATCTTCTCTTTTCCTGACATCTAATTTACAAGAAATAGCCTCACCACCAGCAGAACGAATTCTTTCTTCTACCTCTTTACATCCATCCAAATTGACATCAGTAATACAAACTTTGGCACCTTGGGCACAATAATGTTCAGCAATTGCTGCTCCCATTCCTTGCGCAGCACCAGTTATTAAAACGTTTTTTCCCTTAAGTCTTTCCTTATCCATGAGTATCCTCCAAATACATTTATAATTATAATGCCATTGTTATAAAAGATAGATATTGAATATATTCAAAATGAATATTATTTACCTAAAATTGTTCTCTTCTTTTCAAGCAGAGCGGTTTTTCGTTCATCAATTGTTTCAAGTAAGCTTTTCCTTGCTTGCCTCGAGTCAAATATTCGAGACATTGTTTGGAAGACAATAACGATAACTAATAATACTGAAGTGAACAATTGAACGAAATGGACCTGAAGTGCATAAAAAACAAGACCTGTATTTAAAAAGTTTACGGTAAGAGCTCCAATTGCTGCTCCTAAAACACCGCCCTTGCCTCCTAAGATACTAACACCACCTACAAAAGCTGCGACCGTTCCAGCTAAAAGCAAATATTGTAATCCTAAGCCTTGAGCTGTGCCAGATTTCAAGCCAATAACAGTGCCGGCAAAACCTGCACAGAAGCCTGAAAGAGCAAAAGCTATAATCATTGGGCGCCTTAAAGGGATACCAGCTGTTAAAGCTTCTTTACGCGCACCCCCAATGGCATAAATTTCTCTACCATATTTTGTATAACGCATAAAGATACCCACACATATAAAAATAAAAATAACAGTGAGGCTTGCTGGAGAAAAATACATTAAAACTTTTGTAGTAATAAAGTCCGGAACTCTAAAATCAGTAAGCATTACTGTTTTTTCCTCAGCTATCAAAAGAGCGACGCCCCTTAAGAGCATCAATGTTCCTACTGTGATCACAATTGCTCTAATTCTTATAAAAGCAATAACAAAACCTTGAGTAGCTCCAATGAGCGTTGATACTGATAATCCAATCAGCATTGCTAATGGCGCACCTAATGGATCTGTGAGCTTAACAACAATGACAGCACAGAGTGCAGCATTTGATCCTATGGATAAATCAATTTCTCCAGCAATAATACAAATTGTTAAAGCCAGACCGACTAGACCAAGAACAGCAAATCTCTCTAAAATCGCGAATGTAATATTATGACTAAAAAATATTTCAATATTCATTGCAAAAAAAACATAGACACAAAATGATAACAAGATAGCAAAAGACAGGTCCACATCTTTGGTAATTCTTTTTATTAAATTATCCATTATTCTTGAGCCCTACTTCCTTTTGCAAATAATCCAAATACAATAATACTAAATACAATCATCAAACCCACTCCCACAATCCTGGGTCCACTATTAAACCCTTGCAAAACCATCATATTGTCTACCATTGCTATGAATATAGCACCCAGGCTAGTTCTTAAACTAGATCCATAACCTCCCATAATTGAGTTTCCGCCTACCATGACTGTAGCAATAACCAAAATAGTCATATCACCAGAAGATCCAAATTCAGCTGAGAAATAATTTGATTGTGCGCTATCCATCTGGGCAACGAACGCAACAGCTACAAATGCACAACAAACAGAGCAGATAGTGAATACAATTATTGCCATCGAGAAATTTTCATGGCCAGTAGCTTTTCCAGCAGCTTTATTTGCCCCAACTAAATAGACTTTTCTTCCAAAATTTGTATGTCGTAAGACTATTTCTGCAGTGATTGCTATAAGAATAAATGACCAAGTTATACTTGGAAGTCCCAAGAATGAGCCAGTTCCCAACCACTCGGCATCATGTGGTCTTGTAAAATTGATAACAAGGTTATCACTCCACCAGGCACCTATACCATAAAGAATTCCAGCACCACCTAGAGTAACGACGATGGGATTACCTCCCATACCCACAAAATATCCTTGAATTACTCCACTCACGACTCCCACAGCTAGAGCCGCAAGAAGAGAGACCATAAAATTTCCTGCTAGGTCTGGTGAACCAAATCCAGTAGCCATTCCCATTGCGAAGGTAACACCGCAAATGGAAGCTGTCTCTTTAAGTGACAGTAAAAAAAAGTTTCCTGAGAGGGTTACAAACGTTAAGCCAATCGCCATGATACCATATAAAGCCGCATCTCTGATGATTGCCTTAAAATTTGTAATAGTTAAGTAGTTATCTGTAAAAAAAATTCCGTAAACAAACATCACAGCAAAAAGAGATAGCAATATAGCTAAAAGAGTACGATCTCTATAAAATTGTAAAAATTTTGCAGAAATTGGTTGTTGGTTTTCTTGAATAACTGAGTTCATAGGTTTGTCTCGTTAAATGGATCTGTAATTTCCTTCAGGATAGTAGGTGTTTGTATATTTTCTAAACGGTGTTCATCAATCATCATTCCTCTATAAAAAGTAATAACACGGTCTGGCAAATATGTAATTTCCTGTATATCAGTTGAGGCAAAAATAATAGTGATTCCTCTTGCAGCTAGATCTCTCATTCTTTGATAAATTTCAGACTTCGCCCCAACATCAACGCCACGAGTTGGTTCATTAACTAATAGAACATCTGGTTTAATTGATAACCACTTACCAAGAGCTACTTTTTGTTGATTTCCCCCACTTAAGAGGCCTGATTCATCAAACATTCTTTTAACATCAATCAAAAATTCTTTTGCTAAGTTCTTGGAGTAATCCTGCTCTGTACTTCCAAAATTAAAACCGTATTGAGAAATGGCAGTCAGTGCTGGAGAAGTCAAATTTTCAAATATGGGCCTTCCCAAAAATAAGCCATCCTTTTTTCTATCAGAAGAACAATATGCAATTTTTTTCTTAATAGCTTGACTTGGAGATTTGGGCAAAAATGTTTCACCGTTTAAAGTTAACGAACCAGAGCGCGCTTTAAGCGCACCAGCGATAGAGGCTAGAACTTCTCCTGCTCCACTTCCAAGCTGACCGGATAATCCAAGGATCTCCCCTTTATAGGCTGAAAAGCTAACAGGCTCTAAAACTCCGTCAGGCCATAAATCTTTAATTTCTATTTTAGGATCATTGCTTATATGATCCGCCTTAGCAGGAAACATATTTGCTAATTCTCTACCCAGCATAATCTCAACTAATTTATTAACATCAATATCTTTAGTTTGCTGCACACCTTGGCTTACCCCATCTCTTAAAATTGCAATTCTTTTTGTAATTTTAAAAATTTCATCAAGTCTATGACTGACATAAATGATTGATTTACCATTTGCTGCTAAGCGCTCAACCATTTCTAAAATTCTTCGGCTTTCAGCTTCACCCAACGCTGCTGTGGGTTCATCTAAAATTAATATTTTTGCCTCTCTGGAGATTAATCTCGCTACCTCAACTAAGTGTTGTTCACCTACAGAGAGCAAATTAATTCTTGTTCTGGGATCAACATCAGCCAAACCCACCTCATCAAGATAAGGACGGGCCATTTTGGCTAATGTGTTTAAGGTTGCAAACTTTTTTACTTTAGCTCCTGTAAGAAAAATATTTTCAGCCACAGACATGTTAGGTATTAAACTTAACTCTTGTTGAGCTATGGCAATACCAGACTCCTCTGCCTGCGAAGGAGTTTCAAATTTTACTTCTTGCCCATTAATTTGGTAACTTCCTTTAAAGCCAGAGTCAAAACCACTTATAATTTTAACTAATGTAGATTTTCCAGCACCATTCTCGCCTACGAGGCCCATAATTTCGCCTTCATTGATTTCAAAATTTGCCTCTTTTAAGGCTTGAATAGCACCGAAGGTGCGGGAAACTTTTGATATTTTGAGGATTGGATTTGAGGCCATATTCCTATTGATTTTATACCTTTTTTGAGATCTTAACTACACACAGGGATCAATTTCCCTGTGTGTAAAAATTATTTTTTCAGCTTTTAGGAATTAATCCCAAGCACCTGAGCAAAGCTCATTGATACCGTATAACTTACCGTCAAATCCTCTTAAAGCTGTGAAGTCCATGGTGGCTCCAGTAACTGAAGGGTTTGGGGTAAAGTTAATGTACTGTGCTAACTCACCGTTTTCCATATACTCTTTCACAAGAGCGATAGCTAACTGACCTTCATGAAGAGGTGATTGAAGAGTAGTACCGAATTGCTTACCATCAGTAATCATCTGCTTATCACCATTACATACAGTACCAACAGTAATAACAGCATCGCTATCTACGCTACCACTTTTACCTGTACCTGCATACCAGTCGACGTTATAACCAGCTTCTTCAAGAGCTTTAATACCACCTGTTAGGATCGCATCATCCATTCCGTATACAAAATGAATACCTTGATCTTTAACTTTTGCGATCAGTTTTGCTGCACCCTTATAACCATTTGCTTGACCAAATCCTTCACCGATATCTCCGATTAGATTCAGGTCTGTACCTGCTATAGCTTGTTTGAATGCATTAATAGAAAGACCATATCCACCGTAAGAGTGTGGGTATGACAGTGCAATTACGTTGAAACCTTCACCGCCTGCAGCTTGTTTCATCTTCATTGCTTTAACCATCATTTCACCTGCGTTATAAGCACGAAGGCTATCGTCTGGTCCAGCATATCCAAAGATAAATGCTTTATCCTGCTCATTCGGTAATTGATTAATCTTTAAAACTGGGACACCAGTTTTAGCTAATTTTCTAAGTGAACCTAAGCCTGCAACTGCATCAGGTGGCCACCAAATGAAAACATCTGGGAGTGCACCACTTGATAGATATTGTTCAACTTGTTGGTTTTGCTCAGCTTGGTTATAGTTATTTTCAAAAACAGTAATGTCATAACCGTATTGCTCAGCTGTTGCTTTAATTCCTTTTACGAACGCTCCCACATAAGCCTCAGAAGACGCTGCATTAAAGGAAACGATTTCCACTGCTTTAGCAGAACCGAAAGAAAAGCACATCAAAACAGCTAATACTTTGATTAGTTTGTTCATCTATATCCTCCTTATATCCTAATGGTTAGATTATCTATAATTTTAAAAGAGATATAATGTCTAATATATTCAAATTGAATATTTTAAATAATTGCTGTTAAATTAGATATTTTTCAACCATGAATAGAAATGAAATAACAACCCTTTTAAAGTTTGTAAGCAAAACAAGAATTTTATTCAACAAAACTGTCTCCAATCAAACTATTGATGCTGATTGGAGAATATTTTCCTATGTCATTTCAAATCATCTTGAAAACAAGATATGTACCACAACTAGCATTATTCAAGTATCAGGGTTACCTTTTGCTACAGGTTTAAGAAAAGTTAATAAATTAATCAAAGAAAAAAAACTAATTAAGAGATCTAAGACAAAATCTGGAAAATCTTTTTCAATACATCCTAGTGGGGATTTGATTAAAGAATTTACAGAATACTTGTTACTCATTAAAAACGAATTTGCCTCCCAACTTGGATTTGGTGGAGTCGATAATAATTTCTATTTTGGAACTTCTCTATCTGCAGGAAATATAATTCCTGCACCAACTGTAATTACAAATCAAAATAAAAAATTTAAAAAAATTCGATTTCTATCAAATGATAACCCAACATTTAAAGTAATAAAAAAAAATTTAGATTTTTTTGAATACATTTTTGATTGTCAAATTGAACTCAACATTGAAAGTGATTTGAAAAAACTATTAAATAAAATTATTACAAACTCTCAATCAAATTCTAAATCTAAATTTGATATTATTGCTTTCAATATCCCCTGGATAGGTCAACTAGTAAATTTAGATTGTTTAACTCCCCTTGACAAATATGTCGAAAAAATAGGTTTAAATTTAAATGACTTTCATTACTCAGGTATACGTTCAAGTTCATTCAAAAAGCAACTTTTTGGGATTCCAATAGAGGCTATCCCAGATTTATTATTTTATAGGCAGGATTTATTTAAGAAGTATAAAATAAAACCACCCGTAAATTTTGATGAGTTATTCTCCGCATGTAAAATTCTTAATAATAGCAATGAAATTGAAAGCCCAATTTCATGGCCAGCTAAAAAAGGTCAGCCTCTTGCAACCAGTTTCATTTTAGCGATGGCCAACTTTGGTAAACCTTATGTTAACTTGAGATATATAGGTGATAAGGTTTATGATCTAGACTCTGAAAAAATCACTTTGAAGGCAAATTTTTTATCTGAAGCTGCCTTCAATGCAGCTAAGATGCTTAAAGAATTAATTTCTTACTCACCAAGTAATATCTCATCTCAATCTAATGATGAATGTGTGGAATTTTATAGCCAAGGCAAATCTGCCATGGTTTTCAATTGGAGTAGTCGTGCTCATCTTTTTGAGTTAAATAAAAAGTCACCTGCCTATAATAATACTGGATATCTGCCCAGACCAGCGGGGCACTCATTATTTCAAGTTTCTCCAATTGGTGGATTTTCTATGGGTATTCCCTCAAATATTTCTGAAGAGAAAATTCCATTTATTATGTCTAATATTAGAAAGTTTGTTTCTCCTGAAATAATCAAATACTATATTGAGCATGGGAGTTTATCTTCTCCTTTGTTTAGCGTTGTAAACGATCCGGAAGTAAAAGCTTTAAGTCCTATATTTAACGAAATAGATAAAATGGAAAAAGATGAAAAGTTTGTTGAGTGGGCCAGATACCCATTACCCACATATTCAAATATTATTGAAGAGATTGGAGAAAAAATATTTGATTATTTATTTTTAAACAAAGATCTGAGAACTACTTTAGAGCACTGTCAAAAAAGTGCTCAGAAATATTTGTCTTAAAAAATTAAATTTTTATTTTTTCTGCTGGCATTGGTGGAGAAAAAGGATACCCGCCAACTACAGATTGATCAAAATCAATTACAGAACCAGTCATCATGCCTGAGTCTTCAGAAGCTAAGAAGGCGACAGCTTTGGCAACTTCATCAGTTCCTAATATTCTACCAAAAGGTTGGTGTTTAGATGCTTCCTCGAGCCAGTTTTCTGGTGCATTATGAAATTTAGTTTGAATTTGATGTTCTCCATCTGAGGCCATCCATCCAATATTAAGTTGATTCACTCTAATATTGTTTTTCAATAAAGCAAAAGCGGTATTCTTAGTCAAGGTAGCAAGTGCTCCTTTAGATAAACTATAAGATGCCAGAAAAGGCTGGCCAGTTAAAGCTGCTTGCGATCCGATGTTTACTATGGAACCTTTAATTTCTTTTTCAATCATAATTTTGACGACATCTTGAGTCAGAAAAAAAGGACCTTTTACATTAACCCCAATCATTTTATCAAATAACTCCTCAGATGTTTCAACGATGTTCCCTCTATCCGTAATACCTGCTGCATTAACTAGAATGTCTATCTGAGAAAATTCTTTTTTAGTTGTGGCAACAGCTTGTCGACAGTCTTCTACATTTGAAAGTTCTGTTTTGATAAATGAAGTCTTGCATCCTAATTCTTTTGTAATTGAATTAGCTACCTCATTTCCACGATCTTCATTTCTACCCAAAATAACTATTCCTCTTGCTCCCCCTTTTGCAAAATTTATTGCTATAGCTTTACCTAGCCCTTGGGTGCCACCAGTAACTATTGCTACTTTTCCTTCAACCTTGTTCATTCTTTATACCCTTCTATTTCATATCCATACATATTTAAACATTCAACTAACTCTTTATTTCCGATTTTAGCATATTCGAGAGGGTTAGCTTTAGCAGGATCTTGCTCAGCTTCTACAATAAACCATCCTTCGTATTCATTTTCAGCCAAAGTTTTAACGACTTCTTTGAAGTCAATACTGCCATCGCCAGGAACAGTGAATGCTCCCTTCAGCACAGCATCTAAAAAACTTTCTTTAGATCGATCTAAATTATTAACAACCTCAGAGCGAATATCTTTTGCATGAAAATGGTTCATTCTTTTTGCATATTTATTGATAACATTAATCGAATTCCCACCAGCAAAGGTCATATGACCAGTATCAAAAAGTAAATAAACAGCCTCACCTGTATGGTTCATTAAAAGATCAAGTTCTTCTTCTGTCTCAATTGCCGTACCCATGTGATGATGGAATGAAATAGGCATACCAAAATCAGCACAGTATTCTGCAAAGGCAGTGAGTTTCTTTCCATATTCCTTAAAATCCTCAGGATGAATTTTTCTTTTAGAATTAAGTGGAGCGTGACGGACATTTTGAATAGTTCCGGCAGTCTCTCCATAAACCAAACATGGTGCGTTTAAATCTTTAAATAAAGTTAATTGGCCAAGTGCTTGATCTTTTTCTTTTTCAAGATCATTGTCTAAGATAGTTCCTGAATACCAGCCGGAAGCTAGATAGAGTTCATGTTTTTTTAAAATAGGTCCGAGTTCGCTAGAAGTTTTTGGGAATTTCCCTCCTGTTTCAACTCCAGAAAAGCCAGCAATTTTTGACTCACTTAAACACGTCTCAAGTGTTGTCTCTCCTCCTAGCTCAGGTAAGTCATCGTTAGACCATGCGATGGGGGCAATCCCAAGTTTAGCTTTCATATTAAAATCCTTTTGAAGAAGAGATCATACTTAAAAAAATAATTTTGTGAAAACTTTTTTATTTTTTTAACAAAAAAGTAGTTTATAAAATTTCTCTATGAAAAAAATCCATATCGCAGTGCTTGGTTGTGGCAGGATTGGCCAAATGCATGCTCGAAATGTCGCCCTGCATGAAATGACTTCACTAGCCTGTGTCTATGATATTAATGAGGAATTCGCCAACAAAGTCGCCTCAGAATTAGGCGTATCCGCTGTAACAAATGATAGTGAAATTTTCTCAAATGCTGATATTGATGCTATTCTGATTGCTTCCCCTACAGATACTCATATTGAATTTATTGAAAAATCAGTCGCTGCTAATAAACCTGTCTTATGCGAAAAGCCAATTGATCTTGATATAAATAAAGTAAATGAGTGTGCGGAAAGATTAAAAAATAATTCAGTACCTATCCAGTTAGGTTTTAATAGACGTTTTGATCCTGGACACTTGGCTGCAAAAAATTCTTTAGTGAATGGGGAAATTGGAGATCTTCACCAGTGTATTATTACTTCTCGTGATCCAGGACTTCCTAGTTGGGATTACTTAAAAGTATCCGGTGGGCAATTTCGAGATATGACCATTCACGATTTTGATTTAGCGAGATTCATGTTAGGTGAAGAGCCCACTAGATTATTTGCAATTTCAAATGCTCTTGTCGAGCCAAAGATTAAAACTGAATTAAATGATAGCGATACATTAATGGTGATAATGGAAACTGCTTCCGGCAAACAATGTAACATTATTAACTCACGCTCAGCAGCATATGGATATGACCAGAGAGTGGAACTTTTTGGATCTAAAGGAATGGTGATCAGCGATAATCGTAAAGCACATGAAGTAAAAAAATACTCCACAGCATTTGTTGAAAAAAAAGAACCTTATTTGAATTTCTTCATTGAAAGATATCAAGAGGCATACATGAATGAAATTACAGCTTTCGTCGAGACTATTGTTAACAAAACTTCTCCTACCGTTGACTTTGAAGACGGTCGAAAAGCACTTCTATTAGCTGAAACCGCATTCAAGTCTATAGCTAGTGGGAAAATGGAAAATATTAATTAATTTAACACATTAATAAATAATTAATTAATAATTGTAATTACTTAAATTAACTTTAGTTTTATCCTTCATGATAACTAATTTAGTCAAATCAAAATGGGCAAAAAAACAAGTAGCTCTTAATAGTTTTTTATCAATACCAAATTCTTTTACTGCTGAAATTATGTCAGAACAAGGCTATGACGCCCTAACGGTTGATTATCAACATGGCATGATTGGGTTTAATGATTTACTGACCATGATTCAAAGTATTCGACATAGTGGTGTGACACCTATTTGTAGAGTTTCATCCCTAGACCATGCTGTGATTTCTAAAGTGATGGATGCAGGTGCTTTAGGAATTATTTGTCCGATGGTCAATAATCGAAAACAAGCCGAGCAATTAGTACAAGACTGTAAATATCCTCCTATAGGTATTAGAAGTTTTGGCCCAACAAGAGCTAACTTTTCAGTCAGTTCGAATTACTTTTATGAAGCTAATGAGAATACATTTTGTTTAGCAATGATCGAGACTCAAGAAGCATTTGATAATTTAGATGATATAGCTTCAACTCCTGGACTCGATGGTTTGTACATTGGAACAGCTGATTTAACAATTGGCTTAAATCAAGGCAAACTAGTTCCTGGTTTTGATCGAAAAGAACCAGAAATGATTGAAGCTAAAAAGAAAATTCTAAGCACTGCCCATAATCATGGAAAGGTTGCTTGCTTACATTGTGGTACACCTGAATATGCGGCCCAAGCTGCTGAATGGGGATTTGATTTAGTGACGATTACAAATGACGTAAGACTACTAGCTGGCGCTGCAGGCGCTCATGTCAAAAAATTTAAAGAATTGACTAATCAAGAACATGATGAGTCTTCAAAAGATACTAATCCTAGCTCTTATTAAATCTTAAACTGCTTCGAGCTCTTTGGCTAAGTCGCCAATTTCAGCACCACCCGCCATTAATCGTTTAATATCTTCTCCACCTAATTCTGAAGATTGACCTGCGCCAATAACCTCACCTAAACTTAAGAAAGTAAAACGATCTGCAATTAACCTTGCGTGGATTTCATTATGAGTAATAAGAATAATCGCAATATTTCCGAGTTGTTGAACTTTTTTGATAGTTTTTAAAACTTCCATTTGCTGTTTTTGACCAAGCGCAGAAGTTGGTTCATCCAGAATAAGAACTTTCGCACCAAAATAGATCGCTCGAGCAATAGCTAAGGTTTGTCTTTGTCCACCTGACATTGTACCCACCAATTGAGTAGGGTCTGAAATATTAATTCCAATTTTACCCATCTCTGCGATAGCTATTTCATTCATAGCATCGAAATCTAAAATACCTAAAGGGCCTGGTCCTTTTTTCAGCTCATTACCTAAAAAGAAATTTCTGGTAACTGAGGTAAGAGCATTAAGTGCCAAATCCTGATAAACAGTACCAATACCCGCTGCTGTCGCCTCTCTTGGAGATCCAAACTTCACTTCATTTCCTGCAACTTTGATAGTTCCAGATGTAGGTTGATGCACACCAGATAGAACTTTGATCAATGTAGACTTTCCCGCACCATTATCACCAAGTAAAGCATGGACTTCTCCTGGTAAAACATTAAGAGAGACTCCGTTTAACGCGGTAAAAGTACCAAATTTCTTAACTAAATCAGTAATTTCAATGAAAGGTGTTTTGTTATCTGACATGGTTATATGCTACCTATGATACGTTTTCGAATATTTTCGTTAGTTAAGGCTGATGCGATAATAACAAGACCTAGGAAGACACGATAGAAAGATCCATCAATACCCGGGATATAGAAAAATGCCTCTTTTGCAATTCCAAAGATAAATGCACCAACACATATACCCAATATGGTTCCAAAACCCCCGGTTAATACAACCCCACCAATCACTGCAGCTGCGATCGCTTCTAATTCTTTTAAGTTTCCTTTTGCTGCATCTGCTGTATTTACCTCAAAAACCTGGCAGGTTGCAAAAACAGTTGCACAAAATGCAGAGAACATAAACAAAGCCACTTTCACTTTGTCTGTGGGCACACCATTTGCTTTGGCCGCACTTAAGTTACCACCAGTTGAATAAATCCAGTTACCGGCTTGAGTACGACTTAATACAATATAACAAACAATCGCGATTATAAGCCAAATCATGACACAAGAATAAAGCCCAGGTGCAAATTGATTTCCAAAATTATTTGTATTCCAATCAATAGGGAAATATAACCAATCAAACATTGGCTCTAAAATGTCTCCGCCAAAGAAGTTAGCAACAGGCTGTGCTGAGTATAAAGAGTCAATGTAAACTTTGGCAATATCAATTTCAGTAACTGTCTGGGGAACCACAGGATCAATTTGGAAATTAGCTATTTTCTCTTGTATCATTCCCACCATATATTCATTTCCAGTTGATTGAGCGTTTGCTAGGGCCTCTTGTAAAGGTTTTGTTCCTTTATCAATTAATATTTGCGTTTTAGCATCTGCCACTCGCTGATATGTGTATTCTAATCTTTCAGTAATCTTTGCGACTGTGTCTGCAGGAAGAGATTGTGCCATGGAAATAAGATCAGCCTCGGGTAAGGCTTTGGCTTTTTCTCTAACCATCTCACCGTGACCAGGTACATTAACAATATTTTTAATATCAGGAATTTCGGTAACCGTTGTGGCACCTTTCGCCTGATCTGGTCGGTGGTTAAATGAACGAAGAGATACTTCCGTTAACCCTCGGAGGAAGAACAACCCGCCCAAAGTGACGATGAAAGAAGGCAATCCAGATTTGACAACAATTGTTCCTTGAATCCATCCAAAGAAGAGAGTGAATATTAAAGTAATAAAAATCGCAAGGATCGGAGAGACATCCGATATATGAAATAAAGTATAAAATTCAATGTGAAATCCGCCTTCAAAGGAAAAATATGGAATAATAAAAGAAAACCCCCATCTCAAAATCATCGCCATACATGCTCCAGCAAAACCAATCATAGAGCCGATGGATAAATCAAACTCTCCAGCAATAATCAACATTCCTGCTCCGATAGCAATTATTCCAAGCTGAGAGATAACTCGTAGAAAGTTTCTTATTCCAAGAGCATTAAATCCTTCACCAGTAAAAGGGTTCCAAGACATTTCTCCTGCAGGAATTGAGAAGTAACCTAACATTCCAAAGAGTAATAGCATCACACCGATAGGACCAACTTCGGGTCTTGAAATAAGGTGTGTTAACCAGGTTTTCTTTTGATGTCTATCAGACTCTTGTCTTTGTGGAGTAGAAGTTGCGGACATAATTTTATTTTTTAACTTTTCAGTTCTGTAACTAAATAATAATTAATTTTTTTTTAAAAAAAAAGTGGGTAGTTTAACTACCCACTTTTTACGATTTATAGATTAATACTATCTATCAATACCTGCTAAAGCAGCCACTGATGATGCATTTGACTTATCAACAAATCCTGGACCTGAAGGAATGTTAGCACCTGGTAATAGACCAGCGCCATTGTTGTATAAGTGCATCACGATGATAGGCATATAACCCTGTAAACGCTGTTGCTGATCAATTGTGAAAGCAACTTTACCCTCGTTGATTAAGTCCATCACTGGTGGGCTTAAGTCAAAGCAAGAGTGGTGTACAGACATACCTAACTCGTCAATAGCCTGTTGAACACCAACACAAACGTGTGGTCCAACAGATAATACAGCGTCAACATCTGGGTTAGCTTGTAAACCAGCAGCTGCTCTTGTTGGGATAGTAGCTGGGTCATTTGAGCTATCAACTAAAGTAGTTGGGATAGCTTCAGCATAACCACCACATCTATCAGTTAGAGCAGTGTTGTAAGCTTCTTGAATCATACATAGAGCCTTAGTAGCACCTTCTGCTTTAGCTCTTGCGCCAGCTGACTGACCAGCTAAGAATTCAGGCTGACCAACGTGCATAAGAGCACCTAAAGAAGCTGAAGACTCAAGACCTGAGTTCATTGTTACAACTGGGATACCAGCAGCAACAGCATCTTTAATAGCTTGACCTAAAGCTTCAGGATCAGGTAGAGAAACTACCATACCGTCAGGCTGAGTAGCTGCAGCAGCAGCAATTGACTTAGCCATATCGCCCATGTCACCTGATGGGTTGAAGATATATTCAAAATCTGCACCTACGTGTCTAGCAGCATCTTCACCACCTTTTTGCACAACAGGCCAGAAAGGGTCTTTACCCTCACCGTGAGTAACCATTACATATCTTTCAGCAAAAGCTGATAAGGATAGGAATGATACTAATACTGTAAGAATTATTTTTTTCATAAATTCCTCCTTGATTAATAACAAAACGATCATAATAAAAAAATTTCAACGATCCAAATAATATCTGATATTTTTCCTATGATAATTTGTCATACATCTCAGTGAATTTTGACTATCCTTAGAAACTTATCAACAGATTAGTCAGTTTGAAGTCAGGTGTGTATTTGGGTCTCCCAACCTAAATAATTGTTACAAGACTCATATAATATGTCTGCGGTCCTAGACGCATTCATAACTACATGATGTTCATATCCATGGTTACAGACGTATTTCATTAATTCTTGCAGATTGGGGACTTTTGCAACGGCTCTAGTACCAAAAGTGTTTAAAGGATCGTCGGTTAGTTCTCCCTCTCCAAAATAGCATTTAATTTTTCCCAAATTGTCATCAGTAGAAATGCGTCCGTAAGTCAAAGGACTAGCTGGCGTTCTACCATCGAGGGCCCCATGGGTTTTCTCCTCACCAAAGACACTCCCTAAAATTGGAGCGGTACTAATTTTTAAATCTGGAAGAAAACTTTTAGCCCAGTTACCGCAATGAAATAAAACACATTTCTCTTCATCTTCCTGATAATTATTATTCCAATCGACTAATGCGCTAGGGCTGTTAGAGGCTAGTTGCATTGCATACATCGTAAGTGTTCCGGTAACATCTACTTCACATGCACTGGGTAACATATTCTCACTCATCATACTCATTGAAGTACAAACATTACATCCATAATTTTCCTGAATACTTGTCCAACATTGAATTGCGGTTGCGTCTAATTTATTTGCTTCTACAAATTCATTAAGAACAGCATCGAGTCTGGATAGTTGTAATAATTTTTCTGAAGGGGTGGATGAAGTATCCCCGTAGCCTGTAATTTTAGCCAAAGACTCTTTGACTGCCTTGCTATCATCTTTTAGTTCCTTCGCTTTTCCTAATACTTCAGATAAATCCATGGTCGTGACGCTGATACCATGTCGCTCTAAAATTTTCTCACTATAACGGACTGTATTAAATGCTTGAGGTCTAGCACCGACAGCACCAATACGAACTCGACGCATTCCTTTGACAACCTTACAAATTGAAATAAATCGATCTAATTCTTTGTCAAATTCACTGCTCGATAAACTTAAAACATGACTTTGGGTAAGAGAGAATTTAATCCCGTATTGGTATAAGTTGTTACAAACAGAAATTTTTCCACAATAAGCATCTCTTCGATTAGAGGGTTGCATCTTATCTAAGTCATCGGGAGTAGCTTGAATTAAAACAGGGACATTCAGGCCTGATAATCGAATAGTATCAGCAACACCCTTTTCATCTCCAAAATTAGGCAAAATCACTAAAATTCCCTCTATTTGCTCTTGATGGGCTTTAAAAAGATTAGCGCATTTTTGAGCCTCTAAAAAAGTCTCAACCCCGCCCAGTTTGGTGTCATTGTCTCCCAATAAGATTGGATTAATCTTTTTATTCTTAAAGATACTTAAGATCTCATTTCGAGCCTCAGTTATTAAATGATCAGGAAAAAAATCTCGATTACCTATTATTATACCTAATGTTGTAGACATCTAAGCCCTCCTCCAAATGTCTTATTATATAATAATTGAACTACCCTAAAAAGGGCATATTCTTGTTTTTTTTAGATATGCAATACAAAGAACTTGAACGTAAATCATTAGAGTATCGAAAGACAATTTTAGAAATAATTTACCAATCGGGTGCTGGGCATACTGGTGGGAGCTTATCCTGTATCGACATTCTCAACGTTCTTTATAACAACATCATGGATATTACTCCTGAAAATTTTTCCTCTTTTGACCGTGACCACTTTATTCAAAGTAAAGGTCATTCAGTCGAAGCCCTTTATACTGTCTTGCAAGATTGTGGGTTTTACTCCCAAAAAGATCTCAACAGTTTAAATCAATTTCAATCTCATTTTATTGGCCATCCCACAAGAAAAGTTCCTGGTGTTGAACATAATACGGGAGCTCTTGGCCATGGCTTGTCAGTGGCTGTTGGCATGGCTTTAGGATTAAAAATGGATAAAAAGAAATTTCGCGTATTTACTTTATTGGGAGATGGAGAATTATCTGAAGGATCCATATGGGAAGCAGCAACTACAGCTTCAAAATATCAATTAGATAATTTAATTGTCATCATAGATAGAAATAAATTACAGATAACAGGCAACACAGAAGAAGTTAATCCAATCGAGCCACTTGCAGATAAGTTCATATCTTTTGGTTTTAGTGTTACCGAGACCCCTGGCAATGACATTTCCTCTTTGATGGAAATTTTACAACAAATCCCTAGGGAAAAAAGTAAGCCCAATCTTATAATTGCCAATACAATTAAGGGCGCAGGTGTAAGTTTCATCGAAAATCAAATTGCCTGGCATCACAAAGTACCAAGTGAGTCAGAATATAATATGGCTATGAAAGAATTAGATGAGGCGTTGCTAAATGTCTGAAAATAAAATCGGCAAGCCTAATCTTGAAGTTTTTGCAGAAACACTTCTTCTAGAGGCCAAAAAAAACTCCTCTATAACTGTGGTTACCAGTGACTCTCGGGGTTCTGGAAAACTTGTTCCTTATGGAAAAGAACTTCCTGATCAAATAGTCGAAGTAGGAATAGCTGAACAAAATTTAGTAGGAGTGAGTGCCGGACTTGCTGCCTCAGGAAAAAAGGTATTTGCTGTATCTCCCGCAAGCTTTTTGACAGCTCGCTCTCTGGAACAAATTAAAGCTGATATTGCTTACTCTAATCATCCCGTTTGTCTGATTGGAATCAGTGCTGGGATTAGCTATGGACAATTGGGTTCCACACATCATTCAATACATGATTACGCGGTTCTGCGCTGTATTAACAATTTAACTATTGTTGCGCCCTCAGATAATTTTGAAACTGCAGAAGTTATTAAACAGGCAGTTGATTATCCCACTCCACTCTACATACGATTTGGTAAAAAACCTATGATGGATGTTCACTCACATAATGTATCTTTTAAAATAGGAAAAGCGATAATTACAAGACAAGGTGAGGATGTTCTTTTGATTGCTACGGGAGAAACTGTACAACGTGCTTACCTGGCAGCTCAAATTCTTGAACAAAATAATATTCATGCAACTGTAATGAGTATGCATACTATCAAACCTTTTGATCAAAAAACTTTTTTAAGTGAAGCTAAAAAAGCAAAAGTAATTGTTAGTTTAGAAGAGCATAGTGTTTATGGTGGACTGGGTGAGCAGTGTGCTAGCTTACTTGCTCAAAACAATATCTATACTCGTTTCCAAATTTTAGGAATTCCTGATGAATACATGATTAATGGCTCCCAATCTGAAGTGTTAGATCATTATAATATGAGTCCTGAAAAAATTTCAAAAACTGTTTTTGACTTACTGAATAATAAGTGAGTTATATCTCAATAGACTCAAGCACTTCATCTACAACGTTAGTTGTTTTTGATGATGACTTAAATATTCAAGCTAAATTTCAAAAAGAACATCAGCAAATCTACCCGTCTAAGGGGCTAGTCGAACATGATCTTGAGGAGATTTATAATAATCTTATTGAGTTAATGAAAAAGGCTGCAGCTATATCACCTGAACCTCAATTCATCAGTATGACTAATCAAAGAGAAACTTTTGCTTTATTTGACAAATTCACAGGCAAGCCTGTCAGAAATGCTGTTGTGTGGCAATGCACTCGAGGTGAGAAAATTTGTGAAAATATAATGAATAACAAAGAATATTCGAAGCTAATTACTCAGAAGACAGGATTAAAAGCAAATACTTTCTTTTCAGCCAGCAAGCTTAAATGGATATTAGAAAATGAACCGAATATCAAAGAGGGCTTATTAAAGGGAAATATCTTATTTGGAACTATTGATACCTACCTTCTCTACCGACTAACAAAATGCCAAGAGTATGCAACCGATACCACAAACGCTTCTCGGACTTTGCTGTTTAATTGCATTGATAACACTTGGGATCCTGATCTTTTTTCTATTTTTAATATAGAGCAATTAGATCTGGCTAAAGTCAGACCCAGTTCTAGTAATTTTGGTTATAGTAATTTTGAAAATAGTTTCTCGAAAGAAATTTTAATATCTGGGATTGCTGGCGATGCTCAGGCATCCTTCTTTGCTAACTTATGTTTTAATCTTGGAGATACTAAGATTACGACTGGAACTGGTTTTAATATTCAAACAAATATTGGAACTAATTTTAAGGAAGATAATAATGCTTTTACTACACTCGCCTTTAGCCATAATCAAAAAAATTATTATTCTCTTGAATGTTTAAGCTCTGTTGCTGGTGCTACCATTTCTTGGCTAAAAAATAATTTAAAATTAATCCAAAAAGCTAGTGAGAGCGAGGACCTCTCACTTGAAATTAGTGACACTGGAGGTGTCTATCTGATACCTGCTTTTACTGGTCTTGGTCCACCATTCTGGAAGGCCGATGCTCGTGCTACTTTTTTAGGTATCAACGCTTCAACAACAAAAAAACATCTTGTTAGGGCAGCTCTTGAGTCAGTTGTATTTCAAATGGTCGTCTATTTAGAATTCCTACAAAGAGATAACAACTTTAAATTAAAAAACCTTGTGATAGATGGGGGTATGATTAAAAATAAATTATTCCTACAAATGATTGCAGATCTTTTAGAGATTGAAATCATGGTTCCTAAAATAGAGGAGATGTCCTTATATGGTGCATTACTTTTTGGCATCCAAAAAGACAAAAACATATCAGATTTAAATGATCTAAAAAGTTATGAGATTAGTCGTGTTAATTATAGCTTTCAAAAAAATCCAAGCCTTCAAAAATCTTATGAAACTTGGAAAGAATTAGTTGATAAGTATTTCTTATCAAATCAAGAAAAAAAATAAGAATTTCTGTTTAGTGTAAAGCCAAATTTGAGTTAATGTATACCAGATTATATAAGGAGGATTACTATGAGAAAATTATCTCTAGTACTAGCATCACTATTGGCTGTTGCTTTTACTTTTGCAACAATGCCTGCAAAAGCAGGAAGCCATGTAGTTGAGGCTTGCTTAATAACTAAAACTGACATCAACCCTTTCTTCGTGAAAATGAAAGAGGGTGCTGAAGCTCGTGCTAATGAGCTTGGTGTTAAATTATCATTCTTTGCAGGTAAAATTGATGGTGACCACGAAACTCAAGTGAGAGCTGTTGAAACTTGTATTGCTTCAGGTGCAAAAGGTATCTTAATTGCTGCTTCTGACACTAAGGCGATTGTTCCTGTTTTAAAGAACGCACAAGACAATGGATTGCTTGTGATTGCTCTAGATACACCTCTTGAGCCTATCACAGCTGCAGACTCTACTTTTGCTACAGATAACTTTGAAGCAGGTAGACTAGGTGGAGCATGGGTTGCTGCAAAATTAGGAGCGGATGCTGCTAATGCAAAAATTGCTATGTTAGACCTTAACGAGAGTCAACCATCTGTAGGCGTTCTTAGAGACCAAGGTTTCTTGAATGGCTTCGGAATTGATACTAAAGATGTATCAAGATGGGGTGATGAAGATGACCCACGTATCATTTGTAATGAAACTACAAACGGTAATGAAGAGGGTGGAAGAACAGCTATGGAGAAATGTCTACAAAAAGATATGGACATCAACGTAGTATATACAATCAATGAGCCAGCTGCTGTTGGTGCTTATGAAGCATTAAAAGCGATTGGTAAAGATGATGGTAGCGTTCTAATCGCTTCTGTTGACGGTGGTTGCCCTGGTGTAGCTGACGTTGAAAGAGGTATCATTGGAGCAACTTCTCAGCAGTACCCACTATTAATGGCTTCTCTTGGTGTTGAGGCGATTAAAGCTTGGGCTGAGGATGGATCTAAGCCAGAAAACTCTCCAGGTCTTGACTTCTTTAATACTGGTGTGAACTTAGTTACTGACGATGCAGCTAGCGGAGTTCCTTCTATCAGTGTCAAAGAGGGGATGGACAGATGTTGGGGTTAATACTCTAATAAAATTAAATAATATCAGGGCAGAATTATCTGCCCTGATTTCTTGGAATACATTATGAATAAAATATCTGATGACATTTCTAAAGATTTAAAAGATCAACCTAAATTTTCAGGTGATATCGGTGACAAAGATCAAGATCACCATACTTTTGAATTAGGAGAACAAACTCCCCTTAAAAAATTACAACACTTTCTTCACGGAAACCCAACTATAGTTCCTGTCATAATCTTAGTTTTAAGTGTGATTGCCTTTGGGTTTATTGCTGGAGGAAAATTCTTCTCAGCATTTAATTTATCGTTAATTGTACAGCAGGTGACCATCGTGGGTATCCTAGCCGCAGCTCAAACACTTATTATACTGACCGCTGGTATCGATTTAAGTGTGGCGGCCATGATGGTATTAGCTTCTGTATTCATGGGTAAACTTTCAGTTGAAATGGGAATGCCCACCCTTCCAGCTATTTTAATTGGGATGATTTCAGGAGTAGCAACTGGAGCTTTCAACGGTTTGTTAGTAACAAGACTTCGACTACCTCCATTTATTGTAACTCTTGGTACATGGAATATTTTCTTTGCTCTTGTAATCTTTTTTACAGGATCTCAATCCATCCGAAGTTCAGATATAGAAACGAATGCTCCATTACTTCATTTCTGGGGTGAAAGAATAAACCTAGGTGGCTTTGTATTTACTTATGGTGCCTTCCTGATGATTGGTATTTTTATATTCTTGTGGTTTTTATTAAATAAAACCGCTTGGGGTCGACACGTGTATGCAATTGGTGACGACAAAGATGCTGCTGAACTCTCAGGAATAAGAACTGATCGAATGTTAGTTTCCATTTATGCTGTGGCAGGCTTAGTGGTTGCTATTGGTGCTTGGGTTTCTATCGGTCGAGTTGGTTCAGTTTCTCCTACTAGTTTTTATGAAGGAAACTTAGACTCCATTACTGCAGTGGTGATTGGAGGTACATCTCTTTTTGGAGGCAGAGGCACTGTCATAGGATCTCTTTTTGGAGCGCTAATTGTGGGTGTCTTTAGTTCAGGTTTGTCTATAGCTGGACTTGATGTTCTTTGGCAGCGTTTTGCCTTAGGGTGTCTTATTATTATAGCCGTAGGTATTGATCAGTGGATTAGAAAGGTCTCAACATAATGGAACCCGTCTTAGTAGCTAAAAATTTATCAAAAAAGTATGGAAAAGTTGTTGCTCTAGATAACGCAAATTTAGAGCTTTATCCTGGAGAGGTTTTGGGAGTTATTGGTGATAACGGTGCAGGAAAATCAACACTTATCAAAGCATTATGTGGTGCTGTAATTCCAGATAGTGGGGAAATTCTTCTTGATGGAGAAAAAGTAACTTTTACATCTCCTATTGAGGCGAGAACACTTGGCATTGAGACTGTTTACCAAAACCTAGCTCTTTCTCCAGCTCTATCAATAACAGACAATATGTTTTTAGGCAGAGAAATTAGACAAAAAGGTTTCATGGGCAAGTTTTTAAGATTTCTTGATAAAAAAGAAATGGCTGATCAGGCCAGAAAAAGACTCTCTGACTTAGGGCTGTTAACTATTCAAAATATTAACCAATTAGTCGAAACTCTGTCTGGTGGTCAACGTCAGGGTGTTGCTGTTGCACGTGCTACCTCTTTTGGTACTAAAGTTGTAATTATGGATGAACCAACTGCAGCTTTAGGTGTAAAAGAAAGTCGAAGAGTTTTAGAATTAATTGGAGAAGTAAGAGCTAGAGGAATTCCTATAATTCTAATTTCTCATAATATGCCTCATGTTTTTGAAGTAGCAGATAGAATTCACGTACATCGTTTAGGGACAAGACTTTGTGTTATTGATCCAAAAAAGTATGAGATGTCTGATGCTGTCGCGTTTATGACTGGTGCTAAACAACCACCAGCAAATTAATTATCTAAATAGTAATCTGCTTCTATGCTATTTTGAATCACATTCACCCCATTGGGCAAATCATTTTCATAAACTTTCTGATTAATTTGATCCTGCGTTAAATTAAAACCTTTCCATCTATCTATTAATCTTTTTTCAAGCACTGACTCTTCACAATGAATCATGACTCTTGAGTCAAAATAATTATTTAATTCATTCCATGGATGAGAATTTAATAAAAGATAATTTCCCTCAACTATAATAATTTTTTTATTTTCTGAAATTGTTACTGCTGATGATCTAGATAATTCTAAAGAGCGATCAAAGATCGGGACAATAACCTCTGGCTCATTTGCTAGTCTGATCAGAAAACTTTTTAGCCCCATCACATCAAATGTTTCTGGTGAACCTTTTCTTGGAAGAAGATTTTGTGAACTTAAGATAGCATCATCTAAATGAAAACCATCCATTTGCAATATGTCTGAAGAGAAACCTTTAATATTTAGGTCTTCATTTAATTTTTCAGATATCGTGCTTTTTCCAGATGCTGGGGGGCCTGCAAGAGCAATAAAATAACGTTTTTTAAGGGTATTTTGGTCTAAATTATAACTTAAAATGGATAGCAGCTCGTTGTAATTAAGAGTTTTCATAGATTTAGCCTATTCATTTCTTATGTAAAACTTATTCCAAATTTGAAATCTTTCATTAAGTATCTCAAAAAGACTGGGGTCTTTTTCAATTGTCTTGATAACTTTTGGAGAAGAAAGAGCCTCATTAGGTTTTAAATTGTTAAAGCCCATAAAAGCAATTCGGGCAGCTCCAAAGGCAGCCATCGCATCTGAAGCATCAGTCAGAGACAAATTTCGATTTAAAATTGAGGCAAGCAATTTAAGCCAAGACTCATTCTTGGAACCTCCACCTATTGCATATATATTTTCCAATTTCATTCCGGTTTTTGATAGTGCTTGATAATTATTATTTAACCCAAAAGATATTCCCTCTATAAGCGCGTAAATTAGTGATGACCTATTACTATCAATGCCCATTTGATGAAAACTTGCTCTTACATGAGGATCGTTAATAGGAGTACGTTCACCAGTTAAGTATGGTAAAAAATATGGAGCGTTAGATATTGTATTTTTTTCATTCAAAAATTTAGATAAATTTTCTGTAATCTCATCAATTGAGGAATCAAAAGTTTCCTTAAACCAATTTATGTTTGAAGTACAAGAAAGCATCACAGACATTAAATGCCAGGTATTAGGTAGACAATGACAAAAGGAATGTATGGCATCATCATAGTTTTTTAAAAAATTATTTGTTGAACCAAAGATTACACCCGATGTTCCTAAAGATAGAGATGCATCCCCCTCTTCATGTAATCCTAATCCCACTGCAGCGGCTGCATTATCTCCTGCACCACCATAAACTTTACAGCTAACATCAAAACCATATTGGTCAGCAACTTCTTTTTTTAAAATCCCTGTTTGTTCTGTACCCTCACACAACGTAGGCATTTGATCTAATTGCATAGAGCTCGCTTCCAGCAACTCTGATGACCATTTGCGCTTACCTACATCTAACCAATATGTCCCGGCAGCATCTGATAAGTCGCTAAAATATTCTCCCGTGAGATACAATCTCAAATAATCTTTTGGTAATAAAACTTTATGGATTTGATCAAAAATTTTTTGTTCATTATGCTTGAGCCATAATACTTTTGGCGCGGTAAATCCAGGCATAGCGATGTTTCCAGAAATGTCCAGCACTGAACTATTGGACATGATTTCTTTACACTCTTGATGACTTCGCGTGTCATTCCACATCATACAAGGTCTTAAAACCTCGTTATTCTTATTAATACAAGTTGCACCATGCATATGACCAGAAAAGGAAATGGATTTAATTAGTTTTAAATTGATATCCGCTTTTAATTTCATCAGGCATTGATTAAGTGCCTCAATCCAATGTCTTGGATCTTGTTCTGACCATCCACTATGAAGGCTTGTTAATGGAATTTCATCACTGGAGACTGATTTGATAAGTTCTTGCTCTTCCCCGATGAGCAAACATTTCATAGAGGAAGTTCCTAAATCTATACCTAAATACATTATATTTATTATATACAAGTCATGTGGTTTTTCTATTTATACAATCAAAGAAAGTGATAAATTATATCAATGCCAAAATCCCTTATATTAAAATTACAAAAAATTAGAAATCAAAAATACAAACCAAAGGATTTTATCATAGCTGATGCCAAAGATGGAGATTTAGCTATGGGAATTACAACACCTGGGCCTCAAAGAGATAAGCAAGGGAAAATTATTCAAGGCTTTAAAAAGCTTAAAGATTACAAAAAAGCGATGGAGGTTATGACTAAATCAAAATTAGTTGACATCATGTTAATGTCAGCTTCTGTAGGAGAGTCTTTGGTAGAAAAAAAAATATTCAAAAGCTCGCCCGTGACCCCTGCTATAAGAATGAATGATACAAGTGATATTTGGTTAATGAGAAATAGTAATTATCGATCTACCAATCCTCGTCCTTTTCGATCTGCAAGAATTGATAGGGTAAGTAAATTAGTTGATCTAGGATTATTTTCTGTGACATTTTCTAAAAATGTAGATTTTGATTTAGCAATGCTGAACTCATATAGAAATTTTAGAATAGAGTCCCTTGAATATAAATTTTCTCATTTTCTTGAAGTATTTAACCCACCGATAGATGTGGGAATGAACAATCAAGAATTAGGTGATTATGTTAATGATTGTATTATTAAGGCTATTGCTGGCCAAACAAAAGAAGAAAGGCCATTATTTTTAAAAATAGCCTATAACGGACCAAAAGCTATGGAAGAATTAGCAAGTTACGATCCAGAAAATTTAATTGTTGGAATTCTTGGTGGAAGCAAAGGAACAACTAGAGATTGTTTTGAATTGATATACAAGGCTAGTAAATATGGTGCGAAAGTTGCGCTTTTTGGCAGAAAAATCAACTTATCAGAAGATCCAATAGGCTTAGTTCAATTAATGAGAAATGTTGTCGAAAGAGATACAACGCCAGAAGAGGCAGTAAAAATATATCATGACCAGCTTATTAAGAAAAAATTAACTCCAGATCGAAATCTTAAAAACGACCTTCGTATCACTGATCCAATTCTAAAATTATAATTTCTGAATATTAGGAAGATTTCCAGAAGATGAGTCCACTTTCATCATAGTACTGCCTGCTGCGTGTGCTTTTTTTAATGTTTTCTTTATGTCCCAAGATTCATGTATTCCATAAATAAATGCTGCACAAAAAGCATCACCAGCACCCACAGAGTTAATAATTTTTCTTTTATTTATTGTTTGGGAGTTTGTATGAATGACTTCATCTCGAGAGAGATATAATGACTCTTTTGCATGATGTATAATTAATGCTTTCTTAATTCCTTTCAAAAATAATTTTTTTGATAAATTAGTTATAAGTTTTTTATTTAATTTTTTTTTTGAATTAATGATTGATCTTTTAAATAATAATTCTGCCTCAATTTCATTTAAAAGCAAATAATCTGTATTTGGAAGTGCGCTTACTACTACTTTTTGAAAAGTAGGATCGTTGTTAGAAACTAAATCTAAGACTGTAATGATATCTTTTTTCTTAGCTTCAATTAAAATTTTAGATAGGCGAGTATTTTTTCCAGAAAATTTATCAAGCTTACCTAAAAGAGTAATATAGCCAACGTACATAATTTTTGGAATAGATTTTAATTTTTGGATTTGAAAATGATGAATATCTAATAAGTTATTTGCCCCAGCGTAATACAAGAATGTTCTTTCATGTTGTTTTTCAAACATACATACAGTATGGGAGGTAGGGGCCTTATGAGTTGATTTTAAGAATTTTGTTTCAATAGCATTTTGTTGACAGTGTTTTTTGATATAGGTTGCATTTTCATCTACTCCAATTGAACCCATAGCAATCATCGGATATTTGAAACCAAGAGAGCGTAAATCAGTTAGCACATTTGATGGGCCTCCTCCAACACATTGGAAACTCTCAATGATCGGTTCTAATTTTCCTCGCTGGGGTAATGTATTAATTTTGTAAGTAGTGTCTACGCACCACATACCCAGTCCAATTATTCCTTTTGGCATTAAACTTCATTCCACAAGGGATGAATGGGCTCT
Organism: alpha proteobacterium HIMB59; assembly: GCA_000299115.1. Lineage (NCBI taxonomy): Bacteria > Pseudomonadati > Pseudomonadota > Alphaproteobacteria > Candidatus Pelagibacterales > Candidatus Pelagibacteraceae > alpha proteobacterium HIMB59. The sequence goes on along the minus strand of CP003801.1, from coordinate 600,135 downwards.
TCGTCTTCTTCTATTTTGGTAAAACGACCTACTGGCTCTAAAAAATAATTATCATTGTTATCATCATTTACTTGGGAAACTTCACCTGCCATAACCATTCCCGTACCCTTTACTGCATAAAATTTATGATAAATATTTCTCTCAACAGTTACGCTCTGACCTCTTTTTAAAATTAAGGGCTCATGAGGCAAGACTTCAACCTTAACACCATCAACCAAAATATTAATTTTTCTATTTTTCTCTTTGAGGTGTTCATCAACTTCCACAAATTCAATGGCTAAATCCCCTCCTCCTCGATTAATGATATCCTCTAATTTTACTTTATGGCTATGATAAGGTATTTCTTGGCCCTCTTGCATGAATAAAAGTTTTTCAGCATAAGGTTTATCTTGGGTATTTCCTTGAATCCCATTTCTTATACAAAATAAAGTTATTCCTTGTTGATTGAATATTCCTTTACCAAAATCAGTGACATCCCAACCCATTTGATGTTCTTTTAGATAATGAGAGGTGGTAGGTTGTTTTGAATAGTCATCTTTAGACCAATATCCCCATTGGGGTAGAATCCATAAATATTCTTCCATCATCTTTTTAGCTTCCATGATGGCTTGATTAATTTCAGACCTTTTCATTTAAAGATAGATTATCAAAAAAATAAATAATTGGTATAATCCTTTAATGCAAACTATTCTTGTAGATCCCTACCCAAGAGAGATGAAATTAATTTTCACTCCAAAAAAATTACAACTTTTAAAAAAAAATTATCAATTAATTAATGTTCCCAATAGAAATAAACAAAATTTTTATGAAAAAAATATTGATAAAGCAGATTTTATTATTGGACAACCCGACTTACCCTCCTCACTTTTAGTAAAAGCAAAAAAACTAAAAGCAATATTCAATGTTGAAAGTAATTTCATGGATAATATGGATTATGAGTATTGTTTTGCTAACAATATTTATGTGTTATCAACAGCGCCAGTTTTTGCACAAACAGTAGCTGAGATGGCGGTGGGATTCACCTTTTCTTTAAAAAGAGATATTCACCAAGCGCACTTAGACTTCATTAAAGGACAAGAGAAATATGGTCTTGAGGGCAATAAGAGCAGTAGTTTGTTGAAGAATAATCAAATTGGATTTATTGGATATGGTGATCTCGCTAAAAATCTTCATCCATTATTAAAACCTTATACAAATAATTTTCTAGTATATGATCCTTGGCTTTCTGAAAAACAATTAACAGATTGGGGCACAAGCCCCAGTTCCTTGAGTAAAATTTTCAAGGATTGTGATGTTATTTATATTTTAGCTACAATTACTACAAAAAATCAAAATATGATTGATCATAAACTTTTAAATTTAATGAAAGAAAATGCCTGTTTACTCATTTTAAGTAGAGCAAGTGTGATCAATTTTCATGATTTGATTAAAACTATTAGAAAGAAAAATATTAAAGTAGCAACTGACGTTTTTCCTGAAGAACCAGTAAAAAAGAATGACCCCATAAGAAAAGAAAAAAATATTTTGTTTTCTGCTCATCGTGCTGGAGCTTTAACTGAAGTTTTTTATGAAATGGGCGAAATTGTTTTTGAAGATTTACAATTATTAAGCAAAGGACTACCACCAAGACTCTGTAGAAAAGCAGAATTGGAAACTGTAAAAAGTCTTCGCTCTAAACCTGTTGATGTGAATTAATTTGATTGAATTAAAGCAATTTATTTAGTTCTATTATTATATGTTAATTAATATAGATCCCATCTTAAGTCCTGAAATTCTTCATACTCTTAGATCTATGGGTCATGGTGATAAATTAATTTTAAGTGACTCGAATTTTCCAGCTTACTCAATGAATTCTAGAGTACATCGTTTAGATGGTGTAGATGCAGCTAGGGCTGCAAAAGCAATTTTATCGGTATTCCCACTTGATAGTTTTATTGAATCTCCAATACAAAGAATGGAAATCGATGGAAATCCCGATGAACTAAATGAGGTTCACAAAGAATTAATGCAAACAACAGCTGAAGTTGCTGGAGATCATTGGAAGATTTCATCTATTGAGCGATTTAAATTTTACGAAGAAGCCAAAAATTCATTTGCCATCATTACTACCAATGAAACAAGACCTTTTGGATGTTTCATTTTCACCAAAGGGGTTGTTAAACCTGATGGCTCTGTTTGGTTATTGAATCAGTGAGTATTTCAATACTAGGTATTTTTGTTGCAGACTTATGTTTTTTTGGAGATGAAATTCCCATCCCAGGAAAAACGGTTCTTGGAAAAAAATACATAATTGGCCCAGGTGGTAAAGGCTCTAATCAAGCAATAGCAGCTGCTCGAGCAGGAGGTGATGTCTCTTTTGTTACTAAGTTAGGTAAGGATAATTATGCTGATATGGCATTAAAACTGTATCAAGAAGCTGGAGTAAATACTCAAGCTGTAATTCTTGATCCTAATTTAAATACTGGAGCTGCTGGTATCTTAATCAATCAAAAGACGGGAGAGAATGCAATTAATGTTATTCCAGGAGCTGCCGCAACAATAGATCATAAATTCATTGATGATAATTTATCTATTATCAAAAATTCTAAAATATTTCTAACTCAATTAGAAACTTCAATTGATGCTACAATGTATGCCCTTAAGATGGCAAAAGAAAATGGTTGCACTACTATTTTAAACCCTGCTCCTGCTAGAAATCTTCCAAATGATTGTTTTGAAAATATTGATTTTTTCACACCTAATGAAACTGAGGCAAGTTTTTTTATCAATCAATCAATTGAAAGTGAAGAGGACTGTCAATCTGCTGCAAAAGTATTATTAGACAAAGGAGTGAAAAACATTTTGATAACACTAGGTGATAAAGGATGTTTTTTTAAAAACCAAGAAGAAGAATTTTTATTACCCGCGAAAAAGCTTTCTGCTCCTGTAGTAGATACCACCGGAGCAGGTGATGCTTTCAATGGTGCTTTTAGTGTCGCTTTATCTAAGAATAAAAACTATAAAGAAGCAATTGAGTTTGCTAATTTAGTTGCTGGGATTTCAGTTACTCGTGAGGGTGCAGCAAATTCAATGCCCACAATTGATGAAATAGAGGAGAATATACAATGAGTTATTCAGCACAAAAAAATCGATATCAAAATATGCAATATAGAAATTGTGGGAGCAGTGGATTAAAACTCCCTCTTTTATCAGTTGGTCTTTGGCATAACTTTGGAGGAAGCAACGGCATGGCCTCTGAGTCCAAAAAAATTCTTTTTGCCTCTTTTGATGCTGGTATTACACATTTTGATTTAGCCAACAATTATGGCCCTCCTTACGGAAGTGCTGAAGCGAACTTTGGTAAAGTTATGCAAAGCGATTTTAAAAAGTACCGAGATGAAATGATTATCTCCTCCAAAGCTGGATATGACATGTGGGATGGTCCTTATGGAGAATGGGGTTCTAAAAAACATGTCATTGCTAGTTGTGATCAAAGTTTAAAGAGAATGAAAGTCGATTATGTTGATATTTTTTATTCTCATAGATTTGATCCTAATACACCCTTAGAAGAAACTGCTGATGCGCTTGAGAGTATTTATCGATCTGGCAAAGCTTTGTATATAGGTGTTTCTTCTTATTCAGCGAAGAAAACTAAAGAAATGATAAAAATTTTAAAAAGCCGTGGCATCAAATTATTTATTCATCAACCTTCCTACTCCCTGATTAATCGGTGGATTGAAAAGGATTTAACTAAAACATTAATTAAAAATGGGGTTGGGTGTATTGCTTTTTCTCCACTTGCTCAAGGCTTTTTATCAAATAAATATTTAAAAGGGATACCGAAGGGAACCAGGGTTAGTGAGAATAGCTCTTTTAGTAAAGATTTAATTACCAAAAATAATCTCAAAATAATTAATAATTTAAATTTAATTGCAAAAAAACGTGGTCAATCTCTCTCTCAATTAGCATTGGCTTGGGTTTTAAATAATAAGGCAGTAACATCGGCTTTAATTGGAGTACGTTCTGTAGCTCAACTGAAAGATAATTTGGCTGCATTAAATAATTTGAAATTCACTAAAGATGAACTCAAGAAAATTGATAAAAATGCTAAAGAGGGCAATATCAACCTCTGGGCTCCATCTAGTTCGTATTGAAAAGAGTTTTAATTTTTGGTGACTCCAATAGTTGGGGCTACACTGATCAAGACAATGGCCACAGATATGAAAAAAGATGGCCAGTATTATTAAATCAAGAATTAATTCAAAAGGGTATCAATATTGAAATTCTAGAGGATTGCCTTCCTGGAAGAACAACAAATATTGATGATCTTCAAGATGGTACTCATTTGAATGGTGCCAAAGTATTAAAATCATCATTACTATCTCACTCGCCTATCGACTTTGTATTAATATTGTTAGGTACTAACGATTTGAAAATCAGGTTTCAAAGATCTGCTGAAAATATAGCAGATGGAATAAAAGAATTAATTCAAATTGTTTTTGAAACCAACTCTGGAACAGGAAGTTGGCATGATCAAAATAAATCAAAATTAATTATCATTTGCCCTCCTGCCCTAGGAGAAAAATCTAACGATCCTACTTGGCTTAATTTTGATGAGTGGGTAGGTGGATTAGACAAATCAAAACAGCTTTATTACTCATTTGAAAAAGTCTGTAGCCACATGGGGGTAGATCTAATTGATGCTAGTCAATTTTGTCAGTCATCGAACATAGATCCGATCCATTGGTCGAAACCAATGCATCAGAAATTTAGTCAAAACTTAGCAAAAATTTTAGAGCAAAAAATTAAACTTTAACCCAAGATCCTTTTTTGATCGATTTAAAAGTAGCATCTAAAACTTTCATATTTTTCTTTGCATCTTTTAAGTCATAATCAACTTTAGTTTTTTTAATCAAATGATTAGAAAAAGCAGTAGCCTGATGTTCATATTGATCTGCTGCAGTAAAGGTTTTTACCGTATTTTCTTTTCGGTAAATTGATTTACCGTTATAAATCACCACCGTTGTAGGCTTTGAAGCAACGGCATTAAAAGGATTTTCCACAACTATAGTTTTTTTAGTTCCTAAAATGATGACTTGTTGTGACACGTTGCTTTGAGTGGCGACTGTATAAGAAGAAAAAATCCCACCAAAGTCTAACATCACAGAAGACAAGATATCTGTTTTGAATTTTTTATCTTTTGTTGCAGTGGCCACAACTCTTTTAGGTTCCTTATCCGTTAGGAAACGAGAAATAACTGTGGGATAGCATCCGATATCATAGATAGCCCCCCCACCATATTTTAAAATATTTCTAATATTATTAGGGTCTTTATTTGAGTAAGAAAAGACGGTAGAGATATTGCTAATGGCTCCTATATTTCCATCCTTAATATATTTTTTAACCCATTGCCATTGAGGGTGATGGCGAACCATGAAAGCCTCTTTAATAATGACTTTATTTTTTTGGGCAGATTTAATGAGAGGATCAATATCTTTAGCTTTTAGCGAGAGTGGTTTTTCTAAAAGAATATGTTTTCCATATGATGCAGCTTTTAAACTTGTTTTGATATGCAAATGATTTGGTAGTGGATTATAGATAATATCGATATCGGGATCTTGATAGAGTTCTTCATAAGACCCATAACTTTTAGAAATATTTAATTTTTGACATAGCGATTTAGCTTTTTTTAAATCTCTACTCGCAAGTCCTAAAACTTTACTATTTTTTGATTTTTGGATAGCTGGAATGACATGTTCCCATCCAATTTTAGCAGTACTTATAATACCCCAATTAACGACATTTTTTTTCATCAGCAAATCTTACCTTATTTCAAAAAAAATTTGATAAATATTTGAGATGACAATAAGGATCTTGAGAAATGTTTATTTTGATATAAATGTTCAATGATATGAATGAAAAATTCAAAATAGGAATTGATTACGGGGGTACCAAAATTGAAGGTATCTTAATGGATCAAACAGGAAAAGAGGTTCTAAGAAAACGCTCCACATATGATAAAAATTATCAAAGTGGCCTAGATACAGTCAGATCTCTTGTTGAAGAATTTGATCAATATAGTGGTTCAAAAAATACTGTAGGTATTTGTATTCCAGGTTTTTCATCTCGGGAAACAGGATTAGTAAATAATGCCAATTGTGTATGGATTAATGACCAACCTTTCCAAATGGATTTAGAAAATACTCTAAACAGAGAAGTCAGAATGATGAATGACGCTAATTGTTTTGCTTTATCAGAAGCTATTGATGGTTCAGGTGCAAATTTTCAATCTGTTTGGGGGATTATCATTGGATCAGGTTTTGGAGGATCATTTGTTTATAATAAAGAGGTTGTCGAGGGAGTAAACCAAGTGGCTGGAGACTGGGGGCATCAACCCTTACCCTACCCAACAAAAGAAGAATACGATCTTAACGTTCAATGCCAGGTTGGTAACTGTCAACGACCCCTTTGTGCAGAACAATTTATTTCAGGAATTGGTTTTACAAAAATATTTAATCAAAAATATGGAACAGATTTAAGAACTCGAGAAATTGTCGCTCTGGAAGCTAATGGAGATGAAAGAGCCAAAAAAGAATTTGAATTATATGAAGATCGATTTGCAAGATTAATTGCAGTAATGATAGGCATAGTTGATCCAGATGTAATTATCTTGGGTGGCGGGATGTCTAACGTAGGAAGACTGTATGATAATATTCCAAAACTTCTTCCAAAATATACTTTTAGTGATAAAGTGCGAAACAAAGTTCTTCGAAATACTCATGGTGACTCTAGCGGTGTCCGTGGAGCAGCATGGTTATGGGACTCAGATAAGTTTTAAATGAAAAAAATTGGAATACTTACAAGTGGTGGTGATTGCGGTGGATTAAACGCAGCTGTACGCTCCATTTTTTACAGAGCTAAAAATACTTATGGGATGGAGGTTCTGGGAATTCGAGATGGTACGGTGGGTTTAATGCAAAGACCAGTTGCTTACCTTCCTTTAGATTATCAAACTTTTAGTGGAGCTCTTTTAAGACAGGGTGGAACTTTTCTTGGAACAACGAATAAAGGCAATCCATTTAAATTCCCCATGGCTGACGGTTCATTTAAAGATCGCTCCCAAGAAATTATTGACGGTTATCACGAACTAGGACTTGAAGGTTTGATTGTTATTGGTGGTGATGGAAGTATGGCGATCTTAACTGAAATTGCCAAGCGAGGTGATTTGAAGATAGTCGCCATTCCTAAAACGATTGACAATGATGTCGGAGCCACAGAAAGCTCTATTGGTTTTAACACCGCAGTAAATGTAGCTACCCAGGCCCTGGATAATCTGCAGTCAACTGCAGCCAGTCATCATAGAACAATGATTTTAGAGGTTATGGGCAGAGATGCTGGACATATCGCGATTAATGCAGGCATTGCAGGTGGAGCTGATGTCATATTAATTCCAGAGCTAAACTATTCAATTAAGGGCGTAGTTAATAAGCTAACAGAAATGAAAAATAGAGGAATTGTTCATTCTTTAATAGTAGTTGCAGAAGCCGTCAAAACTGAAGATGGCAAAACATACGAAGTAGAATTTGCTGATGGTCAAAAAAGACTCGGTGGAATAGGCACCTATTTATCTGAAGCAATAATGAAAAATACAGATATTGAATGTCGAGTAACTTCTTTAGGTCATGTTCAAAGAGGTGCCCCACCTACACCAAGAGATAGAATATTAGCAAGTGCTTTTGGAGTGTATGCAGTTGATTTACTCGCACAGGGTAAATTTGATCGTATGGTAGCATGGAGAGACCGTAAGGTGATTGATGTTCCCATTTCAGAAGGTATTTCTACTTATAAAGTTGTTGATCGAACAGACCCCCTAATTGAAACAGCATTAGCACTGGGTGTTTATGTCGGTGATATTGACTGATTGTTTACTCCAATTACGCAAATAGAAAATTTATCTCAATTTAAAAAAGATATTTTTAATGGGAAAATATTTGTTTTTCAAAAATCTAAAATTACAGAGCTACTAATTACTGAAATCAAAAAAAAAATTGAAAATGATTACTCAGGGCAATTAGAAAAACTACATCATCTTTCCAACTGTGAAGAAATTAGTACTGATTTAATTGCAAACTTAAAAAATACAGAAATTTTTAAAAATCTTTTTTATGATTTTTTAAACTCTATTAACTTTTTACAAGGAGAAAGTTACTGGGATAAGTTTGTCGTTCGTGTTGCGCCAGCAAAAAATGAATTTGGATATCGAGAAGCATCAAGGATAGGCGTTCATCGAGATACATGGGGCACTAATATTCATCAACAAATTAATTGGTGGGCTCCCATTAGTTCAATTGAAGAGACGAATACCATGGTTTTTTTTCCTGAATATTTTAATAGGCCTGTTAAAAATTCTACTGGAACTTGGGACTTAAACATTTATCTAGAAAATAGAAAAAAAGGAGACTTCTCTTACCCTTCTGCACCAGAATTATTGGAAGATCTTCCGGCAAATCTAACAATTTGGCCAGTTACCATAAAACCCGGAGAGATACTTTGTTTTTCGGGAAGTCACCTTCATAGCTCCTCTAAACAGAAGTCTGAAAATACGAGATTTAGTTATGAGATTAGGACTGTTTGTCAGAGTGATCTGAATGAAAAAAATGAAGCTCCAAATGTTGACTGTGAATTACAATGGCAATTTCCTAAAATCTTTCGAAATATGAAAGACAATTCGCCAATGAAAATGACTAGCTGAGTAATTATTTTTTTGTTACTTTTCATTCGTGAAAAAGAATTATTCCATATTTAGCATCGCTAGAAACGCTTTTTCTGGTCATAAAAACTGGCCTAAAATGTGGCGTAGCCCTGAACCTAGAGAGTTTTATGATGCAATTATCATTGGCGGCGGTGGCCATGGACTTGGCACTGCCTACTATCTAGCAAAAGAACATGGGCTTAAGAATATTGCTGTTATTGAAAAGGGTTGGCTTGGTGGTGGAAATACTGGTCGTAATACAACTATAATTCGTTCAAACTATTTATGGGATGATAGTGCTCACTTGTATGAGCACTCTCTGAAACTTTGGGAAAATCTCTCTCAAGAACTCAACTACAATGTAATGTTTAGTCAAAGAGGTGTTATGAATTTGGCCCATAATGAACATGACATCAAAGAAATTAAAAGACGTGTTAGCGCTAATAATTTAAATGGTATTGACTCTCAGTGGCTCTCAAAAGAAGAGATCCAAAAAATGGTTCCCATCATGAATACAGATAATCTTCGTTATCCTGTTTTAGGCGCTTCATTCCAGCCACGTGGAGGAGTAGCCCGACATGATGCTATTGCGTGGGGGTTTGCTATGCGAGCTGATGAAATGGGAGTCGATATAATTCAAAATTGTGAGGCAAAACAAATTAGAACAAAAAATGGAAAAATTGAGGGTGTCGAAACTTCCAAAGGTTTTATCAGAGCAAATAAGATTGGTATCGTTGCTTCAGGACACACAAGCGTCCTAGCAGAAACAGCAGGTATCAGACTTCCACTTCAAAGCAAACCATTACAGGCGCTAGTCTCAGAGCCTATTAAACCAATTATTAATACTGTCGTGATGTCATCAGCTGTTCATGCATATGTTAGTCAGTCAGACAAAGGGGAATTAGTTATTGGCGCAGGTACAGATAGTTATAATTCTTTTACCCAACGAGGTGGTTTTAATATTATTGAGGAAACTATTCGGGCGATGGTTGAGCTTTACCCTGTGTTTGGAAAAATGAAAATGCTCCGACAATGGGGTGGAATTGTTGATATTTGTCCTGATGCAAGTCCTATAATTAGTAAGTGCGATGTAGAAGGGTTGTTTTTCAACTGTGGTTGGGGTACGGGTGGTTTTAAAGCCACTCCTGGAAGCGCAAATGTATTTGCTCATACAATTGCTAAAAATGAACCCCATCAAATCAATGCAGCATTTAGCTTAGATCGTTTTGTAAGTGGTAAATTAGTTGATGAACATGGAGCTGCAGCAGTAGCTCATTAAAATTCAATGTTATTAATTGACTGCCCTTACTGCGGACCCCGAGATCAATCTGAATTTTCTAACGGTGGTGAAGCTCACGTTAAACGCCCAGATGGGTCACAGGAAATAAGTGATCGAGAATGGGGCGAATATGTTTTTATTCGTTCTAATCCCAAAGGACTTTTTTACGAAAGATGGGTTCACTCTCATGGATGCCGTAAATGGTTTAATTGTGTTCGAGACACTTCAACTGATGAGATCCTAAAAGTTTATAAATTAGACGACCCCCAACCTCCCCTAAAAGAATTTGAAAATAAAATTCAAACTCCTTCTGGAGAGCCAGATGTTGGATCTGGAAATTTTACTGTAAAAAAATGACAGAGTTGAATAATCAAAATAGTCCCTTTATTCATTTTCATCAGAAAATAAATTTTAAGTTTGATGGAAAAAAATATCATGGCTATAAAGGGGACACGATCGCCAGTGCCCTTCTTCGTCATGGAGTAAAATTAATTGGGAGAAGTTTTAAATATCATCGTCCCCGAGGTATTTATACTTGTGGTATTGAAGAACCTAATGCTCTTGTACAAATTATAAGTGAATACTCTGAACCAAATGCACGCGCCACTATCAAAAAAATTTATGAAGGGATGGAAGTAGAAAGTCAAAATCGATGGCCCTCTCTTGATTTTGATATCGGTAGTATCAATAGTATATTCTCTCCTCTCTTCTCTGCTGGTTTTTATTATAAAACGTTTATGGGGCCTCATAAAAGTTTTTGGAAAAAAATTTACGAGCCCGTTATTAGAAAGGCTGCAGGCCTTGGAAAGCCTCCAAAAGAATTTAAAGCGATCAGTTCTCACCTTCACCATAACGTTGATATTGTTATTGTAGGTGGGGGGATCAACGGATTGTTGGCTGCAGAGTCTCTTATAGATACAGATTTTGATGTTTTGTTGATTGAAAGCGATAATCAACTTGGTGGGGTATTAAATAACTCATCAAAAATTAATGAGATCAATGGTCAAAACACTCAAGATTGGACTAAAAAAACTGTTGAAAATATTGAAAAATCTAAAAATATTAAAATTTTAAAAAACACACTTGTTACTACATATAATTATATCAACCATCTCGTTGCGGTTGAAGATAAGTATGTGAGGTCCAAGCCGGCTGAAGATAAAGTTAATAGCACTCTTCATAAAATTCGAACCGAACATGTCATTTTAAGTAATGGTCATATTGAGCGATTTTTATCTTTTCAAAATAATGATCTCCCTGGGATTATGCTGGGGGCTTCCTTTGAAAAGTATGTTTGTCGATATGGCGTGGTACCATCAAAAGAGCCAGTAATTTTTAGTAATAATTCAAATACCAATAGCTTAGTGAAAACACTACTTGAGTTAAATATTAAGCCTAAAGCATATATTGACTCTAGATCGGGTGAACAAATAGAACCAGAGCTTTTTGATTTAATCAGAAAGCATGACATTCCTTTATATACTAATGCTCAAGTAAAAGCTGCATATGGCAATAAAAAATTAGAGAAGATTATTGTCCAAGATAGTTCAGGTGGAACTAGTGAAATTGCTACAGAATTTTTGTGTGTTTCTGGAGGAATAAATCCAGATGTACATCTATTCACACAATCTAAAGGATTGTTAGACTGGGATGAAAATGATCTTACATATAAACCCTCTAAATCATTTCAAAATACGATCACATTAGGATCTGCCAGTGGCCAGTTTGATTTAGAAAAAGTGGAAAATGAGATTAATCAAAAGTTAAAAATATTTAATGCAAACAAAATCAAAGTTAAAATCAAATCAAATATTTCAACTAAATATAAAGTCCAAAAATTATGGGAGATACCTGCTCATAAAACATCAATGTGGTCTAAATCTTTTATTGATTTACAAAATGATGTTACCACTAAAGATATCAGACAAGCGATTTCAGAAGGCTTTGATCGTATTGAGCATCTAAAAAGATTTACAACTAATAGTATGGGAACCGACCAAGGAAAAATAAGCAGTATTAATGCACTTGGGATTGTTTCTGATCTATTAGATAAAAAAGTAAATGAAGTTGGAACAACAATTTACCGACCGCCTTATGCGCCTCTAAGCTTCGCCGCTATCGCTGGAAGAAATTCATATGAATTTTATGACCCAGAGAGAAAGTCACCAATTCATCAATGGCATATTAAAAACGGCGCCATATTTGAAGATGTTGGCCAGTGGAAGAGACCTTGGTATTTCCCACTTTCAAAATCCGAGACAATGCATGATGCAGTTCAAAGGGAAAGTAAAACTGTTCGTGAGGCAGCAGGCATTTTAGATGGTAGCACTCTTGGAAAGATTGAAATTAAAGGAAAAGATGCACTCAAATTCATGAATTTGATCTATACCAATAGCTTTACAAAGATGAAACCTGGATCTTCTAGATATGCCCTGATGCTGGGAGAAGATGGAATGGTAAAAGATGATGGAATTATTTGTAAAATTTCAGACGAACATTTTATAGCCACCACAACGACTGGTGGTGCAGCTAATGTTCTAGGTTGTATGGAAGAGTACGCTCAAACAGAATGGCCTAATTTAAATGTCTACATGAATTCAATCACAGAACAATTTGCTACCTTTAATATAAGTGGCCCTAAAACTCGAGATATTATGAGTAAAGTTTTTGCAGAAATTGATTTTTCTAATGACGCCTTCCCATTTATGACATTTCAATTTCATGAATTTCAAAATACTCAAATAAGAATTATGCGAGCAAGTTTTACGGGAGAAATGGGATATGAAATTTATGTCCCATCAAACCATGCTATAAAAATTTGGGAACAAATTCATGAAGCTGGAAAAGAATTTGGTTTAATTCCATACGGTACTGAAACCATGCATCTTCTTCGAGCAGAAAAGGGATATATCATTGTAGGTCAAGATACTGATGGATCGATTACTCCAATTGACTTAGGCTTAAATTGGATGATCGGAAAAACAAAGACTGATTTTCTGGGTAAAAGATCTCTTACTCGTTCTGATACAGTTCGTCCAGATCGAAAGCAATTAGTTGGCATCCTTCCATCGAACAAAGAAGATTCTATTCAAGAAGGTCAGCATATTTTATTAAATGAGTCTATTCAGACCCCAGTTCCTATGTTAGGTCACATAACTTCAAGTTACCATAGCCCAACAATGGGGCATACCTTTGGACTAGCGGTAATCAAAGATGGTCACAGTTTAATTGGTACAAAAGCGTTTGCCTCTACTCCCGATCAAAAAACAATTCCTGTAGAAATCGTCAAACCTGTTTTCTACGATGAAAAAAATGAAAGGTTAGTATCGTGAGAGAAGTCATTCGATCCAATGATGTAGAAATTAAGACTTTTTCTGCTAACCATGTAATTATCAGAGGATCTGGCGACTCAAAATTTAATAATTTATTAAATAAAAAACTAAAACTCTTACCTCCATCAGATAATTTACGTGTTGTGTCTGATGATAATCACATCTTAGCCAAACTTTCCTTCGATCAATGGAACTTGATATTCCTTGGTAAAAATGAAGATTTAAAAGTTCAAAATTTTTGCCAAGAAATTAATGAAAATTCGGACTTATTAGCTACAAATATTTCAGATGCACAGGTGTTTTTCCAAATTAGTGGAAAGAATACTTATTCAATGTTGAATAAACTAACTCATTTTGATTTTAGAGAAAAAAATTTTAAACTTATGACAGCGGCTCAGACGCTCATCGCTAGAATTGACTGTAGTTTTTACAAAATGAATAATCATCTACTTTTAAGCTGCAATCGTTCTTTCTCTGAATATTTTGAAGATCGATTGATTGACGCAGTTAATTTTTAATTCCCATTTTTCATATTGACATCAAAAATCGGAACTGGTTAGTTTAAGTAAATATTAGGAGGGGGTAATGTCACGTAAATCTCGTATCATTATTGTTGGAAGCGGCATTGTGGGTGCCAGCACAGCTTATCATTTAGCTCAGCTAGGGTGGAAGGATATAGTGATTTTAGACCAGGGTCCCCTATTTGAAACTGGTGGTTCAACAAGCCATGCACCAGGAGGAGTCTTCCAAACAAACCCCTCTCGAATGATGTGTAAGTTTGCTCAATACACTGTTGATTTACTTCGATCCCTTTCTTTTGAAGGAAAGCCATGTTTTCATACTGTTGGTGGAATTGAAGTCTCTAAAACAAAAGAGCGTCATGAAGATTTATATCGAAAACTTGGCATAGCTCATAGTTATGGCCTAACTGATGCCAGAATAATTTCTCCTGATGAAGTGCTTAAAATGAGTCCTTTTATTGATCCTGAAAAAATTCATGGTGGATATTATGTTCCTACTGATGGACTAGCCGCACCAGTACGAGCCGTGCGGGCGATGGCTAAATATGTGACTGATTTAAATGCAGGTGAGTTTATTGGAGAAACTCCTGTGATAGGTTTTAAAATTTCTAATAATCAAATTCGAGGAGTAGAAACACCTCATGGAGATTATGAGGCGGATATTGTTCTAGTATCTACCGGCATCTGGGCACCCAAAATGGGAAGGCTAGCAAATATTTCTTTACCTCTCGTTCCTTGCGAACACCAAATGGCTTGGCTTGAACCTTTTGATGAATTGAAAGAGTTTCAAGCAGATCATAAGGAGGCCCAAGTAGAACACGCATTGATGAGACATCAAGATTACAGTTTATATTTTAGACAATGGAATGACACTTATGTCATTGGTAACTATCGACATGAACCACGTATTCTAGAGTCAGAAGAATTAAAAAAACCAGAAGATGCTGAGGAAATGCCTTCATTGGTTGATTTTCGACCAGATGACTTTGCCGGAGCTCATCAAGAGTCTAATTGGTTGTTTCCCAAATTTGCTGAAAAAAAATTAACTAGAAAAATCAATGGTATTTTTTCATTTACCACTGATGGGAATCCTCTTATGGGAGAGACCTCTATTAAAGGATTATGGACTGCTAATGCTGTATGGATCACTCATGCAGGAGGTGTAGGAAAGGCTATGGCGGAATGGATTGCAAATGGAGAGCCAGAACTCGATGTACGTCAAGGTGATATCAATCGTTTTCACCCTCATCACCATGTAAGAAAATATTTACGTGCTCGAGGCAAACAAAATTATCGAGAGGTTTACGACATTATTCATCCCCTTCAGCAAATGGAACAACCTCGACCTCTACGTCGAAGTCCTTTTTATAGTCGACTGGAAGGCCAGAAGGCTCATTTCTTTGAAACGATGGGATGGGAAAGACCGCAATGGTATGAATCTAATGCTGAATTAATCAAAGGAAAAAACTTTCCGAATAGAACTGGTTGGGCAGCTAAGTATTGGTCACCTATTCAAGCAGCTGAACATTTAGTTACTCGTCAAACCGGAGCTATTTTTGATATTACAGGCTTTGTAAAAATTGAGGTCAGTGGAAAAGGCGCTCTTAATCTTCTACAAAAGGTTTGCACAAATAATATAAACGTCCCCGTTGGGAAAGTGGTCTACAGTGTTATATCTAATATTTACGGTGGTATAAAAAGTGATTTAACGATCAGCAGATTAGAGGAAGATAAATTCTGGGTATTAGCTGGAGCAGGCAACGGTATGATTGATATTAATTGGTTGCGTGTAAATGCTCCTGATGACGGGAGTGTTCAAATCATTGATTGGACTTCCGCTTTGGCCGGGATTGGTCTATGGGGTCCCAATTCTCGAAATGTTTTAGATAAATTATGTGATGACGATGATGTATCCAATGAAGCTTTTCCTTTTTTCTCTATCAAAAGAATTTCAATCAGCAATATACCTTGTGTTGCTGTTCGAATTTCATATATAGGTGAATTAGGCTGGGAAATTTATACCCCAACAGAATATGGTCTTACCTTATGGGATGAACTTCGAGAAACCTCCAGAGAATTTAATATGATTTGCTCAGGCGTTGGTGCTTTTGAATCTCTTCGACTAGAAAAAGGCTATCGATCTCTTGGCACAGATATCCATACCAACACAAACCCATATGAGTCTGGATTAGGTTTTACTGTTAAACTTAAAAAAGACTTTGATTTTATTGGTAAAGAAGCACTTTCAAAAATCAAAGAAGCTCCAATCCAAAAAAAATTAGCATGCATGATATTAGAAGACCCTGATGGAATGGCACTAGGGACAGAACCAATTTATAGTGATGGAAAAGCAGTTGGCTACGTTACTAGCACTAATTATGGATACTATGTTGATAAACATATTGTGTATGGATATCTACCTTCAGAATTATCCTCAACGGGAACAAAATTGGAGTTAGAATATTTTGGAAAAAGATATCCTTTGACAGTGACCACTGAACCACTTTTGGATCCTAAAAATAGTAGATTAAAATCTTAATCCTCTGTAACTTAAATATATGAGTAAAGATAATATAATTTCTTTAATTCAAGGATTTACAATTGAACTAAATCCTAAAGTTAGATTTAAATTAAATTCAATACCTCTAGACTCAAAAAATCACATTTATATTACTTATCTTCCTGATGCATCTGAAAATGACATTTTAGAAACTGTAGAGTTTGTATCTAATCAAAAGTTGATACCTATCGTGCATCTTCCCGCTCGCACGATGAAAGATTTAGATCATGTGAGAGATTTTTTGAAAGAAGTTCGTAAGAGAACCAATAGTTCAAAAATTTTAGTAATCGGTGGAGGTGGAGATCAAAAAGGAAGCATTACTTCTTCATTGGATATTTTAGATTCTGGTTTATTAGCTGAGTTTGGGTTTCATCACATTGGAATAGCTGGTCATCCAGAGGGGTCGCCTGATATAAGCCAAGATACAATCAATGAATTTTTAAATAAAAAGTTTGAATTATCAAAAAGTAGTAATTTGGATTTGGAATTAGTTACTCAATTTTTCTTTAATGCTCAACCCTTTATAGAATGGTGTGAAAAGTTAAAAAAAGAAAATATTAACCTGCCAGTGAGAGTAGGATTTCCTGGACCTGCGTCTTTTAAAACCTTATTAAATTTTGGATTAATGAGTGGAGTGGGAAATTCACTTAATTTTTTAAAGAAGAATTCTACTAAAGTCTCAGATTTATTGACCAAAACATCTAATGATGAAATGTTGTTAGAACTCTCAAATTATGCAAGCAATTTAAGCCCATTAAAGTCCTTTCATTGCTTTCCTTTTGGAGGATTTGAGAAGACCTGCCTATGGCTAAATGAAGTTCAATCTGGCTCTTTTTCTCTCGAAAATAATAAATTAAAGCTCCACAAAAAAATCTTCTAAGATTGAATTTTATGATTGCATCATAAAATAAAAAAAATTAATTTTTCGGAATTGCTAAAAAATAGCTTTATAGGAGGGTAAATGAAGCTAACACATCCAAGTACTGTGGATCAGTCTGATAGACTAGTCCCCTACAATCTAAGACAATCTGGACCGACTCCACAACAGATGTTGATCTCTACAAGAGTTAGAAAATCACCATACTGGCATTTAGCCGTCGAGGCTGGTTGCTGGAGATGTACAGTTTATAATCGTATGTATCATCCAAGAGGTTATGTAAAACCTGAAGATGGTGGTGCAATGGTTGAATATGATGCATTAGTTAATCACGTTACTATGTGGAATGTTGCTGTTGAAAGACAAATCAGAGTTAAAGGACCAGATGCTTTAAAATTTACAAATTATGTAATTACAAGAGATGCATCAAGAATCGAAGTCATGCACGGTAAGTATGTTATTTTGTGTAATAGCAAAGGCGGAGTTCTTAATGATCCAATTTTATTAAGGGTTGCGGAAGATGAATTTTGGTTTTCTCTTTCAGACTCTGACATTATGTTTTTTTTACAAGGTGTAAATCATGACAAAAGTTTCAATGTTACTATTGATGAGATAGATGTTTGTCCTGTTCAAATTCAGGGTCCAAAGTCTGTTGATCTTATGGCTGACTTAGTTGGAGATGCTGTCAGGGATATTCCTTATTACGGACTGATGGAAGCAAAGGTTGGTGGAAGAGATTGTATTATTTCACAAACTGGTTTTACTGGTGAAAAAGGCTATGAGATATATTTGAAAGATGCAACAAAGTATGCTGATGATATGTGGAATGCTGTTCTTGAGGCAGGAAAAAAACATAACCTTATGGTTATCGCCCCTGCTCACCATAGAAGAATTGCTGCTGGTATTTTATCTTGGGGACAAGATCTTGATGCTGAAACATATCCTTTTCAATGTAATCTTGGTTATCAAGTTCCAAGAAAAAAGACTGCGGACTATATAGGCAAAGAGGCTTTAGAGGCTATGAGAGCAAAAATTGAAGCTGGTGAAAAACCATATAGCAATCAGTTGGTTGGATTCGTATTAGGTGGAAAGAAAATTGAAGAGTATGCGCCTGATTTCTGGCTAGTCTCAGAAGATGGCAATACACCAATAGGTTATTTAACCTCACCATGGTACTCACCGGAACTTCAGACAAATATCGCAATGGGTTATGTGCCTTATGAAAAAAGAGATGTTGGTAATAAATTTAAATTCCATTTACCAGATGAATATTGCGATACCCCAGGTCAACCGGTTGATGGTGAAATAGTAGAAATGCCTTTCAGACCATCTGTTAACCCAAATGCCAGGGAAATCGCAAAGTCCCAAGGTAGAGACTCTGCATTTTAAACCATAATTGTTCTCAAAAGCCCAGCTATATGCTGGGCTTTTTTTATTGTTTTAACCTCATTAAATAAATAAATTAACTCTCCCAATGAGTGACGATCTTAATAGACTACATATAGAGTTAGACTATGGCGAAATTGTAAATTTTAATAATCTCTATTATACATTTTCAACTTCAGATGAGAATTTTGTTAAACATAGTAAAATGTTGTTAGGTTCTTTAATAGTCCTACCTGTTCTATTGTTAAAATACCATGGAATAAATATTAAAACATCTGAGCAATTTTTAAAATTCCCAATAATAAAAAAACCAAAAAAAATAAATGATCTTTTAAGTAATGGAAAAATTTCTAATTATGTTGATATAAAAAGAAACTCAAAATTAAATTCAGCTGAAAAAAAAATTTTATCAATATTTAAAAAACTGAATATTTTGCCATTCCCAATTTTCTTAAAAAAAAAACCATATAAACTAAAATTTAGTTTTAATTTATCAAAGATCAAAAGTTCACTTAATAAATCAAAAATTACCTATAAAGACTCGACATCCTTGCCTCTAAAAAAGAATAAAAACGTCCAAATAGTTTTATTTGATGATCTAATTTTAAAAAATACACACTATGCCTTAATTTTTAATAAAAATAAAAAATCTACTAATCCAGTTGTAAGAATTCATTCATCTTGTTTAACTGGAGATCTAATGGGGAGTCAGAAATGTGATTGTGGATATCAATTAGAGTCAGCAATTGAATTTATGAGTAATAACGAAGGAATGAGCATACTAATTTACTTAAATCAAGAAGGAAGAGGTTTGGGAATCCATAATAAGATAATCAGTTATAATATTCAAGAAAATGGATGGGATACCTATCAAGCAGATAACATATTAGGATTTAGTGGAGATGAAAGAGACTATAGAACTGCAGTAAAAATATTAAAATTTTTTAAAATTAAAAAATGTAAATTAATTACTAATAATCCTGAAAAAATTGAATATTTAAATAACAATAAAATAAATGTTGAAAAAATAATCAAAATAAAACCTGGGGTTAATCAATTTAATAAAAAATATTTAATTACTAAAAAATTAATTGGAAAACACTTATTAAATCTTTGACAATCTAAATCATCCTAATGTAGATTTTAAAGGTGAATATTGCTCTCAATTTTAAATTCAAGAAGTTAGATGACTTATGTGATCAAATTTTTGATTACTTTCATCTAGTTTATTATGATTTGGAGTCTAAAATTGATATTGAATTCAATATTAGTAATTTTAAAAATAAGTTTGAAACTTTTGCAGATAAGCACTTTAAATCAGCAATAAAAGATTTTGAAAACGAGATTCAGTATCTCAAAAATAAATATCCTCATGAATTAATAAAATTGGAAAAAATATCCTTAGAATTACAGCATTATTATAATCAATTAGTTGATCAAAAAATCTTTGATAGTGAGATAATATTTAAATTGAAGGAAAAAGCTAAAGAGAGCTTAAGTAAAATTTAAAACTTTTTATTAATTTTCACCTTTGTTAAGTTAACAGTAAAATTATGACATTTGAACATATAGTTATCATCCTTCTAATACTAATATTCATTATTTTGATAGCCTTATTTTTTAAATCTTCAAAAAAAAGTTATTTGCAAGAACCTCAAGATTTTGAAAAAATTGAAAAGCAATTAAATTCACTTCTTTATAAAACTATTGAACAAAGTGGTTACGTCAATTCAAAGATTGATGAAATTGGAGATTTAACAAAAAAAATGACAAATGCAATGACCTCAAATATTTCAGATATGGGTCAAATGGGCGAGGTAATTTTAGAAAATATTCTTCAAGATTGTGGTATGACTAAAAATAGAGATTATCAATCTCAATATACTGATCAAGATGAAGATGGGCAAACATTTAGACCTGATATAGTTGTATTTTTACCAGAAAAAAGAAATTTAATCATAGACTCTAAAGTTCCAATGAGAGATTGGTATGACTTTCAAAATGCTAAGAATAATGAAAATAAAGAAGGACAAATGAAGAACTTTATTTTAGCAATCAGAAATCATATTAACGTTTTAAGTAAAAAAAATTATTCTAAATTATTAAATATAAATTCTCCAAATTACATTTTTATGTTCATGCCTCACGAATTTGCAATAGTTCATGCTCAAAAATATGACTCTTCAATTTTGCAATATGCCCAACAAAAACAAATTATAATTGTGGGTCCATCTACACTTGTAATGTGTATGAAGCTTGTTGAGAGTATATGGAAAATAGAAAATCAAAATAAAAATTCAAAAGAAATAGCCAAGATAGCAGGGAGCATGATTGATCAAATAGCAAAAACTATTAATCTAATGAATGAAACTTCAAAAAATTTAGATAAATCAATGAAAAACATTGAGGATACTAAAAAATTTATAAAAGATGGCAATCAAAGTTTATACAATAAAGCAAATAAAATGAGGGAGTTAGGAGCTGAAAATAAAATTAAAATAGACTCAAAATAATTGGTTATTTTTTTTCTAAATATCTAAGAGACATATTACTTTCCCCACCCTCAACTAATTGAACTTTATGGTTTATAAGTTTTTCTTTTCTATCCATGTCCATTCCGGCTAAATGCATTACCCCTATTTTGTGATTAGGAAGATATGGTTCAACGAAACATTTCATGTCATTTGAATATTTTGGAATTTTTGTAACACATAACCAATTACAGTACGAAGGCAGAAGTTCAAAATGTACACCATCATTAAAAAGTGTAAGTGCTAATGCTACCTGGTCACTTCCAAATATTCTTCCTTTTTTTGAAGCAAGACTTAAATTAGATCGAAGACGACTCAGTCCATCAAACTTAATATTATATGCAAAGCATCCAGCGTTGAGTGTAAAATTACCTGCATATTTCTTTGCTAATTTTAGAGAAACACTTTTAGAAATATTTTTAAAATTAATGGTATTTATTTTTTTGGGTATACCGCCTATTAGCCATTTTATGTCAATTAACCTAGGATAAGCTCTATCAACCTGTGGAGTTATTGAGAAACCACTTATGTCTGCTCCTTTAAGGTATAAATCGAATGTATCTTGACAATTTATCCAAGTGTCAGAGTCAAGCCAGATATAATTTTCATATCCTGGGAAATACTTGTCTAAATAAAATCGAGAAAATTGAATCTTTAAATTTTCTCGTCCACGAATTTTATAGTTAGGTACATCAAATTCCCAATCAGGTTTAACAATTTTGATATGATTATTAGTAAAAAAATTAATAATTTCAGCACTTAGGCCACAATCTAAAATAGCAAAATCATACTTGTCATTTATGCTAGTTTTAAGTGAATTGTATAACTCTATAAGTAAGTGTGAGTATTTTAAGTCAGCAGAGCTTACAATTAAATTTTTCATAAAGATTTAGTTATTCAGTATTTTTTACAATATATTGCAAGAATAAAAAATACTATGAATAATAAAACTTTCAAAAATAATTTAAAAATTCAATTAACTCTTTTTTTTATAAAAGGACTGAAATTAGTAGGATTTGGAAGATCCATATTTAAAAAAATTTTATTTAATATTTTAAAAATTATTATTGGAAAAGAAAAAATATTTTTTAAATACAATGGTAAATCATTTTGTTTGTATCCATTGCTAAACTCTACCGATAGCAAAATGATAGTTAGTTCAAGAATAATAGATAAAGAAGAATTGAACTGTTTAGAGACTTTAAAAAAAAGTGAAAATTCAATTTTTATCGATATAGGCGCGAATATAGGATATTACTCTATAAGCGCTGCTAATTTTGGTTTCAAAAAAATATACTCATTTGAACCCATTCCACAAACAATTGATAAATTAAAATTTAATATTGAATTAAATGGTTTAGAAAAAAAAATTGAAGTAATACCAAGTGCATTAGGGTTAAAAAAAGAGTTAAAACATATTTTTGAGGATAGAAATAACTTTGGTAATAGTTCATTTTATCAAGAAAGTAAAAATACTAATTTAATAAATATTCAAGTTATTAATCTTTATGATTTTGTAATTGAAAGAAAAATTAAAAATATTGATGCAATCAAAATTGATGTTGAAGGATATGAAGACAAAGCCTTAGAAGATTTTATTAAAAAATCAAAGCAAGATGAATTGCCAAAATTGATAATCATTGAGCATTCAAATACATCAAAATGGAAAATAGATTTATTTAATTTATTTAAGAATAGGGATTATAAAGTTTTAGTAAAAACAAGAGGAAATACTATATTCACCAAAAGAAATAATAAAAATTAATATTAATATTAATATTATGGCGGAGAGAGTGGGATTCGAACCCACGATAGAGTTTCCCCTATACACGCGTTCCAGGCGTGCGCCTTAAACCACTCGGCCATCTCTCCCAAATAAAGAATAATCTTTATATGTTAAAATATTAAAATATAAAATAATTTATTTTTAATAGATGAAATTACCAAAAATATTTAAACCTGATTTTAATTACTCATTAAGTCGAATTGGCAGTAAGCATGATGGGGGTTATCTAATCGAAAACTCCTCTTTAGAAAACGCAGAGTTTCTTATTAGTTTTGGAATTTCTACTAACTGGGACTTTGAAAAAGATTTTATCAAATACAAGAATATTAATTTTCTTGCTTTTGATGGATCGATTGATGAGAAATTTTGGAAGAAAAATGAAAAAATAGCATACGAAAAACTTAAAAGGTTATCTTTTATTAGATACATTAAATTTAAAATAATTAAAAAAACATTTCATCAATTTTTTAACGAGAATAATTTAATTACAAAATACATTAGCAAGAGTTTAGAAAATTCAATCACTTTTTTAGATGTTTTAAATTTATGCAAAAGTAAAAATAATTTATTTTTTAAAATAGATATTGAAGGAAGTGAATATGAAATTTTAAACGATTTAATCCAGTATCAAGAAAAAATAATAGGATTAGCTATTGAATTTCATGAATGCAATAAAAACTACGAAAAAATAATATCTTTTATAAAAAAATTTAATTTAAAATTGGTCCATATTCATGCGAATAATTATGATGATAATACAGAATATAAAATCCCAAACACTCTAGAAATTTCTTTTTCAAAAGATCCTATTCCAATCAAAAAGTTTACTGGCTTACCCCATAAACTTGATAGTCCTAATAGGGCAAGAAATAAAGAAATAAAATTAAATTTTTATGAATAAAAAAATTCTAATTATTCAGCTGAGGCCTGGCCTAGGTGATTTATGTATGTTTCTCCCTAGATGCCATGAAATAGCAGAACAGAATAAAGGTTATAAAATTTATTTATTAACAAAACAAAATACTAAAGCAGAACAAGTTTTAAAATATGACCCATTTATAAGTAAAATAATATTTATTGATGAAAATAAAAAAAAAAGAAGCTTACTATCTCTTTATAGATTATTTAAAAATGAAAAATTTTCTAAAGTTTATTCTTATCAGTACGGTCCAAAATATTTGAAATATTTATTTTTTTCAAAAATCACGGGTGTAAAAGATTATTTCTATTATGGTATTTTTAAAAAAAAAGAAGATATGATCCAAAGATCAATAATTGCAAATGAAAAGTGGTTGAATATAAAAATAAAAAACTTTTCTGGTAAAATTTTTTATCCCCCTCCTAAAGAAAAATATAGTAATAGCGTCGTGATAGGGATAGGTGCAAGTGGTGATAATAAAAGGTGGCCATTAGAAAATTTTATTGAAATTATTCAAGAATTAAAAAAACTTAGGTTTGAAAAATTTATATTAGCTGGTGGAAAAGGTGAAAGGCACATTTCAGAAAAAATAATTTCTCAATTAGCTTTTATTAACTTTATTAATATGGAGGATTTTAATGTAGAGCAATGTATCGAGGAGATATCTAAGTGTGAAATTTTCCTTGGCAATGATACAGGGTTTATGCACGTTTCTGCGTGCTTAGGTTTAAGAACATACTGTTTATATGGCGACACACCATCTAATGACTCTATGTATAATTCTAATATTTTTCCAATTTTACCACCAGGGATGGATGAGGTTTATCATGATGATCTTGCTATGGATAAAATAACAACTGAAAGAGTAATAGAAATTATAAAGAAAGATTACCTATAGAACGTGATCATCTCTGATATCGGCGTACTCTTTAACTAGATGATGTCTAACTCTAGAGCCTTTCATTGAAAAAATCCCATGTTTATTGAAATAGACACCAACCTGCTCCACTTTATCAAAACCATAAATCTTAAAATATTCTCGAACAATTTTTGTAAACTGTCCGGTTGCAGATAAACTTAAAACTGCTGTTTTTGGTTTATGGAATGGAGTGTTCACATAATAATGATGATCTTTAGAAATGGCTTCTATGACCATTTTTAAAAGTGCGTGATTTTTTTTAAACCCAAGACCCCATTGTAAAAAATTATTCCATGGATATTTTAGATTACTAAAAATTGATTGATCGGGAGGTATTATACATTCAATAGGCTCATTTGAAATTACAGCCTCTGAGCTCGAATTATATAATTCATCTAAACAAACATTACAACCTTTACTAATATCAAAATAAAAGCCACCCCTTTCATATAAAATACAATATCTAAAAATATCAGCTTTTATTTGTCCAAACCTCGCTTTTTTATAAACTTCATAAATATCATTTTTACTCCAATGCTGCTCCATGTATTGGTCTCTCTTATCTTTGTCAAAAATAAAAAAATTATAATTGCTATTTAGATTTCTAAACTTAACTAATTCTTTAAAGTGAGTTTTTCCAAATAAATTGTTTTCCCATGTTTGATAAACATTTTTAGGAATTGTATATATAGATGTATCGCTATTATTAAGCTTATCATTGAGAGGTTGTAAGGGATATTCAGTTATTCTTTTGAGTAAATAACTAATTTTTCTCTCAATCTTTTTTAAAACCAATTTTTTTACTCTCCATCACCGATTTTCAAAGCTTCAAAAAAGGCAGTTTGTGGTATTTCTACACTACCAAATTGCTTCATTCTCTTCTTACCTTTTTTTTGTTTCTCAAGAAGCTTTTTCTTTCTACTTACATCTCCCCCATATAGTTTAGCTGTAACATCTTTTCTAAAAGCCTTAATAGTCTCCCTTGCGATGATTTTTCCATAAATTGCTGCTTGGATAGGTATTTGAAAATTCTGTCTAGGTATGAGATCTTTTAATTTATTACAAATTCTTCTACCAATGGTTTCTGCTCTAGTCTTATGAACTATGTTAGAAAAAGCATCAACAGTTTCAGAATTGACTAAAATATTAAGTTTCACAAGATCACCTTCAAAGTAATCATAAACTTGATAATCAAAACTAGCATATCCTTTCGAATAAGATTTTAATTTATCATAAAAGTCGATAACGATTTCATTTAAAGGAAGTTCCATTTCTAAAATAGCTCTGTTATTTTGTATATTGAGATTTTTTTGCTTCCCTCTTTTTTCAATACATAGATTTATTACTGTTCCTAAATAATCTTGAGGGACTATAATTGTAGATCTTACCCAAGGTTCTAATATTTTATCTATTTCTGCAGGATCAGGAAGTTCAGAGGGATTTCTAATTATTTTTTCATGTTTGTTTCTATCAATAATTTTATAAACAACACCTGGAGCTGTGGTAATAAGATCTAAATCAAATTCTCTTCTTAGTCTCTCAGTAATGACTTCAAGGTGAAGGAGCCCAAGACATCCGCATCGAAATCCATAACCAAGAGCTGCGCTCGTCTCATTCTCATAAGTAAAACTTGAGTCATTTAAAGCGAGTTTCTCAAAACTTTCTTTTAAATGTTCATAATCTGAAGTATCAACTGGGTAGATCCCGCAAAAAACAACAGGTAATGAGGGTTTAAACCCAGGCAATGGCTTAACTGTATTATTATTAAGCTCTGCTATAGTATCGCCTACTTTACAATCAGCTACTGATTTGATACTAGCGTTAATAAAACCTATCTCACCAGCTTTGAGAGAATCACAATAGTTAATCTCTGGAGTAAAATATCCTATTCGATCTATATTATATTGTTGACCATTAGATAAAAATTTTACCTTCATTCCTTTTTTCATTTCACCATCTAAGATTCTAACGAGAACAGTGACGCCTAAATAATTATCATACCAACTGTCGACCAATAGAGCCTTTAAATCTTGACCTTCTGTGGATGGTGAAGGGAGTTTAGAGATAATCTCTTCAATTAATTCTTTCACGCCTAGTCCTGTTTTAGCAGAAACCAAATGAGCTTCGGAAGCATCTATTCCTATGGTCTGTTCAATATCTTCTTTAACTCGTTCAGGTTCTGATGCCGGAAGGTCAGCTTTGTTTAAAACAGGGAGTATTTCATGATTTGCATCAATGGCTTGATATGCATTAGCCAAAGTTTGTGCTTCAACTCCTTGAGTACTATCAACTACAAGTAAAGATCCTTCGCAAGCAGATAAAGATCTAGAAACTTCATATGAAAAATCAACGTGTCCAGGTGTATCAAGAATATTTAACTGATATAAATTTCCGTCAGTGTGTTTGTAGTTTAATCGTACTGTTTGCGCTTTAATTGTAATCCCACGCTCTCTTTCAATATCCATAGAGTCAAGAACTTGATCTTTTTTAGTTCTTTCATCCATACCTCCGCATATCTCAATAATTCTATCTGCTAAAGTAGATTTTCCATGATCGATATGTGCTACGATCGAAAAATTTCTAATTTTAGAAATTTCCATTAAGATCTTATATTTGCGTCAAATTTATTTGATACTTTATCAATAATATTTTGGTGAATTTGTTCTAAGTCTTTTTCGTCTAAAGTTTTTTCAAGGGATTGAATTGTAACTTTAAAGGTAATGCTCTTTTTATCTGAACCAATCTCACTGGATAAATATTCATCAAAAAATTCTAATTTTTGAATTAGTTTTTTATCTATTCCTAAGACAAATCTATAAACCTCATAAAGATTTTGATCTATATTAAAAATAAATGAGAAGTCTTTTTCGCTGTGTTGGAAATTGGATTCTTGTTTAAAGTTTTTATTTCTTCTAAACATGGAATCAATTGGAAGATTTTCAAAATATAATTCAATACCACAGGCATTAGATAGTTTTGGAAAATCCTCTAAAATTAATGGGTGTATCTTACCGTATCGGGCAATTATTTTTTTTCCCATATGTAACTCTGCAGATTGACCAGGGTGAAAAATATTACTTTCAGACCTAGTAATATTAAACTGCCTGATATCAAAATTTACAGTTCCTAGAATTTTTGAGACGATTTTAGTTAAATAATAATAATCTAAGTTATCTTCTTCATAATACTTGTTTTGGTTTTTTATATTTGATGTAAGTGCAAAAAGAATGTTTTCTTGGGATTTTGAATGATTGTAAATTGGTCCAATCTCAAATACAGAGAGTTTATTGTGTCCTTTTTTGCGATTATTCTCTAAAGACTCTAGATGATTAAACAGCATAGAACTTCTCATAAATGCATGATCTTCACTTATGGAATTAGAGATTTTTAACGATGGATCACCTTTTAAAATTTCATGAGCCTGAACGGATTGAAAAGAGAAAGTTATAATTTCATCAAAATGGTTAGATATAAGGGATTTTTTTAATTTTTTGATAACTGTATATTTTTTATTGATTGATGAGCTTGTAATGCTTTTTTGCTCATCGGATGTAGATAAAGGGTTATTAGTTTTTATTTTATCATAACCATGAATTCGGATTATCTCCTCAATAAGATCTATGTTTTTATTGATATCATTTCTCCACGATGGAATGGTTACTTTGCAGATCCCATCTGTATTTTCTTTTGTTTCAAAAAACAGATTATTTAAAATCTTAACTTGATCTTTTTTAGATAGTTCTATTCCAATAACCTTTTCAAAGGTGTCTGATTTATATGAAATAGTTTTCTTGTTTAAATCTAAGTCTCCTGCGTGAGTCTTTTTACTAAATGAACCCCCACAAATATCTTGAATCAGACTTGTGGCATAATCTAGACCCTCATTAACCATTTCTAAATCCAATCCCCTTTCAAAACGATATCTTGCATCAGAATTTATTCCGAGCTTTCTTCCAGTCTTTGCTACCATAGAAGGATTAAATACTGCCACCTCTAAAAAAACATTTTTAGTTTCAAGAGTGCAACCACTATCATTTCCTCCAATAATTCCAGCAATAGCTAATGTGTTTTTATCATCAGCAATAACAGTAGTAGTATCATTTAATAAATATTCTTTATTATCTAATGCTAATAACTTTTCTTGATCATTAGATAACCTCATATTTAATTGATTTCCAATTTTATCGGCATCAAATACATGAAGCGGTCTGCCCAAGTCCATAGTTATAAAATTAGTAATATCAACAAGAGCATTAATAGGCCTAAGACCAATGCTTAACAATTTTTTTTGCAACCATTCTGGTGAAACTGAATTTTTAATATCTTTGTAGTATCTGCTCACTACAAATGAACAGCTATTTCCATCATTTTGAATTGACCAAGAAATAGGGCTTTCAAATTTTTCACTTGTTGCTTTCTTTATATTTAAAGGTTTGAGTGTACCTACACCTTTCGCTGTTAAATCTCTTGCTATACCTCTAACGCTCAGACAATCCCCTCGATTAGGTGTAACTCCAATTTCAAAAATAGGATCGTTTAGATCTAAAGCGGTAACTGCATCAGTTCCATTAGGTAGGTCGCCGTGTACTTCGATAATTCCTTCATGATTATCACTAAGTTTTAACTCTCTTTCAGATAAGAGCATACCTTCGGACACTTCACCACGAATTTTACCTTTTTTTAATGTTATATCTGTGCCTGGAATATACATTCCATCAGCAGCAAATATTCCTTTCATTCCTTTTTTAACATTAGGAGCGCCACATATTACTTGAAAAGTTTTTTGTCCATTTTCCACAGTGCAAATATTTAATCGATCTGCATTAGGGTGTTTTTTAAAATCAACTATTGTTGCTACTACAAATTGAGCATAAGAACTGTAATCAGTTAAGCTCTCTAACTCCAAACCGATATTAGTCAGTGTTTCAGCTATTTCTGATGGAGATAACTTAGTATCTAAATGATCAAGGAGCCAAGAGTAACTAAATTTCATTAATAGTCTCCTAATCCAAAACCATTTTGGTTTATCCAATTAAGATTGCCATTAAAGAAAGCTCTTATATCAGTCAAACCATGCTTTAACATAGTAATCCTATCTAGGCCCATACCAAATGCAAAGCCTTGATATATTGAATTATCGATCTTACAATTTTCCAAAACTACAGGGTTGACCATTCCACACCCTAATATCTCCAACCACTTGTCACCTTCTCCAATATGTAAAGAATTGTTTTTAACGTGGTATGCTATATCCATTTCTGCTGATGGTTCTGTAAAAGGAAAATAGCTGGGTCTAAATCGAACTTTTAAATCCTGAACTTCAAAAAACTGTTTGCAAAACTCAATTAATGTTCCTTTTAAGTCGCTCATATTGGCAGTTTTACTAATAAACAATCCCTCAACTTGATGGAACATGGGTGAGTGAGTAGCATCTGAGTCACAACGATAAGTTCTACCTGGAGCTATAATTTTAATAGGAGGTTCCTGACTTAGCATTGTTCTAATTTGAACTGGACTAGTATGAGTTCTTAAGACAAAAGGTTTGTTTTCTTCGTCTTGATCTTCTATGTAGAAAGTGTCCTGCATTTCACGAGCGGGATGATCTTCAGGAATATTTAATGCTGAAAAATTATAAAAGTCAGTTTCTATATCAGGTCCTTCAGCAACAGAATATCCCATAGATCCGAATATATGAATAACTTCATCAAATGTTTTTGAAATTGGATGAACTTTTGAGTCTAAACTAGTTGGTGGAGGAAAAGAAATATCAATTGATTCATTTAAGAGTTTAGAGTTTATTTCATTTGTTTTAATTTCTAATAATTTTTCTTTTATTAGAGTATCTACTTTATCTCTTATTGAATTAATCTGAGCTCCTATAGTTTTTTTTTCTTCTAAGGATAAATCCTTTAAAGATTTAAGAAGCTCAGTAATTTTTCCTTTTTTACCTAGGTACGATACTTTTAAGTTCTGTATATCTGCTTGCGAATTTGCTAGCTCTATTTCTTTTGAAGCATCTTTTAGGACTTGATTAATGTCCATTGTTTAATTTAGCTAGCTAAAGTTGATTTCGCTTTTTCGACTATTGACTTAAATTGTGCAGGCTCATGAAAAGCAATTTCTGATAATATTTTTCTGTTAATCTCAATATTAGCTTTTTTCAGTCCATCGATAAACTTAGCGTAGGTTAAACCATACTCACGAACACCAGCATTGATTCTTTGTATCCATAGCCCACGAAAATCTCTTTTTTTATTTCTACGGTCGCGATAAGCATATTGAAGCGCTTTATCCATGCTTTGTGTTGCTACACGATAAACATTTTTACGACGCCCACGGTGGCCTTTTGTAAATTCGAAAACTTTTTTATGTTTTGCTCTGGCTGTTACGCCTCTTTTAACTCTTGGCATTTTTTAAATCCTCTCCTAATTATTTTCCATACGGCATCATTGACTCAACAATAATCGATGCAGATTTTGATAAAACTCTTGTTCCCTTTGAGCTTCTAATAAATGAGTTAGTACGTTTAGACATTCCGTGTCTTTTACCTACATTACCCACGACAAGTTTTCCGGTAGAGGAAGTTTTAAAGCGTTTTTTAACGCTACTTTTGGTTTTTAATTTGGGCATTTTATCTCCTTAAGTAAGTTTTTTATTTTCTAAAGTCTTGAGGCATACCCTTTAGCCTCTTCAACCAATCAAGGGCGTTTTATAACATTAATTCTATTTTGGCGCAACAACAAGGAAGGCTTGTCTTCCCTCAATTTTAGGTTCCATTTCTACTCTGATATACTCTTCCAGGTCATTCTTTACTCTTTTTAGCATATCGATACCTAAATTCGAGTGTTCCATTTCTCTACCCTTAAAACGAAGGCTAAACTTAACTCTATTGCCCTCTTTTAAAAACTTTTGTGCATTTTTAATTTTAACTTGATAATCGTGTTCACCGGTGCCTGGTCTTATTTTGAGCTCTTTTGTTTCAATTACTTTTTGCTTTTTTTTAGCTTCATTTTTCTTTTTTTGTTCTTGGTATTTAAACTTTCCATAATCAACTATTTTACAAACTGGAGGTTTGTTGTTTGGCGCAATTTCAACTAAATCTAAGCCTCTTCCTTTTGCGATATCAATTGCTTCATTTTTTGTCATAACACCCAACTGCTCGCCATCATCGAGAATTACTCTAACTTCAGCAGCAGAGATAAAGTTATTTATTCTGTGAAGATCTCTTTTACCACGAAAGTTATTATTTTTATTAAAAGGTCTATTCAAAATATTATTGGGAGAAAGGCAAAGGGAAAATTAACAAAAAGTTGAACCTTTTGTGGTTGTTTTAAATTTCATTAAGGGATTATTAGCAAACACTGGCAAATTGTAAATACTAAATATTTAATATGTAATCAATTTTTTGAATAACTTGATTAGGATGAATATCTTTAACACTTTTTGATTTAATTCTATGAACATTTTTACCTAAAGGATGGCAAGAAAATGAAATTTTATTATCATTTGCTAACCATATTAAGTGTTGATTAGTTAAACCAGCAATGTGAGCTGGTCCAGTATCATTAGATATAATTAAACTTGAATTAAGACATAAATCATAAAAATCATCAATTTTTGACTCTTCGATCTTATTTTTTGCAGTTGGGCATATTTTTATAATTTCATTAATTATATCCTCATCAAGTTTAGATCCAGTGAGATAAATGTCATAATTCTTGTCAGCTAAATAGTTAGCTATTATCCCATAATTATTAATCGGCCACCTTTTATAGTCTCCTGTTTTAGAAGCACCAGGTATAAAAATTACATAGGGCTTTTTTTCATTAATGTTATTTTCTTTTATCATCCAATTTAAATTAGAAATTTGATATGCATTAATTCCAATTTTGCTTAATTGATCTTTATGATTTTCTGTAATGTGTTGAATGCCAAGAGGTTTTTGATTGTAAGCATATGTTGAAAATTTTCTTGATGACAAAATTTTAGCTTTTGTAAAATACTTAATAAAAAAATTATAAAACTGAGTTCTCGAAGAATTTTGTAAATCAATAATTAAGTTTATTTGATGCTTGTTAACAAATCCTAATATCTTTGAAATAGATAAAATAATATGGTCCCTATTATCTTCCAAGATTGTATCAACTTCGGGAAACTTATTTAGAATATTTTTATAATTTGATTGTGTTAAAAGAAACAACCTTGCATCTGGATAATGTTGTCTAATACTTTGAATGGCACCTATCGAAAGAAAGATATCTCCCAAAGAACCGTGTTTAATTACAAGAATATTCATCAATTAATTAAATTTTGATAAATCTTTAATGTATTTTTACACATTAAATCTGCGCTATAATTTTCTTTAACAAAGTTTCTTGCATTTTTTGAAACTCCTTTATGATTATGAAGTGCATATTCCAAAGCTTTAAAAAATGATTTAAAGCTGCTGATATCAAATAAAAGTTTGGAATTAAAGTTTTCAAGTTGCTCTTTTGTGCCACCCATATTGGGGGCTATAACAGGGCAAGACATAGATAAAGCTTCTGATATTGTTCTTCCAAAGCCTTCAGGCCTAATAGAAATATTAATTACTAAAGAACTTAGTTCATATATTTTTTTTATATCCAGAGTAGGCTCAATAAATTCTATATTATTACTTAAACCATTTTTTTTAATAATTCTGTCTACTTTGATTTCATCATTTGAACTATGAGATGAAATAAACAATAATTTATATTTTTCTTTATATTTTTTGGGGAATTGTACAAAATAATCCAACAATAGATCATGGCCTTTCCAATTAGATATACGCGAAGGAACAAAAAGATAATTTTTCTTTTTATCAGAAGTTTTTTTTGATTTAAATTGAGCTATGTCTATTCCTCTGCTTATTACTGATGAACTCATCTGAGGCAGGAGTAAACTTTCATAGCTATCACGAACAAAATAAGAATTGAAAATGATGTGATCACCTCGCAATAAATGATTATTGTACCAACTTTTCAAAATATTTTCTGAATTGTACTTATTGTGAATACTTGTAACTATCTTGACATCAAGTTTTTTTAAAAATTTAATGAGAAAAAAAGCAGGTGCTCTTGAGGAAATATGAACTAAATTAATTTTTTTTTGTTCAATTAGATTTTTTAGAAATATTTTGATCTGTTTTTGGTGAAGAGGATTTTTGAAACTTAAATTTTTAAGGTAAATAATGTCTAGATTGTCACTTTTCAAATTTTTCTTTGAAGTTTCACATAAAATATAATTACTTATCTTTTTTTTATGTAAATATTCTGCAATATTTCTAACACCTGTCTCAACTCCCCCGATACCCATAGAAGGAATAATTTGTAAACATACAAGCTTTTTTATATTCTTTTGAAGTGTCAAAATTAAATTACTTTTTAAAAGGCAATACCAAAATAGCTTATAGATATTACAAAAGAAGCAAAAAAAGTCTCGTATTTATTCATGGTTTGTTGTCTGATATGAATGGGAAAAAGTCCAAATATTTCAATAATTACTGCCGAAGAAAAAAAATATCATTTCTATGTTTTGATTTTCAAGGTCATGGCAAATCAAATGGAGAGTTTGTGAATTTTGGGATTGGGGATTGGTTTAAAAACTTAAAAGATCTTTTAAACTATTTAAAAATTGAAAATCCAATTTTGATTGGAAGTAGCATGGGCGGATGGGTTGCTATGCTATACGCGCTTTATTATCCAACCAAAGTAAAAAAACTTATTGGAATTGCACCAGCTCCAGATTTCACAGTTGATTTACTATGGAAAGAATTATCTACGAAAGAAAAAAAACAAATTAAATCAAATCAAATAGTTGAAAAAAAAGTAGCTGATGATTTCGTATATAAGTATTCACCTAATTTATTTTTAAATAGTGAAGGTTATTTGATTAAAAATTTAAATAAAATTTACAAGGGAGAAGTAATCTTATTTCACGGCAGTGAAGATTTAACCGTTCCACACAATTACAATGATCGTTTTTATAAAAGCAAGAAATTTCCAAAGCTGATAAATGTGACCATTAAAAATGCTGATCATAGTATGTCCGACTCTTTAAGTTTGAGGAATATTTCTATTTATATTTAAGCAATCTTATGCGTTTCTTGTACAGGAAAACTCAGTTTATCGATTACCTCATCTGGAACAACATGAACAAACCTAGAAATTTCTTGATCGAAGTTTTCAATAATGAAAGCTGCTCTCTTAGACTTTGTTTGTTTATTGAAATCAACTAAAATTTTAAATAGATAGTTTTTCCAATTATCATCCATAACTTGATAAGTATCTATATTTTCTTTATTCATCATATCTAATAGGTTTGTTTGTTCTGAATAAATGAAAGCTGAACCTCCAGTCATACCAGCGCCAAAATTATCTCCAATACTTCCTAATATGATCGCACTTCCACCAGTCATGTACTCACATCCATTAGCTCCACAACCCTCAACAACAGCCAAGGCTCCTGAGTTTCTAACACAAAATCTATCGCCAGCTTGACCAGCTGCATAAAGAGTTCCAGCAGTAGCGCCGTACAAAGTTACGTTTCCAATTATGACATTTTCATGGCTTGGTTGAGTAAATGAACTTCTTGGTTGAACAATAATTTTTCCACCAGAAAGACCTTTTCCAACATAATCATTAGCATCACCAAAAACTCTTAAAGTTAAACCTTTAACAGCAAATGCCCCTAAAGATTGTCCTGCAGAGCCTCTTAATTTTAAAGTAACGTGATCATCAGATAAATTATTCATTCCATAATTTCTTGTGATGAAAGAAGAGATTTTCGTTCCTATGGTTCTCAGGGTATTTTGAATATTATAAGTTAATTCAATTTTTTGACCCGATTCAATAAATTGCTTTCCATCTTTTTCAAATAAATCATCAAGAGTTTTGGGAACTTCATTTCTAAACTTTTCTAAGTGATAGTCATAAATCTTACCATCATCAATTTTTGTAAGAATAGGATTAAGATCTAGGTTGTCTAAATCACTTGAACCATAGTGCGCTTGAGATAGTAATTCTGTTTTGCCAATTACATCTTTAAGAGAGGTATAACCTAAAGAAGCTAAAATTTCTCTTACTTCTTCAGCAACAAAAGAAAAAAGATTAATAACTTTTTCTGGAGTACCTCCAAATTTTTCTCTCAGTTTTTCATCTTGTGTACAAACACCTACTGGGCAAGTATTAGAATGACATTGTCGAACCATAATACAGCCCATAGCAACCAAAGAGGCGGTTCCAATACCATACTCTTCTGCACCTAAAATAGCTGCCTTAACTATGTCTCTACCTGTTTTAATTCCGCCATCAGTTCTTAAAATTACTTTATCTCTTAATCCATTTAATGAGAGAATTTGATGAACTTCACTAATGCCCAACTCCCATGGTAGTCCTGCATACTTAATGCTTGATTGTGGACTTGCTCCAGTTCCACCAGAGTGGCCTGAAACTAAAATTACATCTGCTTTAGCTTTTGCTACGCCTGCTGCAACAGTACCAATACCTGACTGGGCAACTAACTTCACACACACCTTAGCGTTGGGATTAATTTGTTTTAGGTCGTAAATAAGCTGGGCCAAATCCTCAATTGAGTATATGTCATGGTGTGGAGGGGGACTGATAAGTGTGACGCCCTTCGTGCTATGTCTAAGGCGAGCAATAAGATCCGTTACTTTAAAACCTGGTAGTTGACCACCCTCTCCTGGTTTTGCTCCTTGGGCAATTTTAATCTCAATTTCACTACAATTATTTAGATATTCAGCTGTAACTCCAAACCTTCCACTAGCTACTTGTTTGATAGATGAACTTGGGTTGTCTCCATTTTCTAATTTTGAGTATCTAGCCGAGTCTTCTCCTCCTTCGCCACTATCTGATTTAGAACCAATTCTATTCATAGCGATTGCGAGTGTTTCATGAGCCTCTGGACTCAAGGCACCAAGAGAGATGCCAGGAGATACGAAACTTTTTCTAATTTCTGAAATACTTTGAACGTGATCTAACTTAAGAGGTTTTTGTGATTCATTAAATTGAAGAAGATCTCTAATATGTATTGGTTTCATATTGTAAATTCTTTGAGCATAATTCTTGTACAAGTTATAAGAGTCCCTTGTTACAGCTTCTTGTAACATATGTATGGAAACTCCCTCATAAGCGTGTAATTCATTGTTTGCTCTAAATCTAAATTCACCACCAATATCTAAAACGACATTATCAGATTGAAAGGCTGATTGATGTTGGCGACGAACTCTCTTTTCTAACCCGTCAAGTCCTATACCAGAAATTCTAGATGACATTCCAGGGAAAAAGCTCTCGACCATACTTCTACTTAAGCCAATAATTTCAAAATTTTTACCTCCGCGATAAGAGCTAATAATTGAAATTCCCATTTTACTAATAATTTTTCGAAGACCCTTTTCAATTGCTTTTTTATAATTTTTTAAAAGAGTAGAATAAGAGATATTCTGATAGATATTTTTATTCAGCCTATCACTAACTAGATTTTCAATTAAAGACGCATTTACAGTTGTTGCTCCCACTCCGATTAAAACAGCGAAGTAATGAACATCTAGACATTCAAGAGAAGAAACATTTAACGATGTAAATGTTCTAAGATTATTTTTAACTAAGTAACTGTGAACAGCGCTAGTCGCTAATATCATTGGTAACGCTATTCTGTCTTTAGATATATTTTTATCTGTGATGATTAAATGTTGGGAACCAGACCTTACAGCCTGCTCAGCTTCAGCACAAACACGTTGAATTTCAATTAAAAAATCAGTTTTAGAATTGATATCATAAGTACAATCAATTTCTGTAGTATATTGGTTTAGATGATTTTGAAGTGTTGAGAGTTCATGATTAAGAAGAACGGGGCTTTCAAGAAGCACCAGATTGCATTGTTCTGAGTCTTCCTCAACAATATTACCTAAATTTCCTAAACGAGTTTTTAAACTCATTACTACCTGCTCTCTTAAACTATCGATCGGCGGGTTAGTAACTTGGCTAAAATTTTGTTTGAAAAAACTATGTAATCCTCGATATCTTTCTGTAAGCACACTTAAAGGCGCATCATCTCCCATTGAACCAGTAGCTTCCTGGCCTGTTTTTACCATTGGATCTAAAATTAAATCCAATATTTCTAAGGATAGATTGAAAGATTTTGCCTGCTGATAAAAAAAGGAGTTTGTTTCTAGTTTAGGTTGGTCAATTTCTTCAGAAGCTAGAATTGCATCCAGTTGTATTGTTTTTTTATTCCATTCTGAGAAGTCTTGTCGATTACTGAGAATATTTTTAAGCTCCAAGCTCTCATAAAATTTTTTCTCTTTATAATTGATCGCTACTAGTTCTCCGGGACCAACACGACCTTTTTTCAAAATATCTTTTTCTTCGATATTTATCATCCCTACTTCAGAGCCTGAGATCAACAAACCATCATTAGTTAAAATATATCTAAGGGGTCTAAGGCCATTTCTATCCATTCCAGAAATTATCCAGTCACCAAAATTGCCACAAACTGCAGCTGGACCATCCCAGGGTTCTATTACTGCATTACAATAAGCATACATATTTTTTAATTCTTCAGACATATCAGGACGATTAGACCATGCTTCTGGGATAATCATTGATTTAGCCATAGGTAGATCACGATCAGTTTGGACCAAAAGTTCAAACGCAGCATCTAAAGAAGCTGAGTCAGAAGCATCAGAGTCCAAGATAGGTTTAAGATCATTAATTCTCTCATTGAAAAAGGGGTGAGTGATTCTTGGTTCATGGGCGCTCATCCAATTGATATTACCTTTAAGCGTATTAATTTCTCCGTTATGAGCTAATACTCTAAATGGTTGCGCTAAAGACCAAGTAGGAAAAGTGTTAGTTGAATATCGTTGATGATAGATAGCAAAT
The DNA here is from genome assembly GCA_000299115.1 of alpha proteobacterium HIMB59. Taxonomy (NCBI): domain Bacteria; kingdom Pseudomonadati; phylum Pseudomonadota; class Alphaproteobacteria; order Candidatus Pelagibacterales; family Candidatus Pelagibacteraceae; species alpha proteobacterium HIMB59. Next base: position 561,369 of record CP003801.1, on the reverse strand, counting down.
TTTGATTTGAAGTCAGGGTCTAAAAGATCAGGATAGAACTCAGATAACTGCTCTGCTAGAAACATTCCCTTGTAGACAATGGTTTCAGTTGACAAGGAACAAATATAAAAGTCGTTTATATTTAATGCCTTGATTTTATTTTCAATTCGTCTTCTAGTTAAATAGAGTCTCTTTTCGATATTTTCGTGGGAGTCTTTTGGCGTAAAAATTATCTGTTCAATTTCTGGTTTAGTAAAGTTTGCTTTTTCACCAATGATTTCTGTATTGACTGGTACCTGTCTCCATCCATACAAACTCATTCCTGCTTTTATGATTTCATATTCAACTATTGCTCGACACTTTTCTTGGGCTCCAAAATCTCTTTTAGGAAGAAATATCATTCCAACACCAAGTAAGTTATCTTGTTCTGCTAAATGGCCAGTTTTGGTTACTTGTTTACTAAAAAAAGAGTGTGAGACTTCAAGCATAATACCTGCACCATCTCCAGTTTTACCATCAGCATCAACAGCACCTCGATGAAAAACTGCCTTTAGAGCCTCCACACCTTTTTCAACAATATCTCTTCTCGATTCACCATTGATAGCCGCAACTAATCCAACGCCACAGTTGTCATGTTCATAGCTATCTTTGTAAATATGGTTCTTTTTGAGAAGTTCTCTATTTTTGATGAAATCTTTTATTTCTTGACTCATTAGGATGCTTTCTTTTTGACTAGATTATTTTCTAAAAATTGATGTATAGATTTAGCGACTTCTCTACCATCATGTATGGCCCATACTACAAGAGACGCTCCTCTGACAATATCGCCAGCCGCAAATACTTTCGGGTTGCTTGTTTGGAATTTTTTGAAGTCTATTTTAATCGTATTCCAGCTAGTTACCTCTAAATCTGTACCAAAGTGTTGGTTAAGATCCTCTGGTTCAAATCCAAGAGCTTGAATGATAAGATCGCTTTTAATTTGTTTTTCAACACCAGTGTCAATTGGTTTACGTCTCCCAGTCTCATCAGCCTCTCCTAAAGCTGCTACTTTGTATGCCAAACTAGATGCAGATTTATCTTGTGAGATGATTTTAGATGGAACAGAGAGCCAGTTAAATTTTACTCCTTCTTGTTCAGCATTTAAAACTTCTCTCGCAGACCCGGGCATGTTTTCTTTATTTCTTCTATAAAGGCATGTTACTTCTTTTGCTTTTTGTCGGATAGCTGTTCTAACACAATCCATAGCAGTATCGCCTCCGCCAATTACAACAACGTGTTTATCTTTTGCATCTAAAAATTTATTTTTAGATGGAGTATCTCCTAAACCAACTCTGTTACTTTCAATTAAAAAATCAAGAGCAGGAAGAGAATTTTCGATATTCTTAGTCTCAATATCTAATTGTCTTGCTTTATAAACACCAGTGGCAACAAGTATTGCATCATAATCTTTTTCAAGTTCTTGAAAGGATATGTGTTTTCCTACTTCTTTCTTTAAATGAAATTTAACCCCACTCTCAGATAGCCATTCGGTTCTTCTCTCTACAACACTTTTGTCCAATTTAAAATTAGGGATTCCATAAATCATCAAGCCGCCAGCTCGATCATTTTTTTCAAAAACATCAACTTGATAACCTTGTTTAACTAAGTAAGACGCTGCTGCCATACCGGCAGGGCCTGAGCCAATAATCGCAATTTTCTGGTTATTATGACTTGAGGAATTAATTTTTTGAATCCAGCCATTTTCCCAAGCTACTTCAGTTAAATATTTTTCAAGATTGCCGATTGTAATTGCACCAAAACCAGCTTGCTCAACGACACAATTTCCTTCACATAATCTGTCTTGTGGGCAAACTCTCCCGCAAACTTCAGGGAAAGCATTAGTTGAAGATGAAATTTCATAGGCTTCTTTTAATCTACCTTCAGCTATGTATCTTAACCAATCAGGAATATTATTATTTAAAGGGCAGTGGATTTGACAGAAAGGGACACCACATTGTGAACATCTAGATGATTGTTCTACAGATGTGTTTTGGTCAAACTGTCTGTATATTTCTTGGAAATCCTTTATTCTCTTTTCAGGTTCTGCTTTATCAGGATTCTGTTGATTTTTTTTATGAAACTCTAACATGATAATAAATTATTACTTTTTAAAGATACATTCAAAAAGAAATGAATTTATAATTGTTATTTAAAATTATGTAAATATTTATTTGATAATAATTTATGACTATTGATTACCTTTTTTATATTTTCTACTCGATCATTCAGGGAGTCACAGAGTTTATCCCTATTAGCTCAAGTGGCCATCTGAATTTACTTGAACTTTTGTATAGTAAAGGTGACTCAAGAAATTACTTGTATGAAACTACTGCCCATTTCTCCTCATTATTGGCATTAGTATTTTACCTGTACAGGCAAAATCATCTTGAATTTAATAATATCAAATTAAATGTTATTCCAATAACTCTAGCTACAATTCCAGCAGTAGTAGTTGGTGCATTACTTATATTGTTCGATATAAATTTTTTTAGCTTTCAAATAATTGGCTATACATCAATTTTAGGCGGAATATTGCTCTACCTATCAGATTTAAAAGTTTTCCAAGTAATCAAAATATCTGACAAAAAAATAAAATTTTTGCTGGCCGGCTTCTTCCAATGTCTTGCTTTTTTACCCGGATTCAGCAGATCAGGTAGTTGCATTATTGCTTTTAGATTAATGGGGGAAAATAGAAAAAACTCCTCAGTAATGAGTCTTTATTTGGGTATGCCAATAATTCTTATTTCTTTTTTATCTAATATAAGAGATATCGATACAATACAGTTTGATTTTAATCTTTTGATTATTTTTATATTCACTTTTATTTTTGCTTATTTAACGCTTAGACTTTTTATAAGTTACATTAATGATATTGGTTTTAAACCTTTTGTAATATATCGCTTAATTTTCGGCTTAATAATTTTATTTTTATTGAGTTAAACTCTATCAATAAATTTTTTTAAATACTGAGCTGTTACTAATTTCATATTAGATAAATCTTTTTCAATAATTTTAGAAACCTTTGTTGCGCCATTCTCATCTATGCTATGGTGAGATAGAGTAACATACTGATCATATGTAAAAAGTGGTTTTGGGAGCTTTTCCATAATTTTACCTTGGATAATTGCAAAAAAAGATGGGATGTTTATAAATCTTTCCTTTTTTTGAAGAGAATTAAATATATGAGATAGAATTTCTTTAAAAGTAAAAACCTCCTGCCCCACTGCTGATATATTTTGATTTTTATAATTATCGAAATTATTGATTAAGTTGAAAATCATTAAAGATAAATCATTAACATAAATTGGCTGAAATTTTGTTTCTCCTTTTTTGAATAAAGGTAAGAAAGGAAGAATTTTGGCCATTCTTCCAAATTGATTAATGAAGTTATCCTCTTCGCCATAAACAACACTAGGTCTTATAATTATGTAATTATTATTATTACTTTGTATGAACTCTTCGCCCATTTTTTTTGATACTAAATAGTTTGAATTACTTTGATAAGTAGAACCTAAACTCGAAATGTGGACAAAAGGTTTGTGGTATTTTTCAGCATAAGTTGCAATTTTTTTTGGCAATAAAAAATGCGCTAGTTCAAAAGAAAAATTATTTTTTTCATAAAGCAGTCCAACTAAATTGACAACGACATCACAATTTTCTATTAACCTTTCTATTGCATCTAAATTTTGTATGTCAAATTCAACTACATCTATCTGTCCAATGTCACCAGATAGTATATTCCTCTTGACCCTGTTTGGATTTCTTACAGGGCAGATCAATCTACTTCCATTAGCCAATAATCTTTTTGTGAGACTCCTGCCAATAAATCCAGTAGACCCAAAAACTAAGATGTTTTTATTTCTCATTGCTTTATCTATCTTATATAAATATATGTCTTACGATGTCAAATTATCAATTATTCCAAAATGACCTACCTTTAAAGTCATTAAAATCATTTAAGGGAGATATAACAATTGATACTGAAACACTTGGGCTAAATATCAAAAGAGACAGGCTCTGTCTTATTCAATTACGCAATGAGTCTAATAAAAAAGTTTACTTGATTAAATTTGACAAGGATATCTCTCCAGCAAATTCTAAGAATATAAAATCCCTACTAGAGGATAAGTCTTTGACTAAAATTTTTCACTACGCAAGATTTGACATGGCAGTGCTTAAAGAGAATTTGAATATTAATGTTAGAAATGTTTTTTGTACTAAAATAGCATCTAAACTTACTAGAACTTACTCATCAAAACATGGGCTAAAAGATCTAGTTAAAGAAATTTTAAATATTGAGTTAGATAAAACTGAACAGACCTCAGATTGGAGTCAAAAAAATCTAACTAAACAACAAATTCAATATGCTATGAATGATGTTATTTATTTAAGTGATTTAAAGAAAAATTTAGAAGCAAAACTTCTAGAAGCAAAAAGACTTAAAACTTTTAAATCAATAATGAATTTTCTAGATACGAGAGTAGAGCTTGACTTAATGGGATGGGAAAATACTGATATTTTTGCCCATAAGTAAACAATGAATAAATTACAGATTCTTAAATCAGCAAAAGAAGTTTTAACTATTGAGTCAAAAGCAATAAATGATTTAGCAAAAAGCCTTAATGATGATTTCTTTAAAGCAGTAAAAAGTATTGAAAACTTAAAAGGAAAATTAATTATTTCTGGTGTTGGGAAAAGTGGAAACATAGCATCTAAAATTGCAGCGTCTTTTACCTCAACAGGAATACCATCAGTTTTTTTAAATCCTGTTGATGCTAGCCATGGTGACATGGGCATAGTAAGAGCTGAGGATATATTAATTGTGCTATCAAATTCTGGGGAGTCTCATGAGCTGAGTGACCTTTTAGATTTTGCGAAAAGACATTCAGTTAAAATTATTTCAATTTGTTCAAATAATAAAAGTTTGTTGGCCAAAAATTCGGATATTAATTTGATATTACCTCCTCATAAAGAAGCTGATAAATTATCTACCATACCTACCACATCTACAACAATGGCTTTGGCTCTTGGAGACGCCTTGTGTTGTTGCCTCTTAAATTTAAGAAATTTTGACAAAAAATCATTCAAAGCCCTACATCCGGGGGGAAAAATTGGAAAAAAATTAAAAACACTTTCAGAAATAATGGATACAGACCTTCCTTTAATTAAACAAAATACATCAGTAATGGAAGCTGTTCTTAAAATGACTGAAAAAAAATATGGCTGTGTTGTAATTATTGACAATCAAAAAAAAATCAAAGGTATCATTACTGATGGTGATTTAAGAAGAGCTATCAAAAAATTAGATATGTCGGATAAAGCGACAAATATAATGAGTAAAAAACCAATCACAGCTTCGAAAGATCTTCTTATATCGTCAGCAATAGCTTTGATGAATAAAAATTCAATTACTAGTCTATTAATCACTAAAAAAAATACCCCTATAGGAATAGTTAATTTAAAAACTTGCTTAGACAATGAGTAAATTTTTAAGAGAAAATATTTTTAATATTTTAATTTTTCTTTTACTTAGCATTCAAGCCTTTATGTATTACTATGACAATAGGCCCTCATCTAAAGTTTTTAGTCAAAAAAGTATGTCAGTTGAAAATTTCTCAAGTATTGTACTTAGTAAATCTGGCTTGACAAAAATTGGTTCTGAAAAATTAAATAAAATCGATGAAGATAATTTTTTTCTTCAAGGTAAATCTTACCTAGAAAATAATGAATATAAAATATATGGGGAAGACATATCAATTAACTTAAATGAAGACATCTCTCATAGTAAAAAATCAGTTCAAGTGATAAACTCAATGGGCACACTTGACGCCAAGGGGTTCAGGAATATAGACTCAGAAGGAAAAATTTATTTTGATGGTATTGTTATCTTTAAAAGTCATGACTAAAGTTATCTTTTTTATTTTAAGTTTATTTCTTTATTCTAATGCCTACTCAGAAAGTACTGTCAAAGCAGGTGATAGTTTAATTTGGGACTCAGAAAATAAATCTTATACTGCTACTGGTTCAGTGGAATTCAGCAATGATACCTTCATCGCTTTTTCTGAAAAAATGATTGCTCAATATGTAGAGCAAGGTGGTAAAGAATTATTCACAGTTGTTGAGCTTTTTGAAAATGTTCGAATTGAATTAAAAGATGAAATTTTTCAAGGTGATTACGCTATCTACACAAGAGATGACAACACCATTAAACTCACTGGCGATGTTTCCATTCAATCTCCCACTAGATTGCTTACAGGCCATGAATTAATTGCAGACATTGATAATAATAAAAGAATTTTAAACTCTGCAAACGATGAATCGCTAGTAGAAGTTCTTTTAGAAAACAATGCAGATAATTAAGCTTCAAGGTATTAGTAAAAATTTTAAATCCAAACAAGCTCTTAAAAAAGTTAATTTAAATTTTGATAGTCAAAAAATTAATGGACTATTGGGCCCTAATGGAAGTGGCAAAACAACACTCTTCAATATCATTGCAGGTTTTTTACCTCCTGATGAAGGTCAGATTATTTTAGATGGGGAAGATTTAACTTTTCTTAGTCTAAGCAAAAGATCAAAATTAGGAATTTCTTATTTACCTCAGGAGCCTTCAATATTTAGGGATATGAGTGTATACGATAACATTTTTGCAATAGCTGAATTATTTCATTCAAAAGCTGAAGCTAAGAAAGTTACTGAAAATCTTATAAATCAATTTTCTCTTCAAGGATTTCAAAAAACTCAAGGTAAATTATTATCTGGAGGTGAGAGAAGAAGAACTGAAATTGCTCGAGCTTTGGCAAGTAATCCTAAATTTCTATTATTAGATGAGCCCTTTGCGGGTATAGATCCCATAGCAATTGAAGAAGTAAAATCTACCGTTGCTCTTTTAAAAAAAATGAATATTGGAATAATTATTACTGATCACAATGTTAAAGAGGCCCTTAGTATTGTTGATTATGGATTTATTATTTATAACGGAGAAATTATAAAATCTGGAACGCCTAAAGAAATTACAAGTGATAAATTTGTAAAAAAAATATATTTAGGAGAAAACTATCAATAAAAGTATGCCTATTAATTCCAAAAAAAAATACAAGGCATTTACTATCCACCAGGTGATAAGTCTATAAGCCACCGGTCTTTGATACTAACTGGTCAAGCTGTTGGTAAATCAGAAATAACTAATTTACTTGAAGGAGAGGATGTTATTAACACACTTTTAGTGATGCGTGAACTAGGTGCACGAATTACAAAAAAGAATGGAAAATACATAGTATTTGGCATACCCCCGGGAGCTATGTTTCAACCAAAAAAACAATTAGATTTTGGTAATTCAGGGACCGGTATAAGGCTTCTTGCTGGATTAATATCTTCTAATAATATTAAAGCAGCCCTAAAAGGTGATAAGTCTTTGAGTAAAAGGCCCATGAGAAGAGTCACAGATCATCTCAAAAGAATTGGTGCATCAATCGAGCTAAAAAAAAATTCGTTTCCTCCTATTAAGATTAAAGGAGTTGGTGATGCAATTCCACTCAACTATGATATCAAAATTCCATCAGCTCAAATTAAAAGTGCGATAATGCTCTCAGCATTAAATACTAATGGCATCGTAAAAATAAAAGAATTTAAATCTACTAGGGATCATACTGAGAATATGCTCAAAGCTATGGGCTATAATATAAAAGTAAAAGAAAACTCAAAATACCGTTTCATTGAAATGAAAAATGATAAAGATCTAAAGCCAATTAAATTAAATGTACCTGGAGACCCATCCTCCGCGGCTTTTTTTATAACGGCTGCGTGTTTGAAACCAGGATCTAAATTAGTAGTCAAGAATATGTTATTTAATAAGACCAGAATTGGATTTATTAAAACTCTAAAAAAGATGGGTGGAAATATTCAAATCTTAAATAGGAAAAAAGTTAATAACGAAATTTTAGCTGACTTAAAAATTAATCAAAAAACTCATTTGAAATCTACTATACTAAAACCTGAAGATGTCCCTCTTCAAGTAGATGAAATTCCGATACTTTCTATAGCAGCTTCTTATGCTAAGGGAACTTCAGTCTTTAAAGGTTTAAAAGAATTAACTGTGAAAGAAAGCAATCGATTAGAATTAATTCATCAAAATTTAAAAAATATGGGTGTCAAAAGTGAAATTAAAGAATTTGACTTATATATCTATGGAGATACTGATTTAAAAAAAGGCGGTGCGAAAATTATTCATCACCATGATCACCGTATAGTGATGTCTTTTTATATAGCCAATCTAATATGTGAAAAATCTAATAAAATTGATGATAAATCGAGCGTTAAAACCAGCTATCCTAGTTTTTTTAAGCATATCACTCATCACACTCATTAATTTTCTTGAAAAAAAGCTAGAAAACTCTAAAAAAACCTAACTAATTTGAAAGGTAAATAATGACTTATGATATCTAACGACGAGTATAGCAAACTGCTAGACCAACAATTCGAAACCAAGACTAACATCTCTGCGAACAAAATAATCTCTGGAACAATCCTAAAAATAAATGATCAACACGTAACTGTTGATATTGGATACAAAAGTGAAGGGCAAATCCCTCGAGAAGAATTTCTAAATACCGGATCCTCAGACGACCTTAAAACCGGTCAAACAATTGAAGTATTTGTTGAAAAACTAGAGGATCGAGAAGGCAACGTAAAAGTTTCTCATGAAAAAGCTATTAAAATGAAGTCATGGGAAAAACTTCAAAAACTTTATGATAACAAAGAAAGAGTAAAAGGATTTATAGTTGGCAAAGCCAAGGCAGGCCTTTATGTGAAAATCATGGGCACTAATGCTTTTTTACCTTTAAGTCAAATAGATGTACGTCCCGTAAGAGATGTCAGTCATTTGATTAAAACTGAGGAAACATTTGAAATCCTAAAAATGGATTATTCAAAGGGAAACATAGTAGTCTCTCGTAAAGCTATCCTCGAAGAAAAACAAAAAGAAATTAAAAACGAAATTTTAGAAAAATCAAAATCTGACTCTGTTGTTAACGGTCGAGTCAAGACCTTTACTGACTATGGTGCGTTCGTTGATTTAGGCGGGATTGATGGACTAGTTCACTTAAGTGATATTTCTTGGAGTAGAATAAGTCATCCTTCAGATGTTTTAGAAGTTGGAAAAAAATACGATTTTAAAATTTTAAAGGTCTCTGATGAGTCAGATAAAATTAGTTTAGGATATAAGCAATTAAAAGATGATCCATGGGAAAAGATTGAAGACAAAATCACTATGAATGAAATTTATGATGGTAAAATTACTCATATTACCGACTATGGTGCTTTTGTTCAGCTAACCGATAAAGATCTTGAGGGTCTCGTTCACTCTAATGATATCAGTTGGACCAAGAAAAACATCCATCCTAATAAAATATTAGAGGTTGGTTTTAATATTCGAGTAAAAGTTCTTGAAATTGATAAAGAGAAAAAACGTATCAGCTTAGGAATTAAACAAACTGAGCCTAACCCTTGGGAAAATATTCTTAATGAGTATAAAAAAGACCAAGTTATTGATACAGAAATCAAAAATATTACTGAATTTGGTATTTTTGCCAAATTGAACGATAATATTGACGGATTAATTCATAAAAACGATCTTTCTTGGACTGACTCCAATGGAGATCGAACGCTGAAAAAATACCAAAAAGGCCAAAATATTCAGGTAAAAATTTTAGAGATAGATCCTGAAAAAGAAAAGATTAGTTTTGGTATTAAACAGCTAACTCCTGATCCATTCCATGAATTCTTTAAGGATAAAAATAAGGGAGATATTGTTTCAGCTACAATTACAAAGATAAATAACAACGGTATTGATGTTGAAGTGGCGAACTTTATTGAAACTACAATCCGTAGAAAAGAGTTATCAAAAAATAAAGAGGAACAAAATATTTCTCGTTATAATGAAGGTCAAAAAATTGATGCAAAGATTAGCTCCATTGATTTGACTAATAGAAAATTTGCCCTTTCCATCAGACAGCTTGAAATTGATGAAGAGCAAAGCTTATTAGAAAAATATGGTTCAAAATCATCTGGATCAGTTTTAGGAGATATCTTGGGTAAGGCTTTGGATGAAGACAAGGACACCAAAGCAGAATAAATCCGATCTTCTCAAATCCTTTTTGCAATCAGAAACTGATTTAACTCCACAGATCAATGAAGCTATTTTTAATAGGTTTTTTGATCTGCTGGAGGAACACCTAAATAAACATCAAACAATCGAATTACGAAACTTTGGAGTCTTTAAATCCAAACTGATGCCTTCTCGATATGGCTCAGATCCAAGAAATAAAGCTAAAATTTATATTCCATCAAAATGGAAAGTGGCATTTAAAGCTAGTGAAAGTATAAATAAAAGACTAAATGAAAAAGTTTAAAGCTTTCATAGCCTTAGATGCTACCAACAACAGGAAAAACATCGAAGTTGTTAATAAGCTTTATAAATTAGTTTATGGATTTAAAGTAGGCTATAGGTCTTTTTACAACAAAGATGCGGATAAGCTAATCGCTGAAATTAAAAGAAAAAAATCAAGGTTATTTCTTGATCTTAAATTGCATGATATTCCAAATACTGTTAGCAGCGCAATAGAGTCATTAAAAAATATAAATCCTGATTTTCTAACTCTTCACATCTCTGGAGGAGAAGAAATGCTAAAAAGTGCATTAAAAAATATCAAAAAATTTAATTTGAAAACTAAAGTATTGGGAGTGACCTTGCTTACAAGCCTTGACGGTAAAGACAGTAAAAAAATTTATGGTGAAAAAGATACCGATAAATTGATTAAAAAATTAGCTTTAATTGCTAGTAAAGCCAAAATTGCAGGTTTAATCTGTTCAGGTCAAGATTTAAAATCTCTGAAGAGTTTTAAAAACCTTCTTAAAGTAACTCCGGGAGTAAAACTATTAGATAGAAAAGATGATCAGAAGAGAGTTTCATTTGTTCATGACGCTCTTGATAATGGAGCTAATTTTGTTGTCATTGGAAGAGAGTTAATCAATGCAAAAGATCCAATGAAACTTCTTAATGAATATAATAAAAAAAATGAAAATAAAAATTTGTGGACAAAATAATCCAAGAGTTATTGAACACTGCCTAAATCTACCTATTGAATATCAAGGTTTAATTTTTTATGAAAAGAGTCCAAGAAATATCAATATTGATACACTTAAATTAATTCAACAATATTATAGTCAGTATAGTAGTAAATTTGTTGGGGTATTTGTAAATCCCACTCTTCAAGAAATCGAAGAAAAATTAAATGTGTTTGATTTTCAGACAATTCAACTTCACGGCAACGAAAATCAGAAATTTATAAATAAAGTCAAATCAACTTTTCAAAAAAAAATATTCAAATCCCTATCCCCTGAAGAGTTAATTGAAAATGATCTTTCTAATGTTGATTATTACTTAATTGAAGGGAAACCCAAAAAAAATGATCAACCTGGAGGAAATAATAAAACATGGAACTGGTCACAATTTTCAAATCCTAAAAAATTACCTTTCATCCTGTCGGGAGGGTTGAATAAGTCAAATATTCAAGAAGCAATTAACTTAACAGGTGCTGATTTTGTTGATATAAATTCTGGCGTAGAGGAAAAAAAAGGTGAAAAGAACTTGTCATTAATTGATCGTCTCGTTTCATCTCTCAAATAATATGAAAAATTATAATCAACCTAATACTCTTGGTCGTTTTGGCGAGTATGGAGGAATGTATGTTTCTGAAACTTTAATGCCTCTTTTGATTGACTTAGATCAATCTTATCAAAAAATTCAAAAAGATAAAAAATTTCAAAAAGAACTCAAAGATTTATTCAAAAATTATGTTGGAAGACCATCAGCACTTCATCATGCTAAAAATTTATCGGCTTATCTAAACGGTCCTAAAGTTTACTTCAAAAGAGACGAGCTAAATCACACAGGTGCCCACAAAATTAATAATTGCTTAGGTCAAATTCTATTAGCGAAAAAAATGGGCAAAACTAGAATTATAGCCGAAACAGGAGCTGGCCAGCATGGAGTTGCTACAGCTACAGTCTGCGCACTGTTTGGACTGCCTTGTTATATTTATATGGGCTCAAAAGATATTGAACGACAAAAACCTAACGTTTTTCGAATGAAACTTCTTGGAGCCAATATCATACCAGTAGAGTCTGGGAGCAAATCTTTAAAAGACGCAATGAATGAAGCTCTAAGAGATTGGATTAAAAACGTTCGAGACACTTTTTATATTATCGGTTCTACTGCAGGGCCTCACCCCTACCCAAAGATGGTACGAGATTTTCAATCTGTTATCGGCAAAGAGGCAAGAGAACAAATTTTAAAAATTGAAAAAAAATTACCGGATTATCTTATTGCGTGTGTTGGTGGAGGATCAAATGCTATGGGATTATTTTATCCCTTTTTAAACGACAAGAAGGTTCAAATTATTGGTGTTGAAGCAGCTGGAAAAGGACCCAAAACTAATCAAACAGCAGCAACAATGACCTCTGGAACCCCGGGGATTTTACATGGAAGTTATAGTTACGTTCTTCAAGATCATGATGGGCAAATAAAAGAAGCGCACTCTATCTCAGCCGGTCTTGACTACCCTGGTGTAGGACCAGAGCATTCTTATTTAAAAGATATAAAAAGAGCAAAATACTTTGGGGTAACTGATAAAGAAGCTCTGAATGCATTTCAATTATGTTCTAAACTAGAAGGAATTATACCTGCTCTTGAGCCATCTCACGCTCTCGCTTATTTGATTAAAGCCTTTAAAAACAAAGCAAAAGGAAAAACAATTATCTTAAATTTATGCGGACGCGGTGACAAAGACTTGTTCACAGCAGCTAAGGCAATTGGATTTGATGCTGATGAATAAACTCGATCATCTACCTTCAAAAAGAATTTTATCCTTATTTATGACTTGTGGTTTCCCTACGCTTGCACAAAGTAAAAAAGTTTTTGATGAAATTCTTTCTCATCAACCTGATATCATTGAATTTGGGTTACCTTTTTCAGACCCTATGGCTGATGGACCAATCATTCAAGAGTCTAGTAAAATTGCTTTAAAATCAAAAATCACAACAAAACAATCATTAAATCTAATTTCTCAATTGAAAAAAAAGAGTGAAAAAACCGCCTTTGTGATCATGTGTTATCTTAATACTGTTCAGAAATATGGAGTTCAAAAATTTATTAAAGAAATTAGAAATATCGTTGATGGGATTATTATTGTTGACCTTCCTTTTGAAGAGGAAAAACCAATTAAAAATCTTTTAGATAAAAATGATATTCATCTTATCAAACTCATTTCTCCGATGACAGATCAACAGAGATCAAAGAGATTACTGAAGGAAGCAAAGGGTTTTGTTTATTATATTTCTGCTACGGGAATTACCGGCTCAAATAAGCTTGATTACAAAGAAATTAATAAAAATGTTCTATCCCTTAAAAAACAAACTAAAATCCCAGTTTTGGTTGGTTTTGGCATCAAATCAAAAAAAGATGTTTTAGCGATTTCTAAAAACACCAAGGCAGATGGTGTAATTATTGGCTCTGCGTTAATTCAAAAGTATTTTGATCTTAAAATGAATTTTACAAAATATATAATTTCTCTTCGTAAGTTTATAAAAGAGGTTAAAATTTAGTCATGAACTGGCTTACTGATTTCGTTAAACCAAAATTAAATTCCTTAGTTAATCGAAAAGACCCTCCCTCAGACCTATGGACAAAGTGTGGGTGCGGAGAGAGAATGTTATATGTCAGTGATCTTAAAGAAAACTTACATGTTTGCTCTTATTGTGATCAGCATATGTATATTGATTTTGAGAGTCGTTTTAAGCAACTCTTCGATGATGAAAAATTTGAGTTAGTTGAAATTCCGATTGAAAATAATGACCCCTTAAAATTTAAAGATTTAAAAAAATATACTGATCGCCTCAAAGACGCTCAACAAAAAACAAATCAAAAAGATGCAGCTCATGTTGCGACAGGGCAAATAGGTGGGACAACAGTTTGTATATTCTTGTTAGATTTTAAGTTTATGGGTGGAAGTATGGGCCAATATGTCGGTGAAGCTTTTAAAATTGGATGCCAAAAAGCTGTTGAATTAAATTGTCCTTTTATTTCTATTGCCTCTTCAGGAGGCGCGAGAATGCAAGAGGGATTAGTCAGTTTAATGCAGCTGCCTAAAACAGTGGCCGCTTGTAATCTCTTAGATCAAAAGAAAATTCCTTTCATTAGTGTCTTAACTCATCCTACAACTGGCGGTGTCAGCGCATCATTTGCGATGTTAGGTGATATTATTATTGCTGAAAAAGGAAGTATGATTGGTTTTGCCGGTAAAAGAGTAATTGAAAAAACAATTAATGAACAATTACCCGAAGACTTTCAAACAGCAGAATACCTACTTGAACACGGTATGATCGATATCGTGGTTCATCGAAAAGAGTTAAGAGAAACTCTTTCTAAAGTTTTGTCTTTTCTTAAAAAGTAATATCCTTGAAAGATCCTATTTTTCACAGGCTTTTACAGCTTCATCCTAAATTTTCAGATTTATCTCTTGGTCGTATTCATCAATTATTAAAAAAAATTGGATTTAATGAGAAAAAATTACCTAAAGCTATTCATATAGCAGGAACAAATGGTAAAGGATCCACTGCTTCGATTTTAAAATCAATTATAAACCAGCACGGTTACTCCACTCATGTTTATACAACCCCTCATCTAGTTGACTTTAATGAGCGCATTCAATTAAATTCTAAAAATATATCGAATAAAAAATTATTGGAGTATCTTCGATACTGCGAAAAAAAAAATGATGGAAAACTTATTACGTTTTTTGAAATTACCACTGCGGCTGCATTTAAAGCATTCCAAGATCATAGAGCTGACTTTTTAATTTTGGAAGTTGGATTAGGAGGTAGATTTGATGCTACTAATATTTTAAAAAGCCCAAAAATCGCAGCCATTACCCCAATCTCATTAGATCATCAAGATTTTTTAGGGAATTCCCTAAATAAAATAGCTTTTGAAAAATTAGGAATAATCAATAAGAAAAGCACAAACATTATTAACAAACAAAAGCCAAGCGTAATGAAATTTATTCATTCAGAGTTAAAAAGAAGAAATTTGAAAGCTGAATTCTTTGGAGATGATTGGACTATTAAATCAAATAAATACCAGGCTGGAAGTATCAACATTGATTTATCTCAACTAAGTCTACAAGGCAAACATCAAAAGATAAATGCGGGGTTATCCATACACCTAGCTAAAAACATTCTCAAACATGAATTTAATGAAAATAAAACCCATAAAGCTCTATCTCTATGTGAATGGCCAGGTAGAATGCAGTCTATAACTAATGGGTTCTTTTTTCGAAAGTTAAAAAATTTTAAAGATATTACCTTGGATGGTTTTCATAATATTGATGGCATGAATACCTTGATCAAAAATCTTCCCTTGAATAGAAAAATTTTAATTTGTTCTTTTCTTAACAATAAAAAGTATTCTCAAATGTTAAATAAACTCTCTCAATACTTTCAAAAAATTATAGTGGTCCAAATGAATGAAGAAAATTCAATTACTAAAGAAGATCTTCCAAGAAATCTTAAATTGATATTTTGTCCATCTTTAGGGGACTCTTTAAAAAAAATTAATCAATATTCTAATTCTAAGACATCTATATTTTTTGGTGGTTCTTTATATTTTATTGGAGAGTTTTTAAAACTTAATCAGTCCAAGTGAAATTTAACCACCTTCTAATTACACTTTTTGTGATGTTCTTATTTGGGAGTTCCTATCCCGTCGGAAAAATAGGTCTTAACCAAGAGCTATCTCCTTTAATTTTCTCTCTTATTCGAATTTTGATGATGGCTATATTTCTTTTTCCTTTTTTAAGATTTAACAGTATGAAAAATGATAACTTCAAATTTATTATTTTTTATGGCTTTTTGATGGGTCTTGGTCTCTATCCCTTTATGTATCTCTCTTTAGCGCATACCACCTCGACTTCCTCGATGATTTTAGTGATGCAATTTTCGATCCCATTTGGTGTCATTGCGGGTTCAATTTATTTAGGAGAAATCGTATCTTTTAAAAGATGGCTTTTAATTGGTTTTGTTTTATTAGGTTTATCTATCATATGCTTTGATCCTATTGTCTTTCAATCACCTAACAGTTTAATGCTAGGGTGCTTTGCTGCTATTTCTTATGGGCTCGCCTCAATGATGTCGAGAAAACTAGAGAATTTTAATGCATTAGAAGTCAATGGATGGATGGCCATAACCACATTACCCATCATGACTTTATTAGCATTCATTTTTGAAAATCAAGAATTCAAGGTTATTTTACAGCATTCGTGGCTAGACTATTTGCCAGCTATATATACAGGTGTAGTTGTATCTTGCGGAGCGCAAGTTTTAATGTTTTGGCTATACAAATACTACAGCGTGCAAACAGTATTACCTTTTTATAGTTTATTTCCTATCTTTGGAATAGGACTAACAATAATTTTAATTAAAGAACCTATATCTCTTTATATTATCTTTGGGAGTATCATAGTCATAACTGGAAATTATTTATTACAAAAAATAAAATAATTAATTAAATACTTTAATCGTTAAGGTATCCTGAAAAACTAATTGATTGGAATAATTATTCTTGATGAATTCAATTCCCTCTTCTATTTCTTTTTCTTTTAGGTCTAAAAGCACAGTCATATATCTATTTCTGATCATTTCTAAATACTCTTCTAATGAAATTTTTACATTATAGTTAAAATTTTCGAACTTCATTAAATGAAAGTTTTCAGTTAATTCTTCTAATAAAAGTTGATGACTTTTTAGTGACTGATTGAGTTTATCTTTCATTAGAGGAAATAATGGGATTTCTGTTTGATCATTCATATGAATAAATACTATACATGCATCTTCATTGATGTGATTTTTGATATCATGATAAAATTTCTTTCTTTCATCTAAAGTCAATAAGTGAAGTACCTGTTTTAAAATCACTAAATCAAATCGCGAATTGTTTTCGTTGAGAAATGAATTAACAGAAGAATGAAATATATTGACATTTTGTGGAATAAAATCATCATGCTTTACAGGTTCAACGCCAACTGGTTGATTAATCAAATTTATATTAAGGGCCAAAGTCTCAAGGAGATGCCCCCTACCGCATCCAACATCAAGAATTTTTTTTTCTTCTGTAATATCTAAAAAATCAATTAATTGATTCGATAGTTCTTGAAAGTATTCTTTGGAGGAGAGCCATGAAGACCGATCCCAGTTATAACAAGGGCTATTCATAAAAAGAGCAAAATAAAGTAATTCACAGAAAAAATATTCACATTTTTTTTAAAATTATTGTTTTTCAATACTTTTTTTATCATTTTTTTTTTAATCCAATGTGAAATTAGGGGGGTAAAAAGAGAGGATTAACCTTAATCCTCCAAAAACCATTCTTGTGGTTCTACTGCAAGAATGGTTCTCCAAATCAAACCTTCGACTTATTCTTCCAATACAAAAAGATGGCTACTATTTCATAGATTAAAAACCAAACTTGTCTTATTAATGGCAAACTCAAAATCCTGGATAAGAGTTTCCATTTTTTCATTTGGGACCACATAACTAAAAAAGATTCAGATCCCGAATAAAGAGTTCCTTGATGGTATACATGCATCCGTCGAAAAAGTTTATCTTTGGATAAACTTGCTACGTGTTCATCTTTTGTTTCTGAAATATCCACATATGAAATTTCATTTTTTGTTTTTTTATAATGATTAATTTCTGCATTGCAGATATTACAAGAGCCATTGTAGTAAACCTTCATGATGATATGGATGGAATTTCATTTCCCTTTTGAAATAAATCATAACCTTTCACCACAGCTGGACGTTGTGCAATCAATTCATACCAATTAGATAAATGAGGGTAATGATGCAATCCTATATCATGGATATTATGCCGAGCAATCCATGGGAAGGTTGCGATATCTGCAATAGAGTATTCTCCTGCAAGATAAATATGATTTGATAAATGGTCATTTAAATTTTCATAAATAGTTTTTGTAATTTTAAAATAACGATCCTCACCAAATTTACTTTTTCCTGGATGATAATGATGAAATTGATGATGTTGTCCAATCATGGGACCAATATATCCCATTTGGGCCATAAGCCATTGATTAGTTAAATCCTTATTCTCTCCATAAAATTGGTCAGAATAATTTGCTAAATAAATTAAAATAGCCCCAGACTCAAAATAACTTTGTCCAGTTTGTGAATTTCTTAAAACTGGTATTTTATTAAAGGGAGAAATTTTTTTGAAATCATCTTTAAACTGATCTCCTTTTCCAATATCAATTAAGGTAACTTTGTATTCAGCTTGAATTTCTTCTAGCATAATCGAAACTTTGCGCGCGTTTGGAGTATCGTCAGCAAATAATTCAAACATTTAGATAATACTTGTCAGGTATTTATGGACAAAATACCCGATAACTAAAAGGGTAATGCCTATTCCATAAATCATCCAAAAATTCATGCTTAAGCTTTTGGCAAAAAAAAAGGGAACAAAAAATAAATAGGATACCGGAACTCCAATCAAAATACTTTTTGCGAAGATGACGGTATTTTCTGTATTTTTATGTTCTAAATACGAAAACGCGATTGCGATTATGCTCGCAATGGGCAAGGCAATAATAAACCCTGAGAGTTCTGGTTTTTTTCCAGATAACCAACTTGCAAAAGCAATAACCAAGGCAGCCAGTAATACTTTTGATAAAAAAACCATAAGTTTATTTTAAACTTAACCTTCTTAAATTAAAGCGTTCTTTCAGGAACCAGAAAAGTTGTAGAGGCCCAGATACTATGCCAGATAGGTTCTTTTTTTTCAGGATCACCTTTTTTGGAATAAATAATTACTGAGTCCATCAGATATTCTCTTCCATTCTCGACAACAAACTCTACATATCCATTTTCATCAGTCTTAAAATGCTCTATCTTTAAATCTCCTCTATTCTTTCGAGAAAAGAT
Source organism: alpha proteobacterium HIMB59 (assembly GCA_000299115.1). Taxonomy (NCBI): domain Bacteria; kingdom Pseudomonadati; phylum Pseudomonadota; class Alphaproteobacteria; order Candidatus Pelagibacterales; family Candidatus Pelagibacteraceae; species alpha proteobacterium HIMB59. The sequence continues at coordinate 542,305 of CP003801.1, read as the reverse complement.
TGTCACTAATTGATCAGCGATCGGTCTTTTTTTATAAAATAAATTTGCACTTATGGTATTTGTATCCAAATCATAGGGATTTTCATTTAGGACAAATTCAAATAACAAACCTGTTTTTTTATCTTTTCCTTTAACACCGTTAACCGCTATTAGAGATTTCGCATAACGACGGTAACTTTCTATAAAATACTCTTCAGGGTGGCCTGCTTTAAGGTGTTCCTCAATCAGTTGTGGATAGCCCTTCTCATTTACAAAATCTTTAAACTTTTGAAATTTTTTATAATCCACAAATTTATCTTTTGTCTCATGATAAACGATAATGAGATCAGAGAATTTCGATTGAACATCCAAAGCTGGAACATCGCCAATAATTCCACTGACATCGATTTTTTTATTTTTAGCTCCGGAGAGGATTTTAAAAGTCTCAAAGTCATTTTCATTATACATCAACGCCATACCATCAAAATCCTGTCCCACTCGAAGATGGCCTTCTAATTGATTATTGCTTGGGGTGTATTGTGTTGGCTCAATCCAAAACTCATGAGCGTTTAAAAGACCAAAAGAGAACAGAGATAGAAAAAGACAAAGAAAATAAGCATAAAATTTGCTAAAAATAATAGTTATGAGGGGAATCTGTTTTGCAATACTTTTCTTTTTCTCATCAACAATCAACTCCCATGAAATCAAGCCAGCCATAGTTGATCTTATCATTGCTGATGGTCAGGCTTCAATTGATTTTAAAATTAATGCTGAGCAGATCTTATCTGGAGTGGATGCCTCCCAATATCAAGATACTAATGATGCTCCTCAAGCAGAACTATACGATCAGTTTCGAGAAAAAAATGAAGAGGAATTAAAACAAGACATTAAACAAAATTGGAATTTATTTCAGGATCAAATCACAATTAACGGATTAGAGGGATCGTCTTTAAGCTTAGTTGATTTGATAATCGATCAAGATGTCAATCCTGAATACCCTCGAGATACTAATCTCAAAACTGAAGCTCCCCTTAATCAGAACGAAATCACTATTCAATTTGCAACCGAACTTGGTCCTGTTGTAATTCGACAATTTGAAGATATCAGTAAAGAAAATATGATTTTTTCAACTTACCTTCAGCCAGGCGAGATATCAGCTGAACTCTCACCTTTAAGCCAAGCGACAATGTCTCAAACAATAATCGAATATATTATCTTAGGGATGGAGCACATCGTGCCCAAAGGACTTGATCATATTCTCTTTATCTTTGGTGTATTCTTTTTTGCTGTCAAATTAAAACCCCTTTTATGGCAAGTAACGATGTTTACCCTTGCTCATTCTCTAACTCTTATTTTAGCTAGCTTAAAGCTAGTCTTTATCCCTGCCTCAATTATTGAACCTTTGATTGCTTTATCCATAGGTTATGTCGCTTTTGAAAATATCTTCCAAAGACAGAGCAAGTTTCATTCTCGTTCTAATACTATTCGATATGCTGTTATCTTCTTTTTTGGATTAATTCATGGATTGGGCTTTGCATTTGTCCTAGAGGATATTGGTCTTCCGACTGGACAGCTAATCTTAAGCCTCCTATCCTTTAATATTGGTGTAGAAATAGCTCAGATTGGATTGGTGGTTTTGGCCTATCTCTTGATGTTTTATCCCTCAAAACAACTGTGGTATCGAAAAGCTATTCAAATCCCTTGCTCTTTAGTCATTGGATTAATTGGAATTTACTGGTTTTTTGAGCGAGTCTTTTTTTAATACTTAGTTTTAATACTACCCAATACCTCTAAACTTTTATCTGTTATGACTAATTCACCAGAGCTTGGATAATATCCGAGAGCACCCCCAACAATCACGTAGTGGGTTACCAATATTAAATTACCTTCCGTATCATCCCAACGAGCAATCAATTCTTTGAGTTCTTTCATTTGGCGTTGATGGTTTTGACGATACTCCCCCTCAAATGTTGAATTAAGCGAGCTGAGTTCTTGGTAATCGCCAAAGGCATAGGAGGCTGTATCTTTACACCGACACCACTGAGAGGAGAATACTTGTTGAATAGGTATATCTCGTTTAGAAAATTCTTGACCCATGGAAATAGACTGATCAATTCCTTGTTGATTTAAATTTCGTTGAGTAGAGCAATCTTCAATAAAAAAATTATCAGGATCACCGCCACCAGGAGCATAGGCGTGGCGGATAAAGACAATCTTCCCACCCTCTTCTAATAAACTCCATGCCGAGTCGTTTGCATAAGCTGAAGAAAAAAATAAAGAAAAAATAAAAATTAATATTGAAAGAAAATATCTCATCCCTCAGATTGGAATTTTTTTAATGCTGCTTGCTTGACATCATTCCAGTAACGATCGGCCTCTTCCGCCGAGTACCTTCCATAGAGCTCCATCCAAAGCTCCGCTGTAATGACAGAGAGACGTTCATCTTTTTGTTGCCACTCATCAAATGACCAAGGTTCTTCTGAAGGTCTGACACCTTGCTGGGAGAAATAGCTTGCCTGCTCTATTTCACCGTTTACTTCGAGATCGAGTTGTTGGGGGGTAAATTCCACATCTTCAAAAAACAAAATACGATTAATATCCTCACCATTTAAACCCTTCACGAGGGTTCCTTGGACGCCCGCATAATTATCATTAAAGACGATGACAGGGAAAGTTTCATTGATAACAAGACGAAGTTCACTTCGAGGGGCAAAAGCTGGGATAAACTCTAAATAGTCTGATTTATGGCCAATTACAGTCTCCAAAATGGGAATAGATCGAAGGGTGCCGTAGAAAAAAAACTTGTTCATATTGACTAAAATAATTCAGGTAATGTTTGTTGTTGTACTCCCATGGAGTGGAGGAGTATGCAAATTTGATTGGAAATTTCAACACTATTTGGGGTATCGCTATGAAGGCAAATAGAATGAAAAGTAGTGGGTAGTTTTTTTCCCGATCGACTGATGATCGCTTTTTCCTCGATCATCTTTTTGACATGGTCGCTTGCCTGTGATGGATCGGTGATTAAAGAACCTTCAATCGATCTAGGGGTTAAAGTTCCATCATCCTCATAAGTTCGATCGGCAAATACCTCTAAAGCTGTGACTAGTCCCATAGCCTGGCTTGCCTTGGCTAATTCACTGAGGACTGGGGCTAACATTATGAGTTCTGGATAGTGTTGTTTTACGTAGGAAACGATGACTTGAGCTAATGCGAGATCCTTGCATGCCATATTATTTAAGGCGCCATGAGGTTTAAGGTGAGTAATAGATATTTGAGGGTCTTTTAAATTTGATAAAATAGAAAATTGTTCATTGATGAGACTATGAATGAGCTCTTCACTCCAATCCATCGGAGTTCTTCCAAAATTATCTTTGTCTAAAAAAGAGATATGAGCGCCGATGGAGACGCCTTGGTGATGGCATTCTTGAGTTGCTTTTTGAACGACCTCTTCTACTCCACCATGATAAAGACATCCGATATTGGCGGAGTTGATTTGAGTGATTAAAGGTAAATCAACTGACTGATAAAACGATAAGTCTCGCTCTGCTAAATCAGAGTTGAAATTTATTTTATTCACAGACATCAATATTACATTAAGATAAATATGTGTTTTTCAAAGGAATAAATCATTACGGTGATTTGGGGTTAATTCTTGATTTTGGCTCGGACAGCTCTCAGCAAATCTCCCAAGAGGTCAATGCGGTCTACGCCCTCCTCCAAGATCTTGATCTGCCTCAACTAAATATCATCCCCTCCTTTAATAAAATTGTGCTGGCCTTCCAAAACATTAAAGATCGCAACCAAGCACAGGATGCCATTGAGCATAATTTTGCCAAAGCAAATCTAAGAAACTCTCAAAAAGACCGAAAAGTATGGAATATTCCTGCTTGCTATGAGGATTGCTACGCTTTGGATCGTGAGCTAATTCAAACAACCCATGGGCTGAGCAAAGAAGAGGTTATTTCCAAACACACCGGCACATCTTACTACGCCTACTACATTGGTTTCATGCCAGGCTTTCCCTATTTAGGAGATATAGACCCCTCACTGATTACTCCCCGATTAGCCACACCTCGAATTCAAATTCCTGCTCGATCCATAGGCATCGCTAAAGAGCATACATGCGTCTACCCTAAAGTCTCCCCTGGGGGTTGGAATATTATAGGTCAGGTCCCCTTTGATATTTTCAGCTTGGAGCACTCCAGAACCTCTTTATTTCTTCCTGGAGACACAGTCCAATTTCAGTCCATCTCTGAAAAAGAATTTTTACAAATCCAATCCAAGCATCTCGCATTTGATGAAATCATCAAGGAGTTTTCAAAGTGAATAAATTTCAGATCACTCGAACGGGTACGTATCTCACCGTCCAAGACTGGGGTCGATTTCATTATCAACATCTGGGGGTATCGCCGAGTGGAATAATGGATCATCGTATTCCAGAAGCCTTAGCCAAGGTCATTCCCCATCATCAAAATCAATTTTTAGAATTTGCCTATGTGGGTCCCTCACTAAAAGTAGAACAGGGGGCAATTAAAGTCAGCGTCGGTGGTCAGTGTAATATCTTTGTCCAAAAGAATAATAATACTCAAATTGAACACGCGCCTTATACGAGTATTAATTTGTTCGAGGGAGATGAGCTGACTATTCATAACACCATCGACTCTGTGTACGGTTACATTGCCTTTGAAAATGGTTTGGGATTAGAGCCCTGCCTTCAGAGTTTTGCCACCGACACCAAAGCCCAAATTGGCAGTATTAATCGACCCCTTCAAATTGGGGATCGGTTCGAGGTATCCAAAGATGTTAACTCTTGGGACCTCCAATCCAACGAAGAGGTAAATATTTCCAAACAAACAAATTTCAAAGTCTACCCCGGACCTCAGATGAACTATTTCTCGGATGAAGTTCTTCAAACTTTTGTCTCCAGTCCCTTTACCATTACAACCCAAAGCGATCGCATGGGTCTGCGCCTAGAGGGAGAACCCTTAAAAAGCCATATTTCTCATGATATTTTATCAGAAGGAATTCTTCCTGGATGTATTCAGGTTCCCAGCAATGGTCAACCTATTGTCTTGATGCGCGATATTCCCTGTACGGGCGGCTATCCTAAAATTGCTATTTTAGCCAGTGAGGATATCTCGAAAATCGCTCAACTTCCCCCAGGCACCAAAATCACCTTCGATCTCTAGCGCTGGTCTAGTTATCTTTCCTCAAAGTATAAAGGGAAATGAAAATAGAGAGCCAACAAAATTTATTTCCCCACTCTACATCCAAGCCCACTTGGCCTACTCGCGATGAAGCTCTTCAAAAATTTCAAAATTTTAATCCTAGTCGATACGCCAAAACTCGCAACTTCCTCAATGGGCACATTTCTCAAATGTCTCCTCACATTAAGCATGGGGTTATTCAAAACAGAGAATTACTCAATATCATTCAAGACAAATTCAATTTTCAAGAAAGCGAAAAGTTTATCCAAGAATTGGCCTGGAGAGATTTTTGGAGAAGCTATGCCTACCATCACCCCGATCAATTGTGGACGGATGTGGAAGAATACAAAACAGGTTTCAAACCCCACGACTATCTAGACGATCTCCCGGAAGATATTAAAAAAGGAGAGACACCTACAAAGGTGATCAACTCTTTTATTCAAGAGTTAACGCAAACAGGCTATCTTCACAATCACGCCCGGATGTATGTAGCCTCTTACGTGGTTCACTTTCGCCGAGTTAAGTGGCAGGCAGGCGCTAAATTTTTTATGACTCATTTACTGGATGGTGACCTTGCCAGTAATAATTTTTCTTGGCAGTGGATTGCCAGCACCTTTGCCGGCAAGCCCTATATTTTCAATTTGGAAAATGTTCAGAAATACTGCCATCAAACTCTTTCCATTGACTCTCAACAAAATCAAGAAATTGATGGGAGCTATGAGGAAGTCAGCGCGAGGTTATTTCCCAATCTATGAACCTGATCTATCTCTACGATGAATTTATGAAAGTCCCCGACCACACGGAGGGACAGGCGGTATATATCATAGACCCAGAAATTCAGGAGGGATATGAAATCAGTGATAAGGTTCTCATGTATCGATATCAGCTAGCCGAACAAGCAGGAGCCGAGATCTATCAAGGCAAAACACTTGATATACTTACAGAAATTCATCAAAAAACCCCTATATCAACGATTATCACTAAGTCGACGTTTCGACCTGTTTATCAAACCCTTTTTCAAGAAGTCAAACAAAGTCATAATTTAGAACTTCTACCGGACTACTTTTTATCAACAGATAATTACCTACAGCCCGCGAAACGCTTCTTTCAATATTGGAACAAGGTTAAGAAAAACCTAAAATATTAACTGATGGCTGAGTCCTGCAAATACTGCGAGAGCGAGCTCTCGCCGATGGACGGTGTATACATTCAATCGGAGCTACACATGTCCCCCCAGAAAGTTCAAAACCTGATTGAGCATAACCAGAACATGATTTGCTATAATTGCTTCAAAAGATTGAAATCTATAAAGGTCGTTGACCCAGAAAAAGATCTTAAAAATTTAAAAAAATCTAAAGACGCTTAACGGCTTCGCGAAGTTCGAACTTTTGAATTTTACCGGTGGAGGTTTTAGGTAGTGTTTGGAAGACAAAGGTCTTAGGCATTTTAAATCCTGCCAGATGCTCACGGCAAAACTTTTTCAACTCCTCCTCTTCGACTTGCTGTCCCTCCACGAGTTCAATAAAAGCACAGGGTGTCTCTCCCCACTTCTCATCAGGTCGAGCCACAACTGCCGCTAAAGAGACAGCTGGGTGCTTTGTGACAATATTTTCTATTTCCACGGAGGAGATATTCTCTCCACCACTAATGATGATATCCTTGGAGCGGTCTTTGACTTGGATGTATCCATTGGGGTGGATCACCGCAAGATCTCCTGAGTGAAACCAGCCATCCTTCATTACCTCTTTGGTGGCATCCTCATTTTTATAGTAGCCCTTCATCACGGTATTTCCTCGGATCATAATCTCACCCATGGTCGAGCCATCGGCCGGAACAGGTTTGAGTGTATCTGGATCCATAACAGCGACGACCTCGGTGTGAGGATATCGAACACCCTGATAGGATTTTCTATCGGAGCGCTGCTCCTCAGGTAAATCGTTCCAGTCCTCATTCCAAGCACAGTGAACCACATGGCCGTAGGTCTCGGTTAAACCATAGACGTGCATCACCTCAAATCCCAAGGACTCCATCTTTAATAGAATACTACTAGGCGGCGGTGCTCCCGCCGTCATCACATAAACTTTATTATTCAATGCTTTTTGATCCTCTGCGGGTGCATTGGCAATCATATTTAACACAATTGGTGCTCCTCCAAAGTGAGTAACTTGATACTGATCAATTAATTCAAAAATTTCTTTGACGATAATATTGCGAATAAACACAACACGCGCGTGAAGCATTGCGAGCGTCCAAGGATAGCCCCATCCATTACAGTGAAACATGGGTACTGTATACAGATAGGTTAGTCGGTTCGGCATATTCCAAGCGCTCACACTTCCCATGGACATCAAATACGATCCGCGGTGATGATACACCACGCCCTTAGGATTACCCGTGGTCCCCGAGGTATAGTTTAGAGAAATAGCTTGCCACTCATCTTTGGGTCGAACCCACTCAAACCCCTCATCGCCAGTCTGTAAAAAACTTTCATACTCAAGATCACCAATGGCAGGGATATCTCCTAAGCCAGCCTGCTGATCATCAATATCAATAACCACCACGTCTCGCTCCACTTGAAGAAGAGCCTCAGCAGCGACCGGCTGAAACTGTCGGTCGACGATAAAAACTTTACAGTCACTATGATTGAGAATGTAGGCAACGGTTCGAACGTCTAATCGAGTATTAATGGTGTTCACTACACCTCCGGTCATGGGAACGGAATAGTGAACCTCAAAAAGCTCTGGGGTATTGGCTGCCATCACGGAGACGACATCGCCCTCGCCCACGCCGATTTTTGTTAGGGCACTGGCAAAACGCGTGCAACGCTCGTAGACTTGTTTCCAAGTGTATTTTCGGGAGCCGTAAATTAGGGCTTCGTAGTCGGGGTAGACGTCTTTGATGCGATCGAGAAAACTTAAGGGAGTTAAGGGAACAAAGTTTGCATTATTTTTCTGCATCCCTTGTTCAAAATGGTTCATTAGTTCTTTAGTCTCCTCCCCGACAGCAACATCGCATGGATACGATCTCGTGTCTTCGAGGATTGTATTAAATTAATTAAAGACTGTCGCTCTAATTTATACAGATCATTTTCAGTTAAGGTCTTTGAAGGGTCAGTATCTCCGCCACTGAGAACCGTTGCTAAATGCAGGCCAATGTCCACATCGTAGCCAAAAATAATGCTTTTTTTCTCTAAATCTAAAAGAACCTGATGCATCTTCTCCTTGGTCTCCGCCCCACTTAACTGAAAGGTGGGTTTGACAGGATGAGTGTATCCCTCCTTTAATTCATGAACTTGCTTGAAGGCCTCAACGAGCAGGTGATCACGATTCAAAACCATGACATCGCCCTCAATGAAAAATTTATGCTTTTTGGCTTGCAGCGGTGAGTGGGCCATCAAGCCGTAGCCGATAATATCAAAGACCTTTAGGGCCGCTTCGTCGGATTTACCCACAAAGGCAGGATCCGAAGTCCAGCGCCAGAGCAATTCCTTACATCCACCGCCACCGGGGACTAGCCCCACACCTGTCTCCACTAAGCCTAGTGTTGAATTCATGTGAGCCACCATGCGAGAGGTCTGGCAGGCTACTTCAAATCCACCGCCAATCGCCAAACCAGCAACCGCGCTCACAGTCGGCTTGGAGGCATACTTCATTTTGCGGCAAACACTCTGGAAGTGTGATAGATATTTATCAATACCATCCCAATCAGAGTTATCCGCTAAACCAATCATGGTATTCAAATCGGCACCAGCAGAAAAATTCATTGCTTCGTTGTAAACAACTAGACCTTGGTAGTCGTCTTTTTCTAAACGCTCCACGGCCTCCTCTAAAACTTTCATGGCATCGCCGTTGAGGGCATTCGCCTTGGTGTGAAACTCACAAACTAGTAAACGCTGCTTACGGGCATCATCGTTAAACTGCCAAATCGTCGACGCGTAATTTCGAGATAAGGGGTTGGCATACTTTTTATGATCCCCCAATCGGCGAACTCCTTCGCCACGGTTGATAAACTTCATTCCCTCCTCGTGATTATAGGCACGCGAAGAGGTGGAGTCGTAGGGCTCCTGCTTTAATCGAGACATAGTCGCTAACAGTGGTGGGACCTCGATCCCTAAATCTTGCAATCGATGAATGTAATTTGTCATGCCGTACTCAGTCAGCAATTCAAACGGACCCTCATTCCAGTTAAAGCCCATCCTTAGCGCATCATCGATATCGGTTACCTTGGAGGAAATCTCTGGGACACAAAAAGCACTATAATTAATGATTTTTGCAAAGACAGCGAAGGCATAGCGACCATAGTCACTATCATCATTGAGAAGAGCTTTGATGCCCTCCTTCTCCACGCGACGTGCCAGCGGTAAGTCTACCTTATCGAAATCATAGTAACTCATATCCGAAGTATTCAGTGCTTTGACGATCTCATCGCCGTCCACCACTTTGGTTTCGTAAAATCCACCAGGACCCTTGTTGCCGGTATAGCCCTTCTCTAATAAAGCCTCGACAATAGGATGAGGCTTGACCGCTTCCATAAATGGATCCTCAGGTTGTAATTCTTTTTTAAATGAAGCCAAGACATCCTTCATCAAATCAATACCAATCAAATCATATAATCCAAAGACACCGGTTTTGGGTATTCCCAACGGTCGACCAAACAAGGCATCGGCAATCTCAACGGGCAGTCCTCGATCCAGAGCCTCGTACATGGCGACTTGCATGGCATAAACACCAATACGATTTCCTATAAATCCGGGGGTGTCATTACAATTCACAATCCCCTTACCTAATTCATTCTTACAAAAATCTCGAAGTGAGCTCATTTTCTCAGCATTCACTTCGGGGGTTTCGACAATCTCGAGTAATCGCATAAAGCGAACCGGATTGAAGAAGTGGGTAATACAAAAATCTGATTTCATGGTCTCGGACATCTCCGAGGTTAAAACGGATAACGGAATGGTAGAGGTATTTGAGGAGACGATAGAGTTAGAATTTCGAACTTTATCGATTTGGGCATAGAGCTGGTGTTTAATATCAATGCGCTCCACGACAGCTTCAATAATCCAGTCGGCATCTTTGATCTCATCAAAGTCATCGGTGAGGTTTCCAGGCTTAATATGCTCTAGGCGAGACTTCTCCACTAATAAAGGAGGATCAGATTTCTTGATCAAGTCAATCGCGTGCTCGCTGATTTTATTGGGAGAGCTTTTGCCCTTTAAATCTAGTAACACAACATCACGTTTGGAGTTAGCTAAGTGGGCAGCAATACCAGAACCCATTGTCCCAGCACCAATTACAACAATTTTTTTAAACGCTGTCATGATTAAGGTCGAGATCATAACAAAAACAACCCTTGTGTTAAGGTTAATCGACTATATTCCACAGAAATTTTTTAATTGATAAAAATACTGATAAATATGGGTTTTAAGATTTATTTAGGAGTTTATTTCGTAATTTAGGTCGAGATGTCTTCTCTCCTAGCCAAATATTAAGAAAAGCACGTGCAAATTTTTCATTTTCAATTGTGGTAGGTTTTGAGCCTTCATAGTGAAAGATTATTTGACCATCCGGAACCCACATAATACTTGCTTTTGCACCCTTTTGAACTGATTGAATGACTTGTTCTAAATACACTTCCCAAGCTTTGATATCTTTATCTGTGACATTGGGCTGAAGTTTAAATTCCTTTAAAGAGGCATCAATGACGCTTTCTTTTTTTAATTCGCGACTGTAATCAAACTCTAGCAGGAACTTATTATTCCATGAGAAGGGCGTTCCATCTGTAAACAATCGTAAATCATAGACCTCCCACATTAATACTTTCAGCGTACCTTCCCCGATTAGCTTAGGTGACTGAAATTCCTCTTGCTGAGCTTGGCTAGTCCAAGAAATACTGAACACTAATATGATGAGAGCGAAGAATTTTTTCATGAAGTTTGATTTTAGTATTTTTATTCAAATTTTTCATTTTTATCTCAATTTTATTGAACAAAAAATGTCGCAAGAATTTCAAAATTAGCAAAGAATTTTATTTTTATTTTTCTTAAAAGATTTGAAAATCAATAGTGATTGAATCATTTGTTTGTATCTGTAATACAATATACCAGAGAAAATAAATTCTTTCTTTTTTAGCAATCCTCCTTACTATTTGTCTCGTTAAAATAACAAGAAGAAAGGAGAGAATATGAAATCTTACACAGTGAAAATGAGTAAGACTTATGACTTCGAAGTGGAAGTTGAAGCTCACTCTGCTGAGTCTGCCAAGAAGCAGCTCATCGATACCCCTTTTGAAAAGCTAACCCAAGGTTGTGATTTTTCTCAGCCCTCTCTAGCTATTAATGATGTCGTGTTAAATGAATTCGATCCTCGTTTTTATAAAGACGACAACAAAGTCCGTTAATTAAGAAGTTGAGTTAAGCCCAGTCATTGGGCTTCACCTCAACGACCTAAAAAATAAAAATATCCCTGATACCCCGTCGCCAGCGCCAAGACGATGATAGCCCATATGGAAAGATTGCTGAGGAACTGTCTAAAATTAGAGTTCATATCAAAAAACCTAGGTCCTACTAAAATTAACAGACAGGCCATATAAATAAGGGGAAAGATTATCTCTGCTTTCATTGGTATTTCTATCTTACTGAAAAATAGGAGAACTATAAATAGTTGATCGCTGACTCGAAAATCAGACCATGTCGATGAGCGAGTTCTTGGGTGTCCTTACTGTAGCCTCCACCAATGACTGTCGCTACAGGAATATCTTTTCCTCGATAATGCTCCAAAACTAACTGATCTCTTTTTCGAATACCCTCAATGCTAAGCTCCAAATTCCCTAATCCATCCTCCGAGTAAACATCAATTCCCGCATCAAATAAGACAAGATCGGGTGTCAGAGAACGTTCAATCGATTGAAGTGTTTGAATGAGTGTATCTAAGTATGCTTCATCTTTGGTACCAGCAGGAAGGCCGATATCCATCCAACCTTGTTTTTTCTCAAAGGGAAAATTACTCTCACTGTGAATAGAACAAGTAAAGATGCGGGGGTCGCCTTGGCAAATATCAATCGTGCCATCCCCTTGATGAACATCTAGATCGAGAATTAAAACTTTTTCTACATGGCCTTCAGCAATTAAATTTTTGGCGGTATATCCCAAATCGTTGAAAACACAAAACCCCAAACCGTGATTATGGTGGGCATGATGCGTTCCCCCTCCCACATGACAAGCAACTCCTGATTTCAGAGCTTGTCTTGCTGTTAGATAGGTACCCTCAATCGCTAAAAAGGAACGATTGCGAAGTCGCTCCGACCAAGGAAGATTAATAAGACGAAGGTCTTCTTTGGATAACTCATCTTGTGATACTTTTTCTATATATAAAGAGAAATGAGCACGAGTAAGGCGCTCCATCGGGGCTGGAGTTGGCTGGCCTACTTTTAATTTAGATGCAAACGATTGAGATTGAAGGTGATTATATAAATCAGAGAACTTTGAACCTACAAATCGATGCGTGGATGGAACGGGAATATCATAATCAGGATGATAGAAAATATGCACGAAGAAATGTTAAACGGAATTAGTTATTTGGCAAACAAATTGAGCTTGTATGTTATTTGATTTTAAACGATCACCAGATCGAGATAAAGCGAAGTCCGTTTTCACAATCAGTCTTTCAAAAGTTCCATCAAAGATCAGTGTTTCCGACTGGCTGCCATTAAAGATAAATGATCCAGAGGTCTCAAAGGTATGATTTTCAAGGTGTTCAAATTCCACAAAGTTGCAAATTTGTTGCTTGGTTTCACATGACTTTAAAGTTAATCCTTGGGAGGTGAACGAAAAACCAAGATGACCTCCAAGATCTTTAGAGGACTGGCAAATCAAGTCATCAGATAAAACTACACCAGGTAAAAAAAGAAAAACCAGCAGTATTTTAAACATACTTGATCTTACGATATTGATTTCAAAATAGTTTCCTCAAGATAATTTTTATTATACTTGATTAAAATCTTTCTTTTATGTGAGGAAATCTATTAAAATCAAAATGTCTTAAAAAAAAAGGAGGTGGCCTATGTTAGTCATGGGAAAAATTAAACTTATAAAAGATTTTCAAGAATGGAAAAAGATGGTTCAAGATAGTGGCGATAAAATTAAAGAATATGGAATGACTTTTGTTTTTGCAGGGGTCCAGGCGAATGATCCCACAATTTTACATACTATCATTCACTTTGAGTCCATGGAACATCTAAAGAAATTTCAATCAGATGAGGAGTTGACCAGACGAAGAGCGGAAGTTGTCGATGTGGAGTCTGGAGAAATGACACCCATTGCCGATACAGCTTTTACTAATTTTCCTGAAACTTTAGTTCTTTCAGGAAATTAATACTAATTAAATTTAATTTCTAAGCCCATGAATACATCGTGGGCTTACATATATTAGTAATCATCAATCCCCTCAATGGTGGAAACGACCATCAAAGACTCGATATAGCGTTGCTTTCCACAGTCATAACAGATGGTAACCATCTCCTCGGTCGTCTTATTTATATATTTCTTGGAAACTTCCTTGTAATCGCCACATTCAGTACATTTGGCATATGGAATGGTTGATTCTTCTTGCTTTTCCTCTTCTCCAAGCCACCATCCCATTGTCTTATTATATAAGACATTCGATCCTCGCTTCTACCTATAATTTAGAAGGTTTATCAAAAAGTTGTGTGTAAAAGTATTCTTGTTTATTTTTTTTACACGCGTTAAAATCTGTTTTTTGGAGATATGGTTAAAACGAAAATAAAAAACATGGAGGAGTTCGCTCAAGTGAGCGGGATATCTAGACCTACCATCTCGAAATTCTTTAACGATCCCTCCAGTGTTCGTGAAAGTTTAAAATCCAAAATTGAAGCTGCGTTAGAAAAGTATGATTACTATCCTAATTTTTATGCCATCAATCAAAACCGCCAGCTTACAAAAAATATTGGTATCGTTGTTCCTTATGTCTCTGACCCCTTCTTTGCGGAGATTGCTCGAAACTTAGAGCGTCGATGTATTGATGCTGGGTATACGCCCTTTTTATTTTCTTCACATGGAGAACAAGCTCAGGAAAATGCAATCCTTGATACGCTTCGCTCTTTAAAACCTGCTGGTGTATTAATGGCACCTCTGGGTCGTCGAAGTTCGGATAAAAGTAAAATTGAAAAATTTTGTAAAAACGTTCCCACTATTTTATTTGATAGTAACATTGAAGGGTTAGGTGCTGCTTTTATCGGCTCTGATAATCAGAGTTTTATTTCTCAAACCGTTGAATACTTAAATAGCACTGGGAGTGCTCCTAGTTTTTTTGAGATGCGCTACCCAGCTAACCCTAATGCGAACAAAAGAAGAGAGGCTTACCTTAAAATTATGGATAATTTGAAACTTAAGCCTCAAGTCATTAGTATTGAGGGAACAGGTTGGGAGTTTGAGGAGATTGGCCGCCAGGGTGCTTTGAAACTTTTAAGAGAAAATGGAATGAGCACTAATACAATTCTGTGTAGTAATGATCGACTGGCAATTGGTTTGTTAGCAGCCTGTAGTGAGATGGGAATTAAAGTAGGAAAAACTAAAAGTTGTGATTTACGAGTAGCCGGATGTGATGACAACCCCTACTCTCGATTCACCTCGCCTCCCTTAACCACCGCAGCTCATGATTATAATACGGTGTCGGATAATGCCGCACTTGCCTTATTTGAACTTATCAACAATGGTGGTAAATCCAAAAAGCGCCTAGAAACAGTGTATTCTGCCAAATTAATCCTCCGCGACTCGGCTTAAGTATTTTACGCGTGTCAATTTAATATTGACGCGAGTAAAAATCTGATATTGAATTATCTAATCTATATTTAGGAGGATAACATGAGCATAAATAAATTTATCTCATCAATTGCTGCAGCAACTATGTTGACTGCTTCAGTTGCCTATGCGGAAAATCTTACAATTGCCACTGTAAACAACGGTGACATGATCCGTATGCAAGGCCTCACAGATGACTTTACTGCAAAGACAGGTCACACTGTGGAGTGGGTAACCTTGGAAGAAAACGTACTTCGTCAAAGAGTAACAACTGACATCACAACTAAGGGTGGTGCTTTTGATATCATGACTATTGGTATGTATGAAACACCAATCTGGGGTTCTAACGGTTGGTTAGTTCCTTTAGATGATCTATCTGCTGACTACAATGTCGGTGACTTACTACCTGCAATGGCTGGTGGTTTATCACATGACGGTACTTTATATGCTGCACCTTTCTACGGTGAGAGCTCCATGGTTATGTACAGAACTGACCTAATGGCAAAAGCTGGTTTAGAGATGCCTGCTGCTCCATCATGGAACTTTATTGCAAAAGCAGCTCGTGCGATGACTGACAGATCTAATGACATCAACGGTATTTGCCTCAGAGGTAAAGCTGGTTGGGGTGAAGGCGGTGCGTTCATCACAGCTATGTCTAACTCTTTTGGTGCAAGATGGTTTGATGAAGACTGGAACGCTCAGTTTGATACACGTGAGTGGTCAGATACATTAAACTTCTTTGTGAACATGATGTCTGATGCAGGTCCAGCAGGATATGCAACTAACGGTTTTAACGAGAACCTTTCTTTATTCCAACAGGGTAAATGTGGTATGTGGATTGATGCAACTGTGGCTGCATCTTTCGTAACTAACCCAAATGACTCTACTGTTGCTGACAGTGTTGGTTTTGCTTTAGCACCTGATAACGGTATGGGCGTACGCTCAAACTGGTTATGGGCATGGGCTCTAGCGATCCCAGCTGGTACTCAAAAAGAAGGTGCTGCCAAGGAATTTATCGAGTGGGCAACTTCTAACTCTTACATCGAGTTAGTAGCAGCTAATGAAGGATGGGCAAACGTTCCTCCAGGAGCTAGAACTTCACTTTACGAAAATCCAAACTATAAGGATATTCCTTTCGCAAAGATGACTTTAGACTCTATTTTGTCTGCAGATCCGCTTAATTCAACAGTTGACCCAAGCCCATACGTGGGTATTCAGTTCGCAGCGATCCCAGAATTTGCTGGTATTGCAACTGATGTCAGCCAAGAATTCTCAGCTGCATACGCTGGTCAACAGTCCATTGATGAAGCATTAGCAAAAGCTCAGGCGATTACTAATGACGCAATGGAAGCTGCTGGTTACAGATAAGCTTTAATTCACTTCCGAAGAGGGGTAGATTTTCTGCCCCTCTTATTTTAAGGTTAATCAAATTCATACAAAGGTTATAGCTTGTGATCAGTCAGCTCAATTCCCGAGGAGTCGCTCGACTCATGATGGCACCTGCTGTTATTCTTTTGCTGGGCTGGATGCTAGCCCCCCTTACCACTACTCTCTATTTCAGTTTTAAAAAATACCTTCCCCTTCGAGGTGGTGATCTTGGCTGGGTTGGTTTTGATAATTATGTTCGTTTTGTAACATCAAGTTCTTTTTGGCCAAGCGTCTATACAACATTAATTATTGTAGGTTTTGTTTTAGCCATCACCGTTATTTTTGGAGTTTTATTAGCTCTTCTTTTAGACCAACCGATGTGGGGTCAGGGGATCGTGCGCATCCTAGTGATTGCCCCTTTCTTTGTCATGCCAACGGTCTCTGGTCTTGTATGGAAGAATATGTTTATGGATCCGATTAATGGGATCTTGGCTCACCTATGGAGATTTTTTGGACTTCAACCCTTAGAGTGGCTGAGCCAGTTTAGTATGGGATCGATTATTTTAATTGTGAGTTGGCAGTGGCTTCCTTTCGCTACTCTTATTCTCTTGACTGCTATTCAATCCTTGGATCGAGAGCAACTGGAGGCGGCAGAGATGGATGGAGCGAATACCACCAAACGCTTTGGCTATATCATTCTTCCTCACCTTTCTCGTGCGATCACTATTGTCATTCTCATTCAAACTATTTTCTTACTTTCAATTTTTGCCGAAATCTTTGTCACCACAGCCGGTGCCTTTGGAACCAAGACTCTTACGTATTTGATCTTCCAGCGAGTATTAGAAAGTCAAAATATTGGACTGGGTTCAGCTGGAGGTGTCTACGCCATTATCTTAGCCAATATCGTGGCCATCTTTTTAATGAGGATCGTGGGTAAATCCCTCGATGCGAAGGAGAGTTAAAATGGCTAGAAGTGTTAAAAATCAACAAAAAATGATCAATACCGTTGTTGCCTGGACCATTGGACTTCTTATTTTCTTTCCTGTTCTTTGGACGGTGCTGACTAGTTTTAAAACTGAAGGTCAGGCAATTAACGATCCACCCTTATTCTTATTCTTTGACTGGACCTTAGAGAATTATGCGATTGTCCAAGAGCGATCCGATTATATGAAATTTTTATGGAATTCGATTTTTGTAGCTGGGGGCTCTACCTTGCTCGGAATTTTAATTGCCGTTCCAGCGGCCTGGTCGATGGCCTTTGTTCCCACCAAACGCACCAAGGATATTTTGTTGTGGATGCTTTCGACGAAAATGCTTCCTGCTGTGGGTGTTCTCTATCCTATTTATATTGGTTGTATTAAATTAGGTCTTTTGGATAGCCGTCTTGCTTTAGTAATCATCTTAATGTTGATTAATTTACCTATTATCGTATGGATGCTCTATACATACTTTCGAGAAATTCCTCGTGATATCTTAGAAGCCTCTCGTATGGATGGTGCTTCTTTGTGGAAAGAGATTGTCTACGTGCTGACACCCATGGCAATCCCTGGAATTGCTTCAACAATATTATTAAACTTAATTTTAGCCTGGAATGAATCATTCTGGACTTTAAATCTGACAGCTGCAAAGGCGGGTACCTTGACTGCCTTTATTGCAAGCTACTCTAGTCCTGAGGGATTATTTTTTGCCAAACTCAGCGCAGCCTCAACAATGGCGATTGCTCCGATCTTGATCTTGGGTTGGTTTAGTCAAAAACAATTAGTACGCGGATTAACCTTTGGAGCCGTGAAGTAAAGGAGAGAGAATGGGATATATTGAATTAAAACAAGTTACCAAAAACTTCGGAGACCTTCAGGTCATCAAACCCTTAGATCTAGAAATTAAAGATGGGGAATTTACGGTTTTCGTGGGGCCTTCTGGTTGCGGGAAATCCACCCTGTTAAGATTAATCGCTGGACTTGAAGATCTCACCAGCGGGTCTATTCAAATCGATGGAAGAGAGGCAAGCCAAGATGCTCCGGCTAAAAGAGGTTTGGCGATGGTTTTTCAATCCTATGCTCTCTACCCTCATATGAACGTCTATAAGAATATTGCCTTCCCGTTGAAAATGGTGGGGATGGACAAAGATGCAATTGATGAAAAGGTTCGAAAAGCAGCGGAAGTATTGAATTTAAACGATTATTTGGAGCGAAAACCCGCTCAACTATCTGGGGGTCAGCGTCAGCGTGTGGCTATCGGAAGAGCAATTGTTCGTGAACCCTCTGCCTTTCTATTTGATGAACCCCTCTCCAATTTAGATGCAGCTCTGCGTGTAGGAATGCGTCTTGAAATCTCAGAACTACACAAGCGTTTGAATACCACGATGATTTACGTGACCCATGATCAAGTTGAAGCCATGACCATGGCAGACCGTATTGTAGTCATGAACCATGGTGTGATCGAACAGGTGGGCACACCTCTTGAGCTATATCGAAATCCTAAAAATTTATTCGTGGCAGGATTCATTGGTTCTCCGAAGATGAATTTTATTGAAGGGTCATGGGCCCAAGCACAAGGAGCACATTCCGTAGGTATTCGACCTGAACATATTTCCATCACCTCAGAGCAAAGTGAATGGAAAGGGGTTGTCAAAATGGCAGAAAGTTTGGGGTCAGATACTTTTTTACATATTCAAGATAGTGGCATTGCTGAAACACTCACAGTTCGAGCAGATGGAGAGAAAAGTTTCAATCGAGGCCAAGAAGTATTTTTACAGCCTAAAAAAGAAAGTTTGCATTTATTCAATGAAGAAGGTGAGCGTCAGTAGTGCGATTTCTGAACAAAGTAGTTTTTATCACAGGTGCCGCAAGAGGAATTGGAAAATCTTTTGCTGAAGCTTTTGCAAAAGAGGGATGTCGAGTTGTGATTGCTGATATTAATATTGACCAGGCAAATAGCACAGCTCAACAAATAGGTCCCAACGCTCTAGCCCTTGAGATGGACGTCACCAAACAAAATAGCATAGATCAAGCTGTGAATACTGCAGTAGATCAATTAGGGGGGATTGATATATTGATTAACAACGCTGCTGTCTTTACCGCCGCCCCCATTACTGAAATTAAACGAGAAGACTATCAGCAAGTCTTCGATATTAATGTGTCAGGGACGCTGTTTACCCTTCAAGCTGTTGCTAAAAAAATGATTGAACGAGGCAAAGGTGGAAAGATCATTAATATGGCCAGTCAAGCCGGCCGTCGAGGCGAGTCGCTCGTTGCGGTGTACTGCGCGACGAAAGCCGCTGTGATAAGCCTGACGCAATCAGCGGGATTAAACTTGATTAAGCATAAAATTAATGTGAATGCCATTTCTCCCGGTGTAGTAGACGGTGAGCACTGGGACGGAGTGGATGAATTTTTCGCGAAATTTGAGGAAAAACCTTTGGGTCAGAAGAAAAAAGAAGTGGGTGAAGGAGTTCCATATGGGAGAATGGGCCTACCGAGTGACTTGGTTGGAATGGCGATGTTCCTGGCAAGCGAGGAGTCCAATTACGTGGTAGCCCAAACTTATAATGTGGATGGAGGCCAGTGGATGAGCTAATGGCTGTCACTTCAAAACAATTTCCAATATTAGATTTAAGTAATGAGACCTTGGCTCAAATTAATGGGTCCACAATAAAACCCACCTATGACCGCTCACAACTTCAAGCGGGTATCGTTCATATAGGGGTAGGAAATTTTCATCGAGCTCACCTTTCTTGGTATCTCCATCGATTAATGCAAAAAGGAATGAATCTAGACTGGGCCATCATAGGATCTGGTGTCACGGAATATGATATTCCAATGAGAGAAAAATTAACAAGCCAAGATTATCTGACTACTTTAATTGAACTAGACCCTGAAGGAAATCAATCATCTGAAATCGTAGGTCCGATGGTGGACTATGTGGCTGTAGAAAAAGATAATCAACCACTAATTCAAGCCATGGCACAACCAAACATTCGCATTGTCTCTTTAACAGTGACCGAAGGGGGATACTTTATTAATGAGAAAGGTGAATTAACCTTAGATCACCCTGATTTAGTTTATGATATACAAAATCCAGACAGTCCTCGTACAGCCTTTGGAGCAATGGTGAGTGCCCTTGATCTCAGACGTCAATCTGGACTTGGTCCTTTCACTGGGCTAAGCTGTGACAACCTCATTGAAAATGGAAATAAATTAAAACAAGTAGTTTTAGGGATTGCTGCCAAAAGAGATTTGGAGTTAGCAAAATGGATTGAAGAAAACTGCACATTCCCTAATGCAATGGTGGATTGTATTGTTCCTCGAACTGGGGATGTAGAAATTAATATTGTCAAAAATTTAGGGATTAATGATTTAGTTCCTGTTTCTCATGAAAATTTTAGACAATGGGTAATTGAAGATAAATTTTGTGCTGGTCGCCCTGCCTGGGAAAAAGTCGGGGTTCAATTTTCTGATAACGTGCATGGCTATGAGAGTCAGAAAATTAGAATTCTAAATGCGGGTCATCAGATCTTAGCTAATGCTGCTGAACTTCTTCATATAGAAACAGTCAGAGATGCGATGAAAAATCCTCTAATTACAGGGCTTTTAAAGAAGGTTGAAGAGAATGATATTCTTCCTCATGTCTCTCCAGTGCCTGGTCTGACACCTCAAGATTACTTCAAATTGATAGCAGATCGTTTTGCAAACCCCTCTATTCAAGATACGATAAGAAGAGTAGCGTTTGATGGATCCTCACGACACGCTGTTTTTATAACTCCTTCTATCCAGGATGGTCTTTCCAAGAACAATTCCATCGAGGGCCTCAGTCTTGTAGAGGCTTTATGGGCTCGAATGTGTGAGGGAACCCGAGAGGATGGAACAACTATTGAACCGAATGATCCACAATGGTCTAAGTTAAACTCCATTGCAAAGCAGTCTAAAGATCAACCTGAGGAATGGTTAAAACAAACCGAGGTTTATGGAGATCTTTTTCAAAATACTCATTTTGTAGATTCTTTTTCTTATTGGTTAAAAAAGCTCTATACCATTGGAGTAGAAAAAACTATTAGCGAATATTTAGAAAACTAATCTTTAAATTTTCCTGCAACTTCATAAAAAAACTTTTTAGTCTCTTCTCGCATATTTTGATTATGCTCTCGCATACGATCTCCCATAATAATCAAACCATGAGAATTTTTTTTTAAAATTCCTTGTTTAAAGAAAGTATCACAAATTCGGCGGACTGTGGTGCGGGGAAGATTAGTTTCTCTTGAGATACTGCTATAGGTAACTCCATAGTCTGGATGTTCAGCTAGGGCCTTGGCTATCTCTTGGTCCATCTCTTTCGTATTCGTTGAATGCGAGCTTTGTTGAATTGTTTGATTAATAGTTTTTTTGGTGTGGTTAATCACAGATAAGATCACGATGATATGATCTATTGTTTGATAATTCCTTTTGATGGAAATTAAAAATTCTTGGAAATGCTCTGTTATAGCAAAATAACTATCTATGAATTTTTTATCAGGCACTTTTTTATCTTACTTTTAAAATTGTTTAGGTAAATTAATAATGAATTTTGACTGGCTTGCTTATCAATTTGATCAGAGACATCATTTAAATGTGTATGATTATCTTGAGTCGCTTGAAAGTCATTGAGTGATATCTGGTCTAATTCATTAGGATTTATCAAACAGAGATAATTTTTCATATGGTAGTAGTTATAGGGAAATACAGCGAATTCGATATTTCCTATTTCGATCATTTGAATTTTTTCGGTCGTTAATTTAATTTTATCTGCTATTTCCTCTAGGGAATATAATTTATGTCTTTGTTTGGCTGCTCTTGTAAAAATAGATTTTATTGTATCTAAAGGCATGATCAAAAAAGCCTAACCTGCCCGGAGGAGGAGTGGCAGGTTAAGCAAGGAGTGAGGAAGGAAAAAAACAAAATTATTAACCTTTATAATAAGTCTTTTATTTAGATTATGTTTAATGGCCAATTTGGCTATAGGTAAACTGTCCAAAATGGCCACTATTTTTTTTGATTATAATTCAAGGCTTTTAGGCTATCTTTATTGATTTATAGGAATAGGAATATGTTTAAGAACATAAATAGCTGCCATAATATTAAGGATTTTAGAAATTTAGCCAAATGCAGACTTCCCTCTCCAATATTTCATTATATCGATGGAGCAGCAGACGATGAGGTAACTTACCGACGGAATACTGAAGCCTATGATCAATGTGATTTGGTTCCAAATGTTTTAACTGGTGTTGAGAAAGTTGATATGTCAACGACTGTGATGGGTCAAAAATTAGATCTACCCATTTACTGCGCCCCCACCGCTCTTCAAAGATTATTTCATCCTGATGGAGAAATCGGCGTGGGTAAGGCTGCTGAAAAATTTGGTACGATGTTTGGCGTCTCCTCACTTGGAACAGCGAGTATTGAGGAAATCGCAAACTTAATTTCCACCCCGAAATTATTTCAACTCTACGTACACAAAGATCAAGGCTTAAATGACTATTTAATTGATCAGTGCAAAGAGCATAACTTCGATACAATGGCCGTGACTGTTGACTCTCTGGTTGGAGGTAATCGAGAAAGAGATTTGTATACCGGATTTACTATTCCCCTAAGTTTATCACTAAAAAGTATTATTAGTTTTACTACTCATCCCGCTTGGGCGTTTAATTATTTTACTAAACCCAAATGGGAACTGAGCAATCTTAATAAACACGTCACAGAGGGAACCAACCTGATGACTAGTGTGGGTGATTATTTCACAAAAATGCTAGACAACTCTTTATCCTGGGAAAAAATTGAAAAAATAAATTCGAAATGGGGAAAGCCTTTTGCAATTAAAGGGGTTATGTCAGTTGAGGATGCTAAAAAAGCTGTCGATGTTGGCGCCTCTGCAATCATGATATCAAACCACGGCGGTCGACAATTAGACGGGTCCCGCTCTCCTTTTGACCAATTAGAAGAAATAGTCAATGCAGTCGGAGATAAAATTGATGTTATTTGCGAGGGAGGCATTAGAAGAGGAACTCATATATTAAAAGCCTTATCTTTAGGGGCAAAAGCTTGCTCTGGAGGAAGAATGTATTTATATGCACTAGCTGCTGGAGGGCAGAAAGGTGTGGAAAGAGCGCTGGGTAATTTAAAAAAGGAAATTGAACGAGACATGATTTTAATGGGTGTCTCAAATGTAAGTGAGTTATCTAAGAAAAACCTAAGATTTCGGGTCTAAATCAAAATAGTTAGTTATTTGTTAATTCCCTAATAAGAATATTTAAATCAGCAATAAATTGAGTTCGATCTATCTTAGTATTGAGGAGTGAAATGCATTGATTATTGATGAAGTCATTCTCAAGAAAACTTAAAACATTCTCCTCACCTCTCCAAGTATCACTAAATTCTTTAGCCCCTGAAAAAAAACTATCCAATGACTCCTCTGAGCAGTTATTCCAAAAAGCTGGGCAGTAATTATCTCCTTGGGTAAACAGGCTTATATAAGTATCTAA
Source organism: alpha proteobacterium HIMB59 (assembly GCA_000299115.1). Classification (NCBI taxonomy): domain Bacteria; kingdom Pseudomonadati; phylum Pseudomonadota; class Alphaproteobacteria; order Candidatus Pelagibacterales; family Candidatus Pelagibacteraceae; species alpha proteobacterium HIMB59. The sequence goes on along the minus strand of CP003801.1, from coordinate 518,424 downwards.
AAGTAATATTTCAAAATTAGGATAATTAACTTCTATAAACTGGCTATGGTCTGTGTTTTGATCATTAAAAATAAACTGTCTTGTGGAAGAGTTATAATACAAATTAAAATTGAGAGGCTCGGATTGAGGAAATTTTTCATTAAAAAAATTTATAATTTCATCTCGAACCTCTTCCTCCTCAATGGGATCTAGAACCCAGTAAACTTCTTCAAAATACCCAATACAGTAATCTTCAAAAAAAGCGTCCGCTTTCATTGGTAAGCTCCATAATAGTATGAGAAAAATATTGATGATGTGCTTCATGATGAAAGATATCTGTTAATGCTAAAAACTGAATTTATTTCCCTACCATGACAAATAAGATCAGTGATCAACTTTCCTGTTGTGGGTCCTAGGGTCCAACCGAGATGATTATGACCGAAAGCATAGAAAATATTTTTAAATTTCGGCGATCTTCCTAATACTGGCAGACAATCTGGAAGAGTTGGGCGATAACCAAGCCAAGGATTTTGATAATCTTGGAGTGAGGGCAGCAGTCGTTTAGCATCTCGTGCAATATAATCTATACGGGCTTGGGAGATATTAGAATGTAAGCCTCCCAGCTCCACAGTTCCAACGGCTCGCAGTCTATTGTGTAAGGGTGTTAGGTACATACCCGACTCTACCAAACTGGTAGGACGACTTAAAAGTTGTTGTTTTTCAATAAATTCTATGTGGTAGCCTCTCTCTGTTTCCAATGGAATGAACTGACCTTCAATTTGCTTTACCAGTGATTTTGAGAATGCTCCTGTACATACAACTACCTGATCATAATCACTATGATTGATTTGAGTTGATCTCTCTTCGGGATGAATAGCTGAAACTTCTTGTTTTTGAAATTGACCACCTCGACTAAGAAAGTTTTGATACAATTTTTCTAAGATCAGATCAGGATCAAGAGTGTGATGTGCTTTTGGAAAATGCCATCCCCCTTGAATTTGACTTGATAGATTAGGCTCCAACTCTCTTATTTCTTCACCAGATAATTTGATTTGTTCCACTCCTGACTCCGATCGAATATTAATTTGAGTGGAACTTGGTTGTTGACGAGGATCAATCCAGACATACAAAACTCCTCGATGAGTTAATAAGTTTTGAGCCCCTACTTCTTTTAATAATTCTTGATAATTGGGAAGTGCGCTTTTAAGAAGAGAGGAAGTATGCGCTGCTGTTTTTTTCATTGAAGTGGTATTGCAGTTTTTTAAAAATTGTATTAGCCAAGGAGTTAGTTTTCCTATTTTACTCCATTGAATAGCTATGGGTGAGGTCTTGGAGAAAAGATATCTTGGTAGCTGTCCCCATACTTGAGGTTGATTAATACCTGGAACACCATAATTAGCAATCATGCTCGCATGTCCACGCGAGGTACCTGTGCCCGGTTCTTGTTTGTCGATCAAAACGACTTGGTTCCCTGCTTTTTGAAGGTAGTAAGCAGAACACAATCCAATAATCCCTGCTCCTATGACTGCTATTCTTGTTTGACTCACAAATAAAATTTTAAAGTGTTTTCAAAAAAGCCCAAGTCCAATAATATTATTCCAGATGCTTAAATTCATTTGTGCTGACCTTGATGCCAGGCCTTTATTTTGGACAGAAGATAATAAGCGCTTTGGATTTGAGCCCGAAATAGCACAAGCTATTGCAAAAGAAATGGGGGAAGAGCTCCAGTGGGTTTTTCTCAAATGGGCAGATTTTTCAACGTATTTATTGAGTGGGAATGCCGATGCCATAATGTGTGGCTCAGCGATAACGCCAGAAAGAGAAAAACAATTTCTCTACTCCAAACCCTATGCTTATTTTAATGAGTCGGCTCTTATCCGTTCCGAAGATCACTTTGAAAAACCAGAGGATTTTCAAGGCAAAATACTAGGAGCAATTCACGAAAGCACAAATATGGCCCTCGCCCAACAATGGAAAGGTTGTCAGTATCGAGCTTTTGACGGTACCTCGGATAATGTGTTTAAAGAAATGATAGATGCCCTATCCAATGGAGAAATTGATGGTGTCGTAGATGATGAACCAGCCTTTGGCGGCACTATTCAAGATCCAAAATTTAAAATAGCTTTTACTGTGGAGACAAAAAATGCATGGGGGATTGCAATGCAAAAAGATAACTTTTCTTTAAAAGAAAAAATTGATCATGCCTTAAATAATATTTATCAAAATTCTATGCACCAAGAAATTTGGAATAGTAATTTTAATATTTCTTATCCTGAAAATTTAATTTGACTAATTTTGTTGTCGATAATCCCAAGGAAAAAGGAATTCCATACTCCACATTCCATTGCCTTTACTTTGAGCATGCTCTTCATCGGCAATAAATTTATCAGAGTACTTCCGGTAAGCGAAAGCATATCCTTCTCGCACTAAATAACTACTCAAGGACTCTTTTCCCACAAAACACTCAGCTAAAGTTCTTCCGAATTGATCTTTGCTTTCTCTAATACAACGAACCTCTTGATTGGATACCTTTTCGATTAAAAGATTTTTAGAAAACTCTCCACAATTAAACTCTATTTCTTGATAAAGGCACGTTTGTTTTAGTTCTGGGGCATCAATTCCACTAAAACGAATTCGCTCTTCTCCTATGCGGATGGTGTCTCCATCGGTAACGGTCAATTGATCTGCATAAACGGAGTTAGTAAAAAATAAGGTAAAAAGAAGTGATAGAGAAAGCTTAATTAATGGCACGCAATATTAAATTTCTTTAAACGCCAATAGTTGTAAGGCCATGGAGTGATAAATCCTACAAAAAGCATAATAGGTACAGCCCACCAAGTCAGCATGGCTCCTCCTGTTAAAAGAATATCCGTGATATTCATGGCGACCTCCATTGATATCATAGAGATAAAACTCATACCTAGCGCGGTTTTTAACGCCTGTTGAAAATTAAATTCCTGGCGCATCAAAATGATGGTCTCTAAAGCGATGCTTGTTAAAAGACCATTAATAATAGCAAGTGACATGATCGCTATAGTCGGCCATGGAATTCCTGTCATTTGAAAAAATAAAATAGTTCCCATATCGCCAATAGCACAACCGATTAAGCACCATTTGGTGTTATTGGCACTACGTTTCCATGTGTGTTTACACTTCCAGTGAAAATTTGCTACTGCTGTTGTCATGTAATATCTGTTATCTTATGGTTACTTCGTTGACCATACCATCTTCATAGTGGCCTGGAACATTGCAAGCAACAAGAATTTCTTGGTTATCGGAAAACTGCCAGATTAATTCTCCCTTTTCTCCCGGTTCTAATAAAAGACTATTGCCATGAGAGTGTTTCATCGAAGGGTTCATCTTAGCCATTTCCATCATTTTATCCTTATCAATATACTCAGGATATAAAATTCCCATCATCGTCATTTCTGCCATTTCGGGTTGATGTTTTAGATGTTGGGGCTCTGTTCCAATGTTAAATTCATGAACAAACTGACCTTTGTTTTCGACAATAAACTTCACGGTTTGACCAGCTTTGATTTTATAAGAAGTGGGTTTGAAATAATTATCGTACATTTGAACTCTTATTACTTTTTGAACATCTTTTGCCTCTCCCACTTTACCTATATCGGCACCGGGACCGGCATAAGCTTGAAAAGAAAAAAGACTTAGTAATAAAAATATAAGGATTGATTTCATATTTTCTCTATTTTTTTTTATATACTGGGGGGGAGTATATTGCTATAAATAAAATATGTCAAGAAACCCAGATCATACTAAAAATATCAACCGTATACATCGCATTCAAGGCCAGCTTCGTGGAGTAGAAAAAATGATCGAAGAGAAAAAATATTGTATGGATATTCTCCAACAAACCCGAGCCATCACCTCAGCTATTAAATCCCTAGAAGACAATATATTAGAAAAACATATCAATAGCTGTGTAATTACAGCGGTTAACACTTCATCTCAAAAAAATAAAAAAATAAAAGAAATTACGGATTTGTTTAAAAAAATTAATTCCTAATGAAAAAAATACTGATTTTAATTGTTTTTATCATCTTACTTTTAGTGGGTGGATACTTTCTGTTATTTCAATCTAAGCACTCTGAAGAAATCGTGACTTCAAGTGCCTCTTTAGAGGAAGTGAGTGCTCAATTAGAATTAGGAAAAGCATTGTACTATACCCATTGCGCCTCATGCCATGGTGATAATTTACAAGGACAGCCTAAATGGAAAACTTCTCTAGATGAAGATGGACATAACTATGCCCCGCCCCTGAATGGAACTGGACATACTTGGCATCATAGTGAAGAGCAGCTCTATAATATCATTCGCTATGGCTTAAAATTTTATAATGAAAATTATGATGGAAAAATGCAGGGCAACGACAAGCTTAGCGGCGAGGATGTTTGGTCTATCTTAGAATATATTAAATCAGTTTGGCCCGAGTCTATTCAAAAAAAATATAAAACTATGACAAAACACTAGTAGCCTCAAGATCTTGAACAACTTGAGTATCTTTTTGTTTATTCCACATTTCTGCATACTTCCCGTTACGACTTAGAAGTTCATCGTGTGTTCCTCGTTCCGTAATCTGACCTTGCTCAAGAACTAAAATTTCATCGGCATCAGCGGCTGTGGAGAGGCGGTGAGCAATCACTAAAGTAGTTCGATTTTGTGAGATAGTTTGTAGGTTTTTTTGAATTTCTTTTTCGGTGGTACTATCCAATGCTGAAGTGGCCTCATCGAAGAAGAAGATCGAAGGATTTTTTAAGATGGCTCTAGCAATTGCTACTCGCTGTTTCTCCCCACCGCTCAGTTTTAGACCTCGCTCTCCTACAATGGTTTGATATCCGTCTGGTAGGTTTATGACAAAGTTATGAATGTCTGCACTCTTAGCAGCTTCATAAATTTGCTCTTCTGATGCATCAGGGTTTCCATAAGAGATATTGTAGTAAATCGTATCATTAAAGAGCACAGTATCTTGAGGGACAACACCGATCATTTTTCTTAGTGATTGCTGGGATATATCTTTGATGTTTTGATTGTTCACAAAAACAGACCCTTCTTTAGGATCATAAAATCTAAATAAAAGCCTGCTAATTGTGGACTTTCCAGCACCTGTGGGACCAACAAGGGCTACTTTTTTTCCATTGGGAACCTCAAAGGAGATGTTTTTGATGATGGTTCTTCTTGCATCATAATCAAAGCTGACATTTTCAAATCGAATAGAAGCCTCTTCGGTTTTCTGAAGTGTTATCTCACTATCTGTGAGATTTGGCTTTTCCTCCCAGAGTGTAAAAAGATTTTCCATGTCTGTTAAGGATTGTCGGATTTCACGATAAACTGTTCCAAAAAAATTGAGCGGTTGGTATAGCTGCAACATATAAGCATTGATTACTACAAAGCCACCAATCGTTAAACTGCCTGCTCGGATATCGTATGCCGACATGACTAACATAATCGTAATCCCTGTCATAATGACAATCGTTTGGGCGATATTCAGATAGCTTAGTGAGTATTGATTTTTAATAGACTCAGTTTCATATTGATCAAGTGATTCAAAAAGTCTTCTGTATTCATGTTCTTCATTATTAAAGTATTTCACAGTTTCAAAATTTAAAAGACTATCTACTAGCTTTGTACTCACCGCGTTATCAGCTGCATTCATTCTTCGACGAAACTGTAATCTCCACTGGGTAACCGTAAAAGTGACAACTATATAAAGACTGATTGTAATTAAGGTAACGAGAGCGTATTTGAGCCCATAGATGTAAGCTAGGATTCCAGCTACTAAACAAATTTCAATGATGGTTGGAATAACATTAAAAAGAACATAGGTAAGAAGAAAGTTTACCCCTTTGGTTCCTCGATCAATGAATTTACTCAAGGCACCAGTTTGTCTTCCTAAATGAAACTGCAGAGATAAAGAGTGCAGATGTTTAAAAGTATTTAAGGTTAATTGAGTGATCGCATTTTGAGCTACCTTAGAGAAAATCGCATTTCTAAGCTCACCAAATGCTAGGGCAGCCACACGCGCTATTCCATAAGAAATGATCAAAGCGAGTGGTATTAACATGTAGACATTCAGGCCTTGAGATAGCTCTGTCAAGGAGTCAACCGCATATCCCAAAATGGGAGGTGTCCCAACATTGGCTGCTTTGGCTAGTAATAAACAAATAACAGCGGCGATAACCCTTAATTTCATGGAGTTTTTATCTTTTGGCCATAAAAAAGGGGCTAAAAGATTGATAGTACGCTGTAGGGTTGATTGCTTCATTACTTATTATATAGGGATGATTTGAAGAATATAAATCTCCTAATTGGAAATAGCTATATTAGAGATTTTACAGAACCTCGTTCAATAATATGAGGTTTAACTAAATAATTGGAAAGTTGTTTTTTTTTCTCTGTGCCTAAAAGAATATTAATGGCATTGGTTCCTAACTCTTCAAGCGGATGGGAGATGGCAGTTAACTTAGGATTAGTAAGCGACTCCACCACCGGACCATCAAAGGTAATAATGGAAATGTCCTCACCAATTTTTTTATTCAACTCTGCGCATGCCTGAATAGCTCCAACACTTGAATATTCAGTTGAGCATATAATACAATTCAATTCTGGATTTTTTTTAAAAAGATTTATTGTTATTTCTTTTGAAAATGAGGGGTCCTCTAAACTTGTAGTTTGATATAAAGATTTATCAAATTTTAGAGAGTGTTTTTTTAGTGCTTTTTGAAATCCTTTTTTTCTTAAATGGGCAAAGTTATATTTTTCAGAAACATTGATAAAAGCGAAAGACTGGTGTCCTTTCGAGTAAAGATAATCAACAATAAGCTCCGTAGCCAGCTCATTATCTAAGTCTACCCATGAGTAATCAATTTTTTTAGATCTACCCCAAGCTACAAAGTTTATTTTTTTGGAATTTAAATATTCAATACGTTTGTCATCCGTTTGAACATTATGGATTATAATATTTTTTACTTTATTGACTTCAACTAGCTTTTTATAGGATTCCATTTCCTCTTTGGCACTATTTGCAAATAACATATAAAACAAAATATTGTCTTGATTTATTTTTGTGGACATCCCTGCAACAAATTTAAAATAGGAAATTTGGTTTAAGGTGTTGTTATTCAAGCCATATAGAGGAATAACAAAACCGACAGCATTAGATTTGTGGGATGCCAAATTACTTGCATAAGGGTTGGGGTTGTAATTATGCTTTTTTGCGAAGTCCATAACTCGTTTCCTGGTAACTTCACTGACATCTGAATACCCCCCCAGGGCTCTGGATACAGTGGTGATAGAAAGGTTGAGTTTCTTAGCTAATTCGATGATATTCACAATACGCATAGAATAGTGAGAAATTTTCGTTTGACAACCAAAACGTTTTGGTAAAATCTGACCACTATTATTTTATGTAAGGAGGAGTTTCGATGAAACTTTTAAAAACACTTGTGAGTGTTCTTGCGTTGTCAATGTTTGGTGCAAACTTTGCAAATGCGGGAGGTCACTCCTATACTGGCCCAGATCTTACAGGCGAAAGCTTAAAGATTTTTGGTCCATGGATGGCTCCTGAAGATGAGTCATTCAGAGATGTAATCTCAATTTTTGAAAATGCAACTGGCGCTACTGTTGAATATGGTGGATCAGATGAATTTGAACAAATCATTAATATTGACTGTCAAGCAGGAAGTCCTGCAGATATCGCAGTCTTCCCACAGCCAGGTCTTGCAGCTAACATTGCAGCGACTGGTTGTTTGAATTCTTTAGATGATAGTATTAAGCAATTAGTTCTAGATAACTATGCAGCTGGACAATCTTGGGTAGATTTATCTACTTATCCTGATCCAGCAGGTTTTGATACTTTTTACGGAGTATTCTACAGAGTTAACGTCAAAAGTTTAGTTTGGTATTCACCAGATAACTTTGAAGACAATGGTTATGAGGTTCCTTCTTCAATGGAAGAGCTATTAGCTTTAACTGATCAGATGGCTGCTGACGGAAATACACCATGGTGTATTGGTCTTGGTTCTGGTGGTGCTACAGGTTGGCCTGCAACGGACTGGATGGAAGACATCATGTTAAGAACTCACTCACCACGTGTTTATGATCAATGGGTTTCAAATGAAATGAAGTTTAATGATCCAAGAGTAATTGAAGCTATGAATTTCTTTGGATCAATTGCTTTAAATGACTCTTATGTGAATGGTGGTTCTAAAGCTGTAGCAACAACTGACTTCAGAGATGCTCCAAATGGATTATTTTCATCTCCTGCTGAGTGTATGATGCACAGACAGGCAAGCTTTATTCCTGCATTCTTCCCAGAAGGGTTAGAGGCTGGAGTAGATTATGACTTTTTCTACTTCCCTGCGTATGCAGATAAGGATTTAGGTAAGCCTGTGTTAGGTGGTGGAACTATTTTAACAGCAACTAATGATAAGAGGGCAACTACAGAATTCATGAAGTTCTTAATGCACCCAGAGGCGCATGAGAGATTTATGGAAAAAGGTGGTTTTTTAACACCTCATACAGGTGTTGATACCAGTAAATATGCTAGTGACACCTTTAGAGGCCTTCACGATATCCTTCAGCAAGCAACTACATTTAGATTTGATGGATCAGATCTAATGCCAGGTTGGGTAGGAGCAGGATCTTTCTGGACAGGAATGGTCGACTACACCAATGGAAAGTCTGCTGAAGAAGTAGCAGATGCTATCCAAGCTAGCTGGGAAGCTGGTCAATAATATTTAATCAATTAGGGCGAATATTTTTATTCGCCCTAAAATTTCAGTGCTTATAATATTTCTATGACAATATTTTCACTCGCCCTGACTGTTCTGATAGGAATTTTGTCATTTGTTCTTTTTTTTCATGTATCTAACTTTCTTCTAGATTATTTTGGCAAGCGTTCTTCAAAAATATTCAAATTAGAAAATTCTCTTCGTGTCGTAATTTTTATTGCACCCGCTTTTATTGTTTTATTTGTATTTATTATTTATCCCGTCTTTGAAACTATTCGTCTAAGTTTTTATGATAAAATAGGAAGGGAGTTTTTAGGTTGGTCAAATTATGCATGGGCAATAAAAGATCCTGATTTTAGACGAAGTATCTTAAACAATTTTGGTTGGCTCTTAATCGTTCCAACGCTAAGTACCTTTTTTGGTTTAGTTATCGCCAATCTTGCAGATCGGATTTGGTGGGGAACAATTGCTAAATCTATAATTTTTATGCCCATGGCTATTTCATTTGTGGGCGCGGGCGTTATCTGGAAATTTATTTATGACTATCGTGGCCCTGGAGATGAACAAATAGGTTTATTAAATGCCATCGTTGTAGCCTTGGGTTTTGAGCCTCAAGCGTGGCTTACTATTCCAATATGGAATAACTTATTTTTAATGGCCATTATGATTTGGATACAAACCGGTCTTGCGTTAGTTATCTTTAGTGCTGCATTAAGAAGTATTCCTACTGAGACTTTAGATGCAGCTAGAATAGATGGGGCCAGTGAACTTAAAATATTTTGGTCGATTATTATCCCTTACCTTCAACAAACAATCTTAGTGATTTGGACAATCATTACGATTTTAGTCTTGAAAGTTTTTGACATTATTTACGCCATGACAAACGGGCAATGGCAAACTGAAGTTTTAGCTAATCTGATGTATGACTGGATGTTTAGAGGTGGTGGTGACTCAGGTAGAGGAAGTGTCTTGGCCTTCTGTATTATGATTGGTGTTATCCCAATTCTTGGTTGGAACTTATACCAACACAGAAAAGAGCAAAAAATATGATAAAAAAATTTTCAATTTCTTCAATTTTTGCTCAATTATTACTTCTTATTTTTGTTTTTGTGTGGATAGCCCCTACTTTTGGTCTTTTTATTAGCTCCCTTCGAGACAAAGATGTTTTAGCAATTAGTGGGTGGTGGACCTCTTTTACTACTACTGATGTTAATGAGATATACCGAACTGAGGGTATGGAGTCCCAAATAGAGGAAAATGGTTATTTCATCATCAAGGGAAAAGTTTTTGAGGAGGGAAGCGGGAAAATTATTTCTCGTTTTGGCATTACCTCTAAAAATATCGATGAATTTGAAGTAGGTGAAATAGCCGTATTTAAAGATGGTTCAGAAATTTCTATCGATGAAACAGGAAACTACTTTTGGAGATCAAAAGAAAAGTTTACTAAAAAGAAAGGAAAAAGAATTTTTGTTTCAGCTTCAAGCCCCCCAAGTTTTACTCTCGATAATTATAAGGAAGTGCTCTTAAGAGAGGGATTAGGTCAAGCTTTTATCAACACATTTGCTGTAGCAATACCCTCAACTTTAATTCCTCTTATTATCTGTTCTTTTTTTGCATACTCCCTAACTTGGATGAGGTTTTATGGAAGAGATTTATTACTAGCGACTGTTATTGCTGCCTTGGTTGTTCCTTTACAGATGTCATTAATTCCTATTCTTTCCATCTATAATGATATTGGTGCTTTATTTGGAGTCGCTGCAAAATCATTTCCAGGAATATGGATGGCGCATACTGGATTTGGATTAGCCTCTACAACTTTTTTATTATGGAATTTTTTAAAATCACTTCCTAACGAGATGATGGAAGCTGCAAGAGTTGATGGTGCTACTCACTATGATACTTTTATTAAAATAGTAGTCCCCCTCTCTATACCTGCTTTTGCTTCTATTTTCATTTTACAATTTTTATGGGTTTGGAATGACCTCTTAGTAGGTCTGGTGTTCTTAGACAAACACCCAAGTGAGATTATTTTAACTGCGAAGTTAAAAGAGCTTCTGGGTTCTCGGGGAGAGAATTGGGAAATACTTACTACCGGTGCGTTCATCTCGATGAGTGTGCCATTGTTGATCTTCTTTTCTTTACAAAGATATTTTATAAGAGGATTAGTTGCAGGTTCGGTGAAAGGCTAAAAGAAAGGGATAAAATGAGCAATCGAATAGTAATTATAGGTGCAGGCAGTACTAATTTTGGATTAGGTATTGTTGGAGATTTTTTTAAATCTAAAATTTTGGAGGGTTCTACCCTTGTGCTGCATGATATTAATGCCAAAACCCTTGAAAATACTAAGAATATAGCTCTTTCTTATAAAGAAAAATTAGGAGTTAATTTTGAAATTCAAGCTACTACTTCAAGATCAGAGGCCTTAAGAGATGCCCATTTTTGCTTAATTTCTATCGAAGTGGGTCGTCGATTTGATTTGTGGGATCAGGATTGGAAAACCCCTCTTCAGTATGGCATCAAACAAGTTTATGGAGAAAACGGAGGACCCGGAGGTATGTTTCATGCAATGCGTCAAGTGCCAGCTATTATTGAAATTTGCGAAGATATTGAAAAGATTTGTCCAGAGGCATTTGTTTTTAGTTACTCTAATCCAATGCAAAGGATATGTCATGCTTTGACCACGCGTTTTCCTAATTTAAAGATCATAGGCCTTTGTCATGAAGTAAAATCAATGGACCGACAACTACCAACTCTTCTTGAGACCCCTTTGGAAAATATTGAATTTGAAGCAGGTGGTCTAAACCATTTTTCGATACTCCTTAAAGTAAATTACAAGGATACTGGCAAAGATGGTTATCCTATTATAAGAGAAAAATTTAATGATTATTATTCCACTCTTGTTAATGACCATGAAGGTTTTATTTCAAAGCCAGGAGCAGAGCGAGGAGTTTTTTTTGAATTATTTAATCAATATAATTATCTTCCAATCACAACAGATAGTCACATAGGCGAATATCTTCCATGGGCCTATAGCGTCGCTGATCATGATGGTATCCTAGATTTTTATGAAAACTACAAAAGAAAATGCTTAAATTATTATGAGAATGACAGTTATGATGAATATTTTAATCCTGAAGTAAAAGAGCCTCATGAAAGAATAGTTCCTATAATTGAAAATATAGTTAACGATACTAATGCATTGGAGCATGCGGTTAATATTCCTAATAAAGGTTTTATTGAATGCCTTCCATCAGATATTGTCGTGGAAGTACCAGCAATAATAAATAAAAGTGGAATACATGGTAAGAAATTAGAAAATTATCCTCAATCATTTGGGGTTTTATTAAATTCACAAGTTGGTGCCATTCAAATGACGACTCAAGCAATTCTCAATCATTCTAAAAAAGATGCCTTGTTTGCACTATTGGCAGATCCTGTGGTACACGATGCAAAAGCCGCATCATCACTATTAGATACCATGCTTTTTCAACAAAATGATTATTTAGGATATTTGAATTAATGTCTGAAATTGAGATAAAAAATCTAAATAAACTTTATGGAAAAGCCCATGTCATTAAAGATTTTTCTGTAAAAGTAAAAAGTCAATCTTTCACTACTTTGGTTGGGCCTTCTGGATGCGGAAAATCTACATTACTTCGTATGATTGCTGGATTAGAGGGAATTAATTCTGGAACCATTTCCATTGATGATCGAGTGGTGAATGATCTTTCTCCAAAGGAAAGGAATATAGCAATGGTATTCCAATCCTATGCCTTATACCCTCATATGACTGTATTCGATAATATGGCATTTGGTTTAAAATTAGAAAAAAGATCTAAAGAAGAAATCAAAGAACGAGTACATGAGGCAGCAAAAACTCTTCAAATTGAAGAATACCTTCAACGTAAACCCAAACAACTCTCAGGAGGTCAAAGACAAAGAGTGGCGATAGGTCGAGCAATTACAAGAAAGCCAAAAGTTTTTCTTTTCGATGAACCACTTTCTAATCTTGATGCTGCACTCAGAGTTCAAATGAGGATTGAATTAGCAAAATTACATGAGCAGCTAGATGCTACGATGGTATATGTTACTCATGATCAAACTGAAGCCATGACTTTATCTGATGAAATTATCGTTTTAGATCAAGGAGAAATCTCTCAGAAAGGAATTCCTTTAGATTTATACAATAAGCCCAATAATCTTTTTGTTGCTGGATTTATTGGATCACCAAAAATGAATTTTATTAATGCTAAAATAAATTCACAAAACACCGATAAAATAGATCTAAGCTTATTAAATAAAAGTTTTATCTTACCTAAAAATATTCAAGGTCAGTTAAGTTCCGAGGAAGTCAAATTTGGTATTCGACCTGAAGATATTCACGTATCCGACAGCACAGACTTTGACTGGGAGAGCAAAGCCTTTGTTGTAGAGAAACTTGGATCTAGTACTTTTGTATATTTGGAAAATGAGGGCGAACCGATAGTAGTTGAATGTGCTGGAGATAGCTCAATTAAAAGTGGCGATATGATCAAAGTAAAATTTGATCTATCTAAAAGTCATTTGTTTAACAAAGAAAACACCAATATCCTTGCATAACCTCTCTGTTATTCAAGAATTTCCCACAGATTTTAAATTCGGTGTTGCAACATCTTCCTATCAAATAGAAGGAAATAAAAACGGAGACTGTGGACTATCTATTTGGGACGATTTTGCCAGAAAAAAACTAAATGGAATAGATGGAAAAGAAGCTTGCAGACACTTAGATTTTTTTAAAGAGGATATTAAATTAATCAAAGATGCTGGTTTTAAATCTTATCGTTTTTCTTTTTCCTGGCCTCGTCTTTTTCCAGAAAAAAATCAGAAATTAAATAATCTTGGTTTAGATTTTTACAATCGATTACTCGATGAAATCCACAAACAAGAACTCGAACCGTATCCTACACTATATCATTGGGATTTACCTATCCGTTTCCAAGATCAAGGTGGATGGACAAATAAAGATACAGCAAAATATTTTAGTGACTTTGCCTTATCTATCGCTGAGCACTTTAGTGATAGGTATAATAAAATAGCGACCATCAATGAGCCTTGGTGCGTGTCTTGGTTGAGTCATTATTTAGGAGAACATGCCCCTGGCATAAAAGATTTAAGAAGCGCTGCTCAAGCAATGCATAATGTATTATATGCCCATGGTTTAGCTTTAACGGCTTTAAAATCTTTATCATCTTCAAAAGTTGGAATTGTTTTAAATAATGAATACGCCTCTCCGTATAATGAAGATACAAAAAATATTGATGCGGCAAATCTTTTTGATGCTATTTATAACCGTTGGTTCTCAGATGCTATTTTTCTTGGTCAATATCCTGAAATAGCACTTGAAATTTTAGGTAAATATTTACCACCAGAATATAAAGAAGATTTGAAGGTTATCTCAACCCCTATAGATTGGCTTGGACTTAATTATTATACTAGATCTATTATCAAAGATCATAAATCCAATGATGGTATTAATTATAAATGCCTTAGGGGAGATTTAAAAAAAACTGACATGGATTGGGAGTTTTACCCTCAAGGACTTAGATATTTTATTGAGCGTATACATAATGAATATAATAAAAAAATACCGATTTATATTACTGAAAATGGTATGTCCAATAAGGATTTTTTAGATAAGAAAAATGAAATAACAGATGAAGATAGAATAGAGTATTTCGATCTTCACTTAAAAGAAGTTCTCAAATGCCTAAATAAGGGAATTCCAGTAAAGGGTTATTTTGCTTGGTCTTTAATGGATAATTATGAGTGGTCCTTTGGATATGAAAAAAGATTTGGCTTGGTATATGTTGATTATCAATCTTTTAAAAGGATTCCAAAAAAATCATATTATGAATTTCAAAAACAACTATGTGTTTAATGCAATAAGTTTATGAAAACATATCAATCAGAAAAATCTTTTATTTTTAATCTATTAATTTTAAAAATAATTCAAGGAATTATCTCATAAATTGAATACATTTCATAAAAAAGTTTTTTCACATCTAAAGATTATTTATCAGCATATTTTATCAGATGAAGAAATAAATAATTTAACAGATCAAATTTTTGAAATAACTCCACAAGTAAAAAATGATGATAGGTTAGAAAATTGGAATGAAAGTGATATTTTTTTAATTACTTATGGAGACTCTATAGTTTCTGCAAAGGATAAAAAATTAAAAACTTTAAAAAAATTTGTCGATGAATTTATAAAGCCTCATTTCAATAATATTCATATCTTGCCATTTTTTCCATTTAGTTCAGATGATGGTTTTTCTGTAATTGATTATAAAAAAGTTCGTGATGATTTAGGAAGTTGGGAGGATATTAGTTTATTATCTAAAGATTATCGGGTAATGGCTGATATTGTGATCAACCATGCCTCTAAACAAAGTGAATATTTTCAGGAATTTATTAGAGGGAGTTATGAATACAAAGATTTTTTCATCTCGCTTGATGAAAATGAAGGATTTGAAGAAGTTGTTCGTCCTAGGAGTTCTGATCTATTTCAAGAAATAGAAATTAGTAATCAAAAAAAATATTTATGGTGCACCTTTAGCCATGATCAAATTGATTTAAATTTTAAAAATCCCAGAGTATTATTGTTTTTTATCAAGTTAATTTACCTTTATTTAAAGCACGGTATTAAAGTTTTCAGGCTTGATGCAGTTGCGTTTTTATGGAAAGAGAAAAGTACTAATTGTCTTAATCTTCCCCAAACGCACGAGGTTGTAAAACTAATTCGGACGATTTTAGATCATTATAATCAGAATACTTTATTAATTACCGAGACTAACCTGCCTAATCTTGAAAATCTTAGTTATTTTGGAAATGGCGATGAGGCGAATGCAATTTATAATTTTACGCTTCCCCCTCTTCTTCTTTGGACTCTGTTAATGGGAGATAGTACAGCTCTAAGAAAATGGTCAATGGGTATGCCTCCAGCTAAAGAACACACAACTTATTTTAATTTTATTGCTTCACATGATGGAATTGGTCTTCGTCCTACTGAAAATATTTTGACCGATCAAGAAAGAGGTACATTAATTGATATAGTCAAAGAATTTGGTGGGGTTATAAGTAATCGAAAAAAACCTGATGGGACTGAGACTGTGTATGAGCTAAATATAGCTCTCCTTGATGCCATGAAGGGCACATTCAAAGGCATCGATCATATGCAGGTTGAAAGATTTATTGCCTGCCATGCTATTATGTTAAGTTTGGAGGGAATTCCCGCTTTTTATATTCATAGTGTTCTGGGAACAACTAATGATTATGAGCTAATGAAAAAGAATTCCCAAAATAGATCAATTAATAGGAAGTCTTGGGATATTAATGAAATTAAAAATAAATTACTTGATGATAAATCAATAAATAATCAAGTTTACAAATCAATTATAAATTTAATTAAAATCAGAAAAACACAGCCAGCTTTTCATCCTAATGCAATTCAATTTACATTTAACTTAGGAAAAAATTTTTTTGGTATTTGGAGGCAAAGTCTCGATAAAAAACAATCCATTTTTAGTGTTACTAATGTGACAAATATTTTTCAATATCTAGATTTAACCGAATTAAATTTAATTGAATCAGAAAAATGGTGGGACATTATAAATAATAAAGATATAGACGATATAAAATCAACTATAGCACTAAAGGCTTATCAAACAGTATGGATTACAAATCATAAATAAATTAATTCACATAACTGCTTGTGAATAACTTCATATAAATTTAAAAAACCCTTATTTATCAGCTAAATAATGAGATTTATTTGTGGAAAACTATGTTAAAAACTTTTAAACACCTTTTCTTTGTTTATCTTTCCCAGAATTAAAATCTTCTAATGCTTTTTTGTTTTCTTCGGTAAGTGGATCATGCAAAGTAGGGCTCTCCCAAAACGCACTGCCCTCCAACCATTCATATCCGTGGGTTTTAATTACAATGACATAAGTTTTATCTGATTGTTTCGCTCGCTTATAAGCCGCTTCTAGCTCAGAAGTGGAACTCACGGTCTCTGCATTGGCTCCCATGCTTTTTGCATGATTTTCAAAATCAACGAATTGCAAGTTGCTGGCTCTCGCTGCACGCAAATTACAAATGTATTCCTTACCACCCTTGGCTAACTGTAAACGATTAATCACCATGTGCCCGCCATTATCGCAAATGATAATGATCAATTTTTGATCATACAGAACAGAACTATAAATATCACTATTACTTAAAAGATAAGAACCATCACCTAAGAAAACAACAACGTCTTGATCAGGCTTAGCCATTTTTATTCCTAGAGCACCACTAATCTCATAACCCATACAAGAAAAACCCCACTCGGTTTCAAATGTGTTAATTTGCTTAGGCTTCCAAACTTGGACAACTTCGCCTACAAGGCCTCCTGCTGCAGTCACAACAATATCACTGGGATCTGCATTACGGTAAACAGCTCCAACTGCATGAGCATAAGAAGGTTCCTCTTGATTGGTCGGGCCACTTTGTTTTTGTACATGGGCTTCCCACTCTGCTCGCTCTTTGATTGATCGTTCATACCAACTATCAGGCGCTTTCCAATCACCAAGAGCTTCTGATAATTGCTGTAATCCAACTTTAGCATCTGCAATAACTGGGGTTGCTAAATGTTTAGTCGTATCAAAACGAGCTGTATTTAATGAGACTAATTGGAAATTATCACTTTCAAAATTAGCCCATGACCCAGTTGTAAAATCAGCTAATTTTGTACCTATAGCAAGTGCGAGATCAGTATCTTTAGAGAGATTATTGGCAGATCTTTCACCTAAACCGCCAATACCGCCAATGTAATATGGGTCATCTTTCGTCATACATCCAATCCCCATAGCAGTTGCCGTAACTGGGATATTATGTTTTTTGGCAAATTGAGATAGTTCTGCTTCTGCTTCAGAATATAAAACTCCTCCACCTGAGATAATAATAGGCTGTTTTGATGATTTTAATTTTTCTGCGGCAGCTTTGATTTGACTTGGGTCTGGATGAATTCTTCTAATTTCGTGAACTCTCTCCTCAAAAAAAGCTTCAGGATAATCAAAAGACTCTCCTTGGACATCTTGAGAAATAGCAATCGTCGCGGGACCACAATCTGCAGGGTCTAGCATAATTTGTATGGCTTGAGGAAGAGAATTTAAAATTTGTTCGGGTCGTGTAATTCGATCAAAAAATCTTGATACAGGTTTAAAGGCATCATTTTGATTTTCCACAGGGGAGTTAAAGTTTTCAACTTGTTGAAGAACAGGATCAGGAAAGCGAGAGGCAAAAACATCACCCGGCAATAAAAGTAATGGTAAACGGTTGCTCAGTGCAACTCCTGCAGCAGTGACCATATTCATAGCACCCGGTCCTGAAGAGGAGGTAGCGATAAAGATTTGCTTACGGCGCATTGCACGAGCGTAGCCGATACCTGATAAGGCCATACTTTGCTCATGGTGGCCTCGGTAACCCGGAAGATCGGACTGGAATTCTTCCATCGCCTGTCCTAAACAGGCAACATTTCCGTGTCCATAAATAGCAAAGGCACCTGGGAATAATGGAACTTTTTTTCCATCAATGATGGTTTTTTGAGCAATTAAAAATTTAAAGAGCGCATGAGCGCAAGATAGTTTAATAGTTTTCATTATTCCTCCTCTTAATCAGTTGTGTATCTTACATAATCTCTTGAAGATTTGAATGAAAAATCGTTTGAAAACAATGACTTTTTTACATACTTTGATAATTCAATGAAAATAGGAATAGTAGGATCCATTCATGATCTAGGCTGGAAAGTTCTTCAATCCCAAGGTCATACTATTATTGATGTAAAAGACACTAGCGTAGACTCTTTGAAAAATGAGCTCGCTGAAGTTTCGGGTATCGTTCTTCGAACCGCAAAAATGCCCAATGAAGTCATTGATGCTTGTCCACATCTTCAAATTATTGGTCGTCATGGCGTAGGTTATGACAATGTCGATTTAAATTATTTAAATGAAAAAAAAATAGCTCTCGGTGTCACTGGTACAGCCAATGCTGTCAGCGTAGCAGAGCATGTGATGACATTTTTCTTACAGCTCACCAAAAATATTCACCTCTCTGATGAATTGACTCGCAAAGGGGGATTTCAAGATAAAGGAAGTTTGCCTTCTTTTTTTGAATTATACCAAAAAAATGTTGTTATTTTAGGTTTTGGCAGAATAGGTCAAGCAGTTGCCAAACGGTGTCTTGGATTTGAAATGAACGTTTATGTATATGACCCTTATGTCGATGATGAAAAAGTAAAAAAATTGGGTTGTCATTCTATTTCAAAAGATGAAGGTTTTAAAATTGCTGATTTTATCAGTGTCCACTTACCTTTAAATGACGATACCAGAAATTTTATTAATGCAAAAAGTTTTCAAAAAATGAAAGAGAGTTGTGTTGTTGTAAATACGGCGAGAGGAGGAATCATTAATGAGGATGACCTTTGTGAGGCACTTCAAGAAAACAAAATTCGAGCAGCTGGGCTTGATGTTTTTGAAAAAGAGCCTCCTTCAACAGATCATCAATTATTCAAATTATCAAACATTCTCCTTACACCACATAATGCTGCATTAACTTTGGAATGCCGAAAAAGAATGGCAGTAGAAGTTTGTGAAACTGTTTCTTTTTACCTAAACAACAAAGAGAAATTGAATATTCAAAATATCATCAATAGAAAAGAACTAGGAATTTAATTTCCCAGAAATTGTTGTAATCAAAGATGCATGAGGACATTGACTCAATATAGACTGTGCCATCAACTCAGTTTTTTCGCTATCTGTTAAGACTATTACACATCCCCCGAAACCTGCTCCTGTAAGTCTGGCCCCTAAAGCGCCATTATTTTTTGCAGACTCAACAACCCGATTGAGTTCATCACTAGAAATTTCATAGTCGTCTCTCATGGATTGATGACTTAAATACATGAGTTCACCAAATTTTTTTGCATCATTTTCTTCAAGACAAGAGGTAGCCTCGATTACACGATCATTTTCAGAAATAATATGTTTTGCCCTTTTTCGAATTGTTAAATCTTTGATTAAATTTATTTGATCGAAAGAAGCATATCGCAATGATGGGACATTTAAAGTTTTCGAGGCCGCTGTAGTTTCCTCTTTTCGTTCATTGTAGCTTCCTACAGATAGTTTTCTTTTACTACCAGAATGGATAACAATAAATGTATAGTTGGAGAAAAGAGGTAGAGATTTAGTTTGAAGAGTCTCACAATCTAAAAAAATAGCCTGTCTGATTGAGCCACAAGCAGATACCATTTGATCCATAATCCCACATTGAGTTCCCACAAACTGATGTTCAATTTGTTGACCTATCTTCGCCATTTCTTGAGATTTCAAAGATAAACCATGTAACTGAGTTAAAGATCTAAGTAAGGCAATTTCTAGAGCTGCTGAAGATGACAGTCCAGAACTAGAAGGAACTGTAGAATGAACAGCCACATCAACTCCTTGAATATCAGGTGATATCTTTTGGATAAAAAAAAGAGCTCCTCTGACGAAATCAAGCCAAGTGCCATCCTTTGAGGAATTAATTGTTGATTTTAAATCTCCAAATTCAGATGAAACTCCTTTTATTTGATCATCATTTCTAAATCTTAGACTTACCTCAATCGATTGTGAAATAAGAGTAGGAAGAACATAACCATTATTATAATCAGTATGTTCCCCTATTAGATTTACCCTTCCATGAGCAAAGCTTGTTACTGCAGGTTTTGTTTGAAAGTAATTTTCGAAAAGTTCGATACTACTCATTTACATAGAGCATAGCTTCTTCTCCCATTGCCAAGCGGAAGAAATAATTGTTTTTAAGTCTGAATATTGAGCTGACCAATTTAAGCGATCTGTAATTTTTTTATTATTAGCAATTAATCGAGCCGGATCTCCTTTTCGCTTTGATTGAATATTAACTTTTATTTTTTTTTGAGTTATCTCTTCAGCAATTTCAATAATTTCTTTGACGCTAAATCCTTCATTATTACCGATATTAAATATTTCTGAGATTTGTTTTTCTTTTAAAAATTCTAAAGCTAAAAGATGTGCTTCTGCTATATCCATTACATGGATGTAATCTCTTATGCAGGTCCCATCTGTAGTGGGATAATCTTCACCATAAATAACAATGCTTTCTTTTCTTCCCGATGCGGCTTGAAGAACAAGGGGGATTAAATGTGTTTCTGGTTTGTGTTGTTCTCCAATAGAACCATCAAGATGAGCACCGCATGCATTAAAATATCTCAAGCAAATTGATTTTAAACCATAGGCGCTGTCATAATCTTTTAAAACACCCTCGACAATAGCCTTGGTCTGGCCATAAGGATTTACAGGATTAATAGTATGTTCTTCGGATATAGGTATTGATTCTGGTTCACCATAAACTGCTGCTGAAGAGGAAAATATAAAATTTAAAATTTTGTTTTGGACCATAGAATTTAAAAGATTTTGAGTATTAGTGACATTATTCTCATAATATTTTTGAGGGTTGATGTAAGACTCTCCAACATTGATAAAAGAAGCAAAATGCATTACCAAATCATATTTTCCCTTTTGAATAATTGAATGTAGTTTATCCTTGTCTGCTAGGTCACAATTATAAAGTTGATACCCCAAAGTATTGTCTTTGTAGCCAGTTGATAGATTATCTAATATTTCAATATTATAATTTGTATTTTGAAATCGTTTTAACATGTGAGAACCGATATATCCGGCCCCACCAACAACTAAAATTTTCATAATTTTAATATATATCAAATTACGTTGATTATGGTTTTAAAATATAAAGATTATTACCAATTTCATCAGCAATTAAAAATATTTCACCTTTATTATTAATTTCAATATCGCGAACTCTGCCAATTTCATTTTTAAAAATTACTTCCTCTTCAATAAACTGATTATTTTTACGATGAAGCACTGATAAATATTGATATTTTAAAGATCCTACTAGTAGAGAATTTTGCCACTCTGGGAAAGCATTGCCTTGATAAAACTTAATTCCCCCTACGCCGATAGAGGGAACCCAAATAAATTCAGGCTTTAAAAAGCCTGGCTCCCAAGCGTTTCCATCTCCCACTTTGGTGCCAGAATAATTTGTTCCGCCCCATCCGATTTGTTTCCATCCATAATTTGTTCCCGCTAAAACAGGGCCAATAAAATCTCCTCCTTTAGGTCCATGATTGGAAATGAAAATATCTTCCGATAAAGGATCTAAGCTCATTCCCTGAGGGTTACGCACACCAATTTGATAGATTTCGGGTAGCCAATTAGGATTTTCTACATAAGGATTATCATCTGGAATATCGCCATTTTTATGTATTCTAATAATAGTTCCTATAGAGTTGGTTGGATCTTGGGCAATCATCCCCTCACCTCTTTCCCCAATACTGGCATAGATATAGTCATCTTTTAGCTCTAGTCTTGAACCAAAGTGGTAAGGGCTTTTAATATAAGGAAGGGCTTCGAAAATCTTTTTTTCATTTACAAGAGTATCTCCAGATAATTCTGCATGGTAAATCGCAGTGGTATGCTTGCCATCTTTTTCAATTGAGCAAGTAACCCATACATTATTCTCTTCACTTATGATATCGAGCATACCTCCCTGCCCATATTGAACAGAGGGTATGTTATGTTTGATAGGAGTTTGGGAAAAGTCTTGGGTGTTGACCTTAAAAATTTCACCAGATTTTTGGGTAATCAATAAATGATTTTCATCAAACCAAGTCATGCCCCAAGGAACATCTAGGATTACAGAAGTTTTGTGAATAGATAATGCTAGTGCAGATGTACTGATAAAAAGAATAGAAAAAAAACTAAATAGAAATTTTTTAAATAAGTTTGTTATCAGCATAGACACAGCAATGTTCTGCTGGGAGTTTTAAATATACTTTGTCAGAAGGAACTTCTTGTTCTCGCTTTACTTTGGCCTTGATACGAAGGGAGTCTTGTTGAGCAGTAATAAGCTTATAGTTTCCAAAATCTTCTACTTCAACAACATCAGCATGGATAGTATTTGCACCTGATGACTGTTCAACAGTGATGTATTCTGAGCGAATACCTAATTTCAAATTTGAGGAATTGGTTGAGTCTAAATTAGTTTGAACTGAAATATTATTCGATCCAATAGATACCTGATTAGAACTATCCGATTTACATTCATAAAGATTCATTGCAGGGGATCCTATGAAATATCCCACAAAAGTAGTTTGGGGTCTCTCAAATAAGTCCTTAGGGGAACCGGCTTGAACCACCTCACCTTCATCCATCACGATAATATTATCTGCAAAAGTCATTGCTTCATTTTGATCATGAGTCACATAAATTAATGTTGTTTTGTATTTCGCGTTAATCTCTTTTAATTTTCTACGGAGGCGGAATTTCAAATCAGGATCAATAACCGTTAATGGTTCGTCCATAAGAATAGCGGCTACATCCTCTCTTACCAAACCTCTGCCTAAAGATATTAATTGCTTTTGATCTGCTGTAAGGCCTTTGGCTCTATTCTTTAAAAAGTCCTGTAAATTCAGTATTTCTGCAACTTCCTTTACCTTTTTATCAATTTGATCATCAGGGAATTGACGACATTTAAGAGGAAAAGCTAGATTTTCATAAACAGACATGGTTCCGTAAATAACAGGAAATTGGAATACTTGAGCTATATTTCTCTCTTCAGTAATGGTGCGTGTCACATCTCTTTGGTCGAACATCACCTTTCCATGAGATGGGGTCACCAAACCGCTCATGATATTCAACATTGTGGTCTTACCACATCCAGATGGACCTAATAAAGCATAACGACCACCGTCTGCCCATGATAAGGACATTTCTTTGAGAGCAAAGACCGGTTTGGGGTCATTAGAATTGTAACTATGAGCAATATTATTTAATTCTATTTTGGCCATTATTGTTGATAAGGAGAATAAAGCAGCTCTCCTGACTCCTTGAATAAATATATTTTTGATAAA
Organism: alpha proteobacterium HIMB59; assembly: GCA_000299115.1. NCBI lineage: Bacteria > Pseudomonadati > Pseudomonadota > Alphaproteobacteria > Candidatus Pelagibacterales > Candidatus Pelagibacteraceae > alpha proteobacterium HIMB59. Next base: position 494,664 of record CP003801.1, on the reverse strand, counting down.
TCGAAATTGATTTTTACGTTCTCATCAACCTCATACGATTTTACTTCTTCAATCGTTGCAACACATTTAATGTCTTGGTTGTGCAAATGTAGAAAAGTTTCTGATCCAGATATCTCAGAAATATCAACTTGAAAATCGAATCCCTGATCGTCTAAATGTAAATCTGTGGCGCGAATACCTACTAAATAATCCCCCGTTTGAATAGACTGTAGGTTTGGAGGTAGATCGAATTGAATATCATTATTGAGGATTAATTTATTATTTTCAATTTTACCTCTATTGAGATTCATAGCAGGATCATTAGTAATTTCTGCTACTTTTGCGTTGGCTGGGTTTTCAAAAACTTCTTTTGCGGAACCAGTTTGAAGAATCTTACCTTCATCAATGACGATGATATCTCCATTTAGTTGCATCGCCTCTAAAGGATCGGTACTCGCATAAATAAAGATGGATTGTGAAGCCTCAGAGCCAGTAAATAATTTCTTAAACTCTTCTCTAAGTCCTTCACGTAATTTGTAATCTAAATTAACAAGTGGCTCATCCAACAATAGGATCTTGGCCTTTTTAGCTAAAGATCTTGCTAACGCTACGCGCTGTTGCTGTCCACCAGATAGTTCTTGAATTTTTCTTGCCTCAAATCCTTTGAGGCCAACTTTCTGAATGGCATCACTGACCTCTTTTTCAATCAGATCAGGGGCCATTTTTCTTTGTTTTAAAGGAAATTCGATATTTTGTTTAACATTCAAGTGCGGGTAATTGATAAATTGCTGATATACCATCGCAACATTTCTCTCCCAGACAGGAATAGCTAAAAAGTCTTTGCCTTCAAATTGGATGTTGCCAGAGTCAGGCGTTTGTAATCCTGCGATTGTTTTCAATAGAGTAGTTTTACCAGAGAGGGTTCTTCCAAGAATGGTATACATTTTTCCTGGCTCAAAATTCAGAGTGATATCATTAAGATGATATTGTTCAGTCGGTTTAAAAACTATATTTCCTAAACTCAAAGACATTTATTTTAGAGCTCCAGACAAATTTCCTTTTGATAAGAAGCGCTCTACCACAAAAGCGACAACAATAAGTGGTGCAACGGATACAAGTGCTGCAGCTGATAAACTCCACCATGGTGTAATCGATGAGTTCAGAGCAACAATTTTCACAGGTAAAAGCTGTACATTTGTAAAAGTTAAAATAAATGCAAAGAAGAAATCAATCCAACCAAAGATAATACAGAAGAGTCCAGCTACGATCATACCGGGAATTGAGTTTGGAAGCACTACTTTGAAAAATGCTTGAAAAGGATTACACCCATCAATCAAAGCTGTTTCATCAATTTCTTTTGGGACGCGGTTGAAAAAATCGACCATAATCCAGACGGCTATGGGCATCAGTAGAACGATGTAAACAAGTATTAAACCGGCCAAGCTATCAAGTAACCCCAAAGTACTAAGAAAAAGAAAAAATGGAATAGCAAGAACCACGGGAGGCATAATTCTCTGAGAGATGAAAAAGAAAGTAATGTCATTATTTTGAACAAAACCTGCTTTAAAAGTATAACGAGATAAAGCGTAAGCAGATAATGTACCCAAAACAATGCTAATAAAACTTGCGGTAAAGGTCACAAAGATACTATTAAAGTAAGGACCGATGATGTTGATTCCACCCTGTGATCCAGGTTTAAACAAAACACTCCAACCATCGAGTGTCGGTTCAAACTGTAACCAGGGGATATAAGTTGCCCCTCCAGTTACAGAGTTAAAGTCTTTAAAGGAAGTAGAAATTGCCCATAAGAATGGAGCAATAACGAAGCAAGACCAAAGAATAACACAAAAATATTTTAAAAAGGTATATAACTTGGGCATTTTTACTCCTTCATCAACACTTTCGTTAAAACTTTCGCAATAATGGTCAAACTAATAATCATAATAATAAGATAAGTAAAAGACATGGTCGCAGCATATCCCATTTGAAACTCTCTAAGTCCTTTAATAAAAATATAAAAACTTGATGTTTCAGTGGCTGTCCCGGGACCACCACTAGTTAGAACAAAGACGGTATCCATAATTTTAGAGGCTTCAATCAGACGAATAATAATAGCTCCAATGGAAATAGGCGCCATCAAAGGAAACGTAACATACATAAATTTTTTAAAAGGACTAGCGCCATCAATAGCCGCCGCCAAAAAGGGTTCTTTGGGCAAACTCAAAAGACCAGCGAGCATCAATAAGAACATAAATGAAGTCCACTGCCAAACTTCTACAACAATAATCGATATTTTGGCTAACCCAGGACTTGATAACCATTGGGGTTGAACACCAAAGATACTAAGAAAATCATTCAGTGGTCCTAACGACTCATGAAAAAAAGTTCTCCAAATCACAGTCATGATGACAGGAGTGGTCATCATCGGGATTAAAAATAAAACACGAAAAAATCTTTTAAATTTAATATCCTTCCAGACCATGTGGGCAAGAGCAAAGCCAATGATATACTGTAAAAAAACTGTAGTGATTGCTAAAAAGCTTAAGCGGAAAAAAGACTCCCAAAATCTTGGATCATCAGTAAAAAGCCTGATGTAGTTTTTAATTCCAACAAAATCTAATTCAGGATTAAAACTATTCCAACCTGATAAACTTAAACGGACTGTAAAAATGATTGGAAAAATTAAAATTCCAATCAAGACAATTAATCCGGGAAGTAAAAAAACGAATTTGTGTTTAAAGTTCATCTAGTAAAATTAATTAAGCACTAAATTAAAAGTGATCGCCCAATATATTGAGCGATCACAAAGTTTATTAATATTAGAGTTCGTTATCTTCCATTGCAACACCGATAGCATAAGCATCTCTTACGTTATCAGCGCCAACTCTCTCAAGAATTGCTTCCCACTCAGCAGCAACTTCATCGAGAGCTTCTTGTGGAGATAGCTGACCTGCTAGAGCTTTTGCAGCTCCAGTAGCAAGCGCACTATTGAATTGGAATGTACCAGGTACTCTTAGTGGGAATACTCTGTTTGTACTTTCTTCCATTTCAGCAAGTGTATCAACATACTCTTGAGCAACTTGTGCGTCCCAGCCGATTGCAGTCCAAACGTCTGCTTTGAAATCCTCTTCCATAAAAGGATTTACACCAAATCGACCGATACCAATATCAGCTTGGTGGTTTGCACCGTTAGCAAAGAAGCATAAGTAATCAAACGCCATATCTTGGTTCTTTGATTTACCTGCTACACCAACAGCCCATCCCCATACGAAGAAAGGAGCTTGGTTTGCTTTAGCATCCCACATTCCATTTTCTCTATTCCAAACTTTGTCAGCACCAGGTAACTGTGCTGCACCAACTTGGTTTTTAATAGGACTATCGTCTTGCATCGCTGCAACAAAAGCATCATCCCAAGAGAAGCTGAATAGTGTTTGACCGCCACCAAATGAGTTAATCTCATCACCAAGACCGAAGTTAATACCTCCTGGTGGTACGTAGTTTACCGCATCTACCCAATCAGTAAGAGCTTCTACGAAACCAGGGCCATTAATGAGAGGCTTCATTGTTTCTAAATCAAAGAAGAAACCACCTGGAGTTCTTGGGTTCTTAGAGTAAGCAGCAGAACGAGAATAGAAAGCAGCATACATCAGGTCATCTTTTTTCATGACTTCCGCTGAACCATATTCTAATTCACCGTCACCATCCCAGTCCCAACCGTTAAAGTAAGAAGCAATTTCTCCATACTCTTTCCAAGTTTGTGGAACACGTAATTCTTTCCCTGTATCTGCTTTATACTTTGCTTGCATTTCAGGATTATCAATTACGTCTTTTCTATATTTAAGATAGTGTCTGTCACCATCAACTGGATACTGATACATGGTATCGCCCCAAGATGCGATCGCAATGTGTGATGCAGTAACATCAGTCATTTGATCAACATATTTTTGTGGAACTGGAGCTAAGTATCTCTTCCATTCGTTGATGAAGTTTGAAAAACCAAAGACGATATCGTAAGGAGCCTGACCAGCTTGGAAAGGAACCATTGCCTTTGAGTATAGGTCACCAGCAGGAGTATGAGTTACTTCTACTTTTGCACCTGTTAATTTTTCGAACTGCTCTGCATGAAGGGCAGTTGGCTCACCCATAACTGGGATCGCGTGAGTATTAATTGTTAGTGTTCTACCACTGTAGTCTTTTTTAGATGTCTCTTCATATGAGCACATCCCAGGAATATCTCCTGTTGCTGCGATATGTGGAAACTGATCGCCCCACTTATCTGCATAAGCTACTTGGCTACCAATCAAGAGGACTGATGCCAGAGTGCTTACGAAGGTTTTAAGTTTCATATAATTCCCTCCCTTATTACTTCGTTTTTTTTTGCCCAGAATTCAATTCTGTAAACAAACTCTTATGGTACTAAAACAGCTCTTCCTTTGACTTGACCAGTGTTCAAATCATGAAGTGCTTTATTGGCTTCGCTTAACTTGTATTCCTGCATGGAAAGTTTTACGAGGCCTTTATCGGCTAACTCCATCAATTCATAGAGTTCTGCCCATGTACCTACTAAATTACCAATGATGCTCTTCTCAGAGATAATTGCATCCACCGCAAGAATTTCAATTTTCTCACCGTAACCTACAATATAATAAGAACCCGCATTAGCAGTCATATCCAGACCCATTTTGGTTGAGCCGTGCTCACCCACAAAGTCAATCACTGCCTCTGCACCATTGCCTTTAGTTAATTCTTTGACTCGCTCAATTTCATTACCATCAATCAAGACGCCATGATCGCCGCCCAAAGGCATTGCATGATCAAGTGCTGTTTGAGATTTCTCAACAATGATAATATTTGCTGCACACATTGCTCGTAAACACTGAATAGCAATATGACCAAGTCCACCTGCACCGATTACTACACAGGACTGACCCGGTAATAAGTGACGTGTTGCTTTTTTCACAACACGATATGCAGTTAAACCCGCATCAGAAAAAGGTGCAACATCTTTTGGTGTTAAAATCGTTGGTAGCTTAATGAGGTTTCTGACACCTGTACGTAAAAGTTCAGAGTAACCACCTTCTTTAATATTTAAACCTGGAAATGCACCATCGGCTGCGTGCATATCATGACCACGACGACAGTTCAAACAAGTGCCACCAGAAATTAGTGGGTGTAAAATAACTGGATCGCCTTTTTTAAAGCCTTCCACGTCGCTTCCGACCTCTTCGACCCAACCAGCATTTTCATGGCCCATTACGCAAGGTAAAAGTTTATCTTCTGGATCTTGGATATGTCTCCATACACCTTCAATAATATGTAAATCTGTTCGGCAAACACCAGCTGCACCAATTTTCACAATAACGTCAGTGGATTTTTCTAATTTTGGGTTAGGAACCTCTTCTTCTTTCACCCAGACGTCCTGTTTCATATCAGGATCGTAACTATGTAATACTTGTGCTTTCATCAATCCCTCCCGAAAGTTAGAAATATCTAACTATAAATTTTTACTCGATCCAATGACCTAGGATCATGAAAAGTACATTTTTTTGTGAAAAACATTCAAAAAGTGTTCATTTTCTGAACAATATAAAAGTTGTATATTTATCAATAATTCCGTAGTTTTTTGTCATGCATTCTTATAGAAGCCTTGTAGAACAAGCCCGATCTCTGGAAAAAGAGAGGGGAATTTCACTAGATTTTACCGATAAGAATATTGCTGATAGCTGGGTTCGCTGTTTTGAACATGGCCTTCGACCTAACGCCAATCCTGTTGATACAGTTTTGAATCAGAAAGAATTAGGACAAATAAAAGAGCAATACCAAAATATAAGAGATTTTATAGTTCCGGAGTTAGAGTTGCTCTACTCACAAATCGCTGGTTCAAATTTCATGGTGGCCTTTGCTAATAATGATGGGGTGGTCTTAGATACAATTTATGATAATCAGTTTTTAAATAGCCAAGCAAGTAAAGTGGTTATTCCGGGTTCCGTTTGGTTAGAGAAATATCGTGGAACTAATGGCTTGGGTTTAAGTCTGCAAACAAATACCCCAACCATCGTGGCAGGGGGAGAGCATTTTTTTACCAGTCACGGAGGTCTTTCTTGTTTTGCTAGTCCTATTTTTGATCACAATCAAAATATTGTAGGAGTTGTTGATGCCTCAACAGATACTTCGAGTAGACAAGATCATACATTAGCTCTAGTAAAACTCTCTGCCAAATCTGTCGAACAAAAAATTTTTCTCGATGCATTTAAACACACGAACATTTACTCATTTCATCCTCGAAGTGAATACTTACACACTAATAGCATTGGACTTCTGGCTATAAATGAAGAAGGACATATTGAAGGAGTAAATTCCAATACAAGAATTATGTTAAGTGGGCTTTATAAAGAGGATACCAAAGATTTTTATAATATCTTTACTACTCCTTTTCATAATGTGGCTCATGAAATGAATGCAGATAAAATTATTCAAGTCAAAGACTGGTTGGGATCTAGTGTCTTTATGAAACTTTTCCAAAAACAACTAACCTCTGCCCCTGCTTCTAATCTCAAACCATCTCCGCCTACTTATCGACCCTGTGATGACTGTCGAGGTTCTACGCTTAAAGAACAAAAGTGCCTCCTCATTCAAAAAACATTTGATCAATTAGAAGGCAAAATCACTGCTGTATCAAAAGCACTGAACATTTCTCGAACAACTGTTTATAAGCACATTCAAAAAAAATAATTTAACTGATCTGAAATTCAGTCTTAGCGAAAAAGACTGATAACAGGAGATTATTATTAAAATGTCAAAACCTACTATCGCCCAAAAGGGCTCTTATGTTGTCGAAGTTCAAGAGGGCAAAAAATACTTTTGGTGTGCGTGTGGTTTAAGCCAAAAACAACCTTTTTGTGATGGTTCTCATAAATCAACAGGTTTTTCCTGTATTCCCTACACCGCCGAAGCGACCAAAAAAGTTTATTTTTGTGGATGCAAACACAGCAATAAAAAACCGCTTTGTGACGGAACTCACAACAAACTAGAAGACTAGTTTATTTTACGCCTAACTTTTCCTGAATATCTTTTGAGGAAGTCGTATAACGAAATACGTATTTCTTATCATTATGACAATACTGGAACATTTTCTTAGCAGCCAGTGCCGCTTCATGAAATCCACTCAAAATTAATTTTAACTTTCCAGGATACGTACAGATATCTCCTACAGCAAAAATTCGAGGAGTCGACGTTTCAAAGTTTTCTGTATTCACTGAAATTAAATTATTTTCTAAGTTCAAACCCCACTCTGCGATGGGTCCTAGCTCGATCTTTAATCCGAAGAAAGGAAAGATAGCATCAACGCCGTCAATAACAGTGTCATCGTCTAAGGTGATATCCACTTGGCCTTTTCCATTATCGACCATTTGCTTGATAGTACCCATATTGAATTTGACTTCTCCTTGATCGACTAAGCTCATCACTTTATTCACGGAGTCTTGAACAGCCTTAAATTCTTTGCGACGATGGATCAGCGTAATATCTGATGCGATTTGGTGAAAGCCCATCACGTAGTCTAAGGCAGAGTCTCCTCCACCAGCAATCAGGATTTTCTTACCTTCAAAATCTGTTCTTTTTTTAACAGAATAAAAAATGTTTTTATTTTCAAATTCTTCCACATTTGGAACAGGTAGTTTTCGAGGAACAAAACTTCCAGAACCAGCGGCTATCACTAAAGACTTACACTTGATGACGGTATCTAAATTGCTTGTCACTTCGATGTGATCTTCCTGGACTTCAATTTTGGAAGTCAATTGATTCAGGTGATATGTAGGGCCGAAGGGTTCTGCTTGAGTGATCAAATCATCCGTCAACTCTTGTCCTGTGATGGCAGGGCGTGAGGGAATATCATAGAGATTTTTATCTGGATAAAGCTCCGCACACTGGCCTCCTATTTTATCTAAATTGTCAATTAGATGAGCCTTCATATCTAAAAGCCCTAATTCAAATACTTGAAACAAACCACAAGGGCCCGCGCCTATGATCACGACGTCTGTTTCGTGTTGATTTCCTGGTTCTACGATATTTGTCATGCCTTATTATACAGTCTTTTTTAACTTCACAGAATTTAGGGGATTAACACCAGTTTTCCAACGAATTTCTTCTCCATAAACACTGTTTGAGCCTTATGAATCTCTTTTAGAGGAAATGATTGGGCGACTAAAGGTTTAATTTGTCCCTCTTCAATACAATGGATTACATTTTCAAAAACATAGGGTTCATTGACGGTCGAGCCAAATAAAGTCAGATCTTTTAAATAAAGACTTCTTAAATCTAAATCGACAATCGGACCTGCAATAGCGCCAGAAGTAACATACTTGCCGCCAGGTCTTAAAATATCTAAAAGTTGTGGCCAACTAGATCCGCCAACCAAATCAACAACAGCATCGACAGAATTTGCACCTAGTACATTCACCAGATCGTCATTTCTATTCACTGTTTGATCAGCTCCCAATTCTTTTAAAGTGCTTGCCTTATCAGGTGCGCACTGAGCGATAATTTTAGCGCCACGAACTTTCGCTAATTGAATTGCAGCAGAGCCTACTCCTCCTGAAGCACCGGTGATTAAAATAGTCTCTTTTTGAATATCTGCTCGACAGAGCATCCCCTCTGCCGTTGAATAAGAAATGGGAATGGACGCCAATTCAATATCGCTCCAATCACAATTAATTGGAAAGGACTCTTTTGCTTTTGCCACACAGTATTGAGCAAAGCCTCCATCAACTTCAGAGCCCATTGTTTGCATTGCCAAAGGATTGTCTTTAGTTGGAATATTTTGCATGGCGCGAACAATAGTTCGTGTTCCTATTCTATCCTGCTCTACTCCCTCTCCGACTTGTACAATAATTCCACAAATATCTCCTCCTTGAATTCGTGGAAACTGCAAAGGAACCCCACTCCATGAAGCGTCGCTATCATCGACTTCTGATAAGCCTTCTGTACCCCCTGCATTAGTATCGCTGGTTACTTTTTTTGAATACCAACCCAGTCGAGTATTAATATCGGTATTATTAACGCCTGCTCCCTTTACTTCAATCAGAACTTCACCCGACTGAGGCGCGGGTACAGGGATATCCTCTTTGTAGATTAATTTTTCTAGTCCTCCGTGTCCTGTTAAATAAACACCAGACATTACTTTAGGAATAGCACCCATAGTAAATTAGATTATCTAGGAGATAAGAGAGATTTAAAAGCTATTTAATATTTTTCTAGCGTACCAATCGTGGAATACATGAGTGGGTTCATCCATGACGGGAGAAAAACGACCCCCATCAAAACCCTTGGCATATCTACCTTTTTGCATTCCCTCGACAACAAAAATATCCTCTTCGAATACGGTCTTCCACAATTTAGCATTTTCTTGACGAGTTTCTTTGTACTCGTCTGCCAACATGGCTGGATCTGAGTAATATAATTCAATGTGTTCACGAATTTTATTTGGGGCTAAAGGCTCAATAATAAGGTTGAAAATATGGTCTTTTTGAACTCCTAAAACCAAGTTCGGAAATAAAACTATATACTCTCCTTTTGTATCCCATTCGGGACCTAAGTTTTTAAAGTCATCAAATTGCTTTCCTGTTGTGTACTGAGGAATATATTTGTAGCTAATTTGACCAGAGTAATGACCATACTTAACAATATTTTCATGGTCTTCTAATTTAGAATAACTGTTCAATCCAGGGTGAACCCAAGGTAAATGATAAGACTCTAAATAATTCTCGACAGCTAATTTCCAGTTTCCATTTACTTCTAATTTAAAAGCAGAGTCGCTCATATCAGAATACATGGGTTGCTCAAAAACAGACCAACGGTCTAACAAGGGTCGGTGAACTTCTTCAAAAGGAGGTGCCATTCCATCAGGGTTGACAAATATCACATCACGCCAAATATGAGATCGAACTTCTAATAAGGAGAGTTCACTTTTATCAATACCTGAGTGGTAATTATAACCTGGGCCGCCAATATGAGGAGTGGCAACAACTTCACCTGTTTGTTTATAGCACCATGAATGATAAGGACATCGGATAGCTCCTTTTAAGACTGTGGGTTCTTCAATTAAAATCATCCCACGATGTCGACAAACATTTTGAAAGACTCTGATTTTTTCGTCCTGCTTACTTTTAACAATCAATAAGGGATTATTAAAATAATTTACAGGTATAGCAGAGCCAGGCTGAGGTAGGTCTTTGACAAATCCAACAGCAAACCAACCTTTGTTAAATAGATGTTCACCTTCCATCTCAAAGCACTCCGGTCGAATATAATATTCATTGGGAACTCCATGAGCTTGATGAATAGGATTGGTACAAGCCTCTAATTGATGGCGCTTTGGAATAAACAGATCTTCATGAGATGAACGCTGTAGGTCTACCTTTTCCATTTCAGACTCCTAATACTTCTTATTAGTCTCGTTTAAATGAATGTGTTTTTCTAGTCAATAATAAATTGTTCTGAATCAATTCAAATTAAATTAAAAAAAATTGATTAAAAATATCAATCAAAGCCTAAATTTTATATGATATTTCTGAAAAAAATGAGGGATAAATAAATTTCAGATTTATTGTTCTTTCAAAATTATAGGAGGAAAAATGAGAAAATTAATTAAATTAATCTCAGCTATTTTCTTGTTCTCTGCTCTGTCTGTTTCTGCTCATGCAGTAGATGAACTACACTTTGTAGTTCCAGGTGGTGCTGGCGGAGGATGGGATGGCTGTGCCAGAGGTACTGGAGAGGCTTTAGTTAAATCTGGTCTTCTAAAATCAGCTTCATTTGAAAATATGTCTGGTGGCGGAGGCGGTAAAGCCTTAGCTTGGATGATGAACACTCAACCTGAAGACACTATTATGGTTCAGTCAACACCAATCGTTTTGAGATCAATTTCAAAGCATGAGGGTTATCAATATAATGAGAATGCTACTAAAAAGACATTATCTTATAATGATGTAACTCCAATTGCTGGTATCATTGGTGACTTTGGTGCTATTGCAGTTGCTGCAGACTCACCTTACCAGTCATTCCAAGATGTAGTTGATGCTTACAACGCAGATCCAAAGTCAGTCAAGATGGCTGGTGGATCAACTAGAGGAAGCATGGACCACTTAATTGGTGCATTAGCATTCCAATCAGCTGGTGCTGATCCTAATGCAGTTGTGTATATTCCATATGATGCTGGTGGAGAGGCTTTAGCAGGATTATTATCTGGTGAAGCTCAAATTCTATCTACTGGTTTCAGTGAAGCGCTTGGTGCTGGTGATCAAGTAAGAATTCTTGGAGTCACAGCAAATGATAGATCTGCTGATGCTCCTAATGTTCCAACATTAAAAGAGCAAGGCTTTGATGCTTACTTTGTAAACTGGAGAGGTTTCTTTGGTCCTCCAAATATGGATCCTGCAAAAAGAGATGCTATTGCTAAAATGCTTGGCGATATGCAAGAAACTCCTGAGTGGGAAGAGGTAAGAAAGAGAAACGCTTACGTCAACATCTATAACCCTGGTGATGACTTTATATCTTTCCTTGAGACTCAGACTGCTGAAATGACAGCACTGATGAAACAACTTGGTGTGATATAAGATATATCTAAAATAAGGGGGAGGATTAAAATTGCGTATTAATTTATCAAGAATTAGTGCTTTAATTTTCCTCCTCCTTTTCTCCATTTACTCTTATTTATCAGGGGAAATAAAGGTTTTTACCTTTGATGTTGATGCCCCCTTTAATGCTAAAACCTTTCCTAGGTTAATATCCTACATTGGAATTTTATTTTCATTTTTGGCCCTAATATTCTCAAAAAATGAGGATGAACCAGTTAGCCAATATGAATGGCTTAAAGTATTTGTCTTATTTGTTCTAGTTTTTAGTTATGGTCTTATTATTAAGACTGTTGGATTTTTCTTATCAACCAATTTATTTTTAATTATTGCTTACTACTACCTTGGTGTAAGAAGCATTAAATTAATTTTCTTTTGCTCAGTGCCAGTTGTCGCTGGGTTACAATTTTTACTGCACGAACTACTCGATGTTTATATTCGTGATCCTTTATTACAATCGATCGGGATTATTTCATGATTGAAGGTATTACATTAGGTATTGGTGCTGCTTTTAGTGGCTACAATATTTTAATGGTGATGATTGGTTGCTTTGCTGGAACTATCATAGGAACATTGCCCGGACTGGGGCCCATGTCTGCTATCGCCTTGATGATTCCAATCACTTATGGTTTTGATCCTGCTTCTGCGATGATCATGATGGCAGGAGTTTATTATGGTGCTATTTTCGGTGGCTCAACCTCCTCTATTTTAATTAATGCACCAGGAGTGGCCGGAACAGTATCATCCTCCTTCGATGGCTACCCTCTAGCAAGAAGCGGTCAAGCAGGTAAGGCTTTAGCTATTGCTGCTTACTCTTCTTTTGCTGGAGGAACGATAGCCGCTATCTTTTTACTCATAGCTGCCCCTCAATTAGCAAAAGTAAGTCTAAGTTTTCAGTCGGCTGATTATTTTGCATTAATGTGTGTCGGTCTTTTGGCTATTGCAGCTTTTGCAAGTAAAGGTCAGTTTTTAAAAGCAATGATCATGACAGCTTTAGGTCTTGCTTTGGCAACGGTTGGTCAAGACTCTCTTTCGGATATAACGAGATTTACTTTTGGAAATATCAATTTAATGGATGGAATTAGTTTTGTCTTATTGGTGATGGCAACTTTTGCTATGAGCGAAGCGTTCATGATTATCTTTAAGAAAAAAAATATTAGCTTTAAGGCATCAGATGCTAGCACCAAAAAACTAGGCTCAATTAAATTGACTAAACAAGAAGTCAAAGAGATCGCCCCAGTTGTTGGAAGAAGCTCTATTTTGGGCTTTTTTGTAGGTGTTTTGCCTGGTGCTGGAGCAACCATTGCAAGCTTTTTAGCTTGGGGTTTTGAGAGAACTATCGCCCCAGTTAAAGAAAGACTAAATTTTGGTAAGGGTTCTATAAAAGGTCTAGCAGCACCAGAAACTGCTAATAACGCAGCTTGTACTGGATCTTTTGTGCCATTACTAACTTTAGGGATACCGGGCTCAGGTACTACAGCTGTAATGTTAGGCGCGCTTCTATCTTTTGGAGTTCAACCGGGACCTAGACTTTATGTGGAGCAACCTGAAATTTTTTGGGCCGTGATTATCTCTATGTATATTGGAAATATAGTTCTGCTTATTCTTAACCTCCCGCTCATCCCCTATATTGCGAGAATTCTAGCGATACCTCAAAAAATATTAGTGCCACTAGTCTTATTTTTTTCAGTCACCGGAGTTTATTTAATTTCATTTAATTCTTTTGATATTTATTTTATGGCAGTCGTAGCATTAATATCATTAGTTTTAAGAGTAATCGATTATCCTATGCCACCACTTATTTTAGGTTTCATTTTAGGTGGGATGATGGAAAAAAATTTAAGGCGGGCTCTAATAATTAATGATGGCTCTTATTCATTCTTATGGGAGCGACCAATCAGTCTGACTTTATTTATTATAATGATCATAATAATTTTGATTCAAGTCTACCAAGGCTTAATCAAAAAAAATTAATTCTTTTTTATTTCAAATAATTTAACAAGCAAAGGCAGTGAGAAAACAATTAAAAATATTCTTAAGAAATGATGATAGCTTACAAAAATAGGATCAATATCATAGGCGACACTGATAATGATCATTTCATGAATTCCGCCTGGAGTGAAACTTAAAAAAGTTGGCAGGAATTCAAATCCATCGATAAAAGAAAGCAAGTAAGAAAATAAAGCTGATAAAAAAATCAATAAAATTGACATGATGACTCCATGAAACAAATATTTACCAAGCTCATTTAATTTAAGTCCATTTAATCTACTGCCAAGAGCGGTGCCCAAAAAAACAAAAGCGATATTAATAAAGATATCCGGAAAACGGGCATCAATTATCTCAAATGTATAAAAAGTACCAGAAATCAACATTCCTGAGAGCAAAGTAGCGGAAGGAATTTTAAATTTCTTAATTAAGAGAGCTCCGAACGAGCAAAGAACCACGATAAAAATAATTTCTCCAAAATATCTCAAATCATAATTATTGATAAATCCGAAACCTCCAATATCTACAGCACCCCTCTCATAGAAAAAAATAATTGGAAGTAAACCAACGATAAAAATTACTCGAGTTGCTTGAATTAAAATGATACTTTTGTGTTCTGAGAAATTTTTCATTTCTAAAATAGCTGCAGTAATAGGCGCTAAAGCACCAGGCAAAGAGGAAAAAACAGAAGTAGATTTTGAAAATTTAGCAAACTTATAAAAATAACAATAAACAACATAAGTACTAAAAAGAACATAGAGTATCATCATAACAGATGAGAAAATCCACAAATGGACCTTATGCAATAAAGTGACATTCAGTGTTCCACCTAAAATAATACCGATTAATAAGAAGATAGGATTCAAAAGTTTATTAGAAAAAGAAACTTTTAATTTAGTAAAAGCAATCAGAAGGTTTGCAAACAATGAACCTAACAACCAAGGTAAGGGCAAATGTATTAAGGTTCCTAAATAGCCTCCCAAAAAACCAATAATTATTGCTAAATAACTAGAATGAATAATTGATTGAAAATTTTTCATTTTTAAAATAATAAGCTTTGAGAGAAAATATAGCAAATTTCGATAAATGCATTTTTTATTATCACAGCAATCTCCCATTCCTCTTCACGCAATTATTGCGATATTTGCAATCGTTGTTGGGGGAGTTCAATTAGTATTAAAGAAAGGAACTCCTCTTCACAAATTTATGGGGTGGGTTTGGGTATCATTGATGCTTATTGTTTGCTTCACATCATTTTTTATTCACAAAGTAAATCTCTGGGGGAAATATAGTCCCATACATTTATTAAGCATCTGGACAATTATTGCTGTATTTTTAGGAATATACTTTGCAAGAATAGGAAACATAAAAAGACATAAAATTTTTATGGTCTGGACATATTGGCTTGCTTTAATTTTAACAGGGTTTTTTACTTTTTATCCTGGTCGAGTGATGAACTTGATATTTTTTGGATAATAAAAAATTTTCTAATTAATTAACTTTAAAATCAAATTCTTTTGAATTTTACCCATTGCATTTCTTGGCAATTCATCAAGAATTTTGATTTCTCTTGGTACTTTAAATTTAGCTAAGTTTTGTTGAAATACATTTTCAAGATCTGTTAAAACTTGATATTTAAACTCCATATCTACAACAATTACAGCTACAGGTACCTCTCCCAAATCATCATCTTTTACCCCTACTACTGCAGACTCTTTGACATCTGGATGGTTATTAATTAAATCTTCAATTTCTTTGGGATAAATATTAAATCCACCAGAGATGATTAAATCTTTTTCTCGTCCTGATATATGTACATAACCATCTTGATCAATATATCCCAGATCGCCTGTTATAAAAAAACCATCATCTGTAAATGACTCCTGATTTGCATGTTCATTTTTCCAATAAGAACTGAATACATTAGGGCCTTTGACCTGAATCATTCCAACTTCTTTTGCTGGTAGTGGTATTTTGGAGTTTCCTTCAGTAATTCGAATTTGTACATCGGGCAATGGCAACCCCACACTGCCTGGTTTTCTTTCCCCCTCATAAGGATTAGATGTATTCATATTCGTTTCCGTCATTCCATAACGCTCTAATATGGTATGGCCTGTCTTTTGATAAAAATCTTGTTGATCAATAGAAGATAAAGGAGCGCTTCCAGAAATAAATAATCTCATTTTATTGGTTAAATCTTTATTGATGAGTGATGAGGCGTTCATTCTTTTGTAGTATGTAGGCACTCCCATCAGTAATGTTGACTTTGGTAATACCTCCACTAAGTCACTAAGACTAAACTTTTCAAAGAAATACAAAGATAAACCACTTAAAAAAGCTGTGTTTATAGCAACAAATAGACCGTGAGTATGGAAAATTGGTAGCATATGAATAAGACGATCACTCTTTTGAATATGCCAGTACTCTTTAAGAGAGGAAGCATTGGAATAAAGATTATTATGGGAAAGAGCAACGGCTTTTGATTTTCCAGTTGTCCCCGAAGTATATAAAAAAGAAATTATTTCATCTGAATTAACAGTTTGGATATCTTCTAATTCTTTATATTCATCAATATTAAATTTTAAAAAACCATTGATAGGGTCTATCTCATAAATTGAAGTATCTTCCTTTAATTTTAATTTTTGAATTTCTTTAGCACGATTGCTATTACAAAAAATAAATTTAGGTTCTGAGTCATGTATAAAATATTTCGTCTCTTCCAAGGTATACTGATCATTCAGGGGGACATAGATTGCACCTGTCATAATACAAGATGTGTAAACAGCTAGTCCATAGATACTCTTCTCTAATTGAAATAATACCCGGTCCCCTTTGGAAATATGATTTTCTACAAAAAATCGTGAGATCTTTTTAGATAAAGAAAAAAAATCTTGATAAGAAATCGAAGACCCGTCCCTAAATATTAGAAACGGATCTTCGTTATCAATGTGGGGCTTTATAAAGTTATTGTAAAGGAGGGAATGCCCCATACACTTGAATTTTTAAACTACCTCTACGTTTAATGTTTGTAGGCCATCAATCGTACCTACTAATTTATCACCTTTAACGATTGGGCCAACGCCAGCAGGTGTGCCAGTCATAATCAAGTCACCTGCCGTGATATCATAAAACTTTGATAAAATTGCAATCTGTTCAGGTATCTTCCATAACATCATATCCAAATTACCATCTTGGCGAACTTCATCGTTAACCTTTAATTGGATGCTACCGCTTTCCATATTACCGACTTCACTCATAGGAGTCAGACTGCCCATTGGAGCAGAGCGTTCAAAAGCTTTTCCAATCTCCCAAGGTCTTCCCATTTTTTTACAAACGCCTTGAAGGTCTCTGCGCGTCATATCAAGACCAATGCCAAAACCGTAAATATGATCATAAGCATCTTCTTCTTTAATATTCGATCCGCCTTTGTTTAATGCGACTACTAATTCTAACTCATAGTGCACATCGCTGGACTCAGGTGGGTAAGGAAATTGACCAGAAGTATCAATATTATCAGTGTTTTTTTGGAAAAAGAATGGTGGTTCTTTATCTGGATCAAATCCCATCTCAATCGTATGGGCTGCATAATTTCTACCTATACAATAAACTCTTCTGACTGGAAAAAATTCATCACTACCATGGACAGGTATGAGAGTTTTTTTTGGTTCAGGAATTACTAAATTTGTCATTTCTTATTCTCCTTCAATTAACCTCTTTTAGAGGCGTAGTAATCAAATCGTTTTGCCAACATAGCTAATAGCTCTGAGATAGTAAAAGCCAGTGCAAACAAAACAAGTATTATTGCCCAGAAGTGTGACATCAAAAATCTCGATGAATATAATTCAAACAACGATCCGAAGCCAACAATGGAAATCAAAAGTTGACCGATGATGACACCTTTTACAGCTCTGATGAAACCAATTCTGATCCCACCAATTATTTCAGGTAAGGCTGCCCAAAAATAAATCTTTACAAATGCATCGATTGGTTTTGCACCAAATGAATTTGCCATATCCACTAAAGAGCGATTAATTTGTTTTACACCCGCTCTCGTGTTTAAGATGATAATCCAAATTGCAAATAATGTTGTGACTATGATGATTGATTTTAGACCAAAACCAAACAAAACCATCAGAACAGGAACAAGCGCTGTTAATGGTGCGCTCATAAACATATTTACCCATGGCAAAAGAAGTTCATCAATAAATCTATTCTTTCCCATAAAGATACCAACGGGGATACCAATTACTAGGGCATAGAAAAGTCCCCCAAAGAAAGCAACGGCAGTTTCACTCAAAGCTCGAATAAAGGCTTTGGAGTCATAAATGTCCGCAAGGGTAGTAAAGATAGATGATAAGGGAGGAAGAAAGAAGGATACTTCCATTCTTCCTAAAATTTCCCATAACAAACCCCATAGTATTAGCGATGTCATATTAGGGAGTTTAATGCCAAAAATTCTCATTTTACTCTACGTAAGACCTTAACGACTTCCATATTTTCTCAACAGTATCGAGGTACTCGCTGTCTTTTCGAATGCTATCAACGTCTTTATTTTTAAAACTCGATGGCTTGATAATTTCAGAGACTCGACTTGGTCGAGGTAATAAAATAGCAACTTGATCAGAGACATACACTGCCTCTTCGATAGAGTGAGTCACAAAAATAAAGGTTTTGCTCTCTTCTTTGACTAACTGCAGTAAATCTTCTTGGAACTTTCTTCGGGTTTGTTCATCTACAGCAGAAAATGGCTCATCCATTAATAATACAGGAGAATCAACTGAAAGCGCTCTGGCTAAACCTACTCTTTGGCGCATACCTCCTGATAATTCATGAGGGAAACTATTTTCAAATCCGTCCAAACCAACATCTTTAATATACTTTCGGGCAATATCTTCTCGTTCTGATTTAGGAACTTTTCTAAGTTCCAAACCAAAAGCAACGTTTCTTAGAACGGAGGCCCAGGGCATTAAGGCAAAATCTTGAAAGACAAATGCTCGATCAGGTCCAGGCTCGGTTACAATTTGTCCATTCACATAAACCTCACCTTGATTAGGGGCTAAGAGGCCTGCAATAATTTTTAGTAGAGTTGTCTTACCACAACCAGAAGGACCCAACAAAGATGTCAGTTGACCTTTTGGGAAATCTAAGGACATGTCTCTCAATGCTTCAACATCTCCATAATTTTTATAAATTCCTTTAACGCTAACTGCGTTCACATCATCACTCATCACTTACTCCTCTAATTTTAAGATACATAACCACGATCATTTCCAGCAAATAAAACTTTTTCTATTCGCTCTAATACATTCAAAAATAAAACAGCTAAAACGATAATTGAAAAAATAGCTGCGTACATACTTGGATAGTCTGCCGTCATTCGACTATAAGAAATTATATCTCCCACACCGGTAGGTGTAATTTTCAATTCTGCTAAAATAGCTCCAATGAAACCAGCTGAAACTCCAAGTCGTAAGCCAGCAAAGATCACAGGGGAAGCAGATGGTATAATGATTTTAAAAATTACTTCTCGTTCTGTGCTCAAAAAAGATCTTGCCATTTCAATCATAGAAGTTGGGGTATTTTTTACAGCTCCACTGGTGTTTAATACGATCACAGGCATAGCCATGATACATACAACAAAAGTTTTGGAAGTTATTCCAATTCCATATGCCATAATTACAAGTGGGATTAAAGCTGCAAGGGGCGCAGATTGCATAATGATAAAAATAGGTGATACTAACCAATCAAATTTTTCACTTAAACCAACCCAAACACCAATGCCCACTCCAATAAAAGTGGAAATCAAGACTCCTACTACGAGTGGCTTTAGGGTTTCAGCATAAGCGACAAAAATTTGACCACTTATTGTCAAGTTCCATAAAGCCAACATGGACTCAAAAAAGGTTGGAAAAGCATAGTTAATTCCAGCCCTAGATGAGATTTCCCATGCCCCAAATATAACCAGAGCAGATAAGAGTTTGAGTGTTAGTGACCTTGATATCATTGAGTTATTTTACATATATTGGGGTGAACACAATCACCCCAATAAATTTAAATATATATTAGTTACTATTTAATGGCTCTAAATACCAGAAGTCCTCGATCTTTAGAGATGATAAGTCACCTTCAAGCTGACCTGCTTTGGAATACCATTCCATATCAGCTAAAGCAGCTTTTTCACCACCACCATTAACATCATAAAGACCACCAGCAACTGCGTCTGTATAGAAGCCGTCAAGCTCAGCTAGCACTTCTTCAGGAAGTTCACCAATTGGGCCATCAGGATTAGTTTCTCTTCTAATGATAGTTGGGTCATTCGCCATATCTCTGTAAACACTTAATAGTGCGCTAACAAAAATATTTACTGAGTCTTCGTTAGCTTTGATCCAATCAACATTAGCAAATAACGCCTCATCACTAGCATCAACATCAAACATAGGCAAAGTGTTAAACTGATCGCCATGAGATGCCATAATTTTATTTTTATTTGATAAGTCAATAATAGTTGCTTGCGCCTGGTTTGCTAAAAGAGCAGCCACACGGTTTGCAGATCCTGAAATATAAGATCTCTCACCAAATTTAATTCCTAATTTATCTTCAATCACATTAGCAATTGAGTCAGTTCCGCCACCACGTGAGTGTAATAGAATTGGCTCGCCATTAAGATCTTCTAACTTACTGTAATCTTTAGTTGTTACAGGGAAGAATTTTAACTTTGATAATTGAAAGATAATTCTAATTGGAGCTTTAGACTTTTGCATCGCAGAATAGGGAGTACCAAAACCGATATCCATCTGTCCGCTTAAAACAGATTGAATAGCTAATTCTTCATCAGAAAAAGCTGTCCATTCATAGTCTAGTCCATTAGCTTTTGCTCTATCTAATGCTAAAAAGAATGCCGCAAGCTCATCGGATGGTGGCTCTGCAAGTGCGATTCTAATTGATTTAGCATAAGAAGAAGAGACAGTAACAGTAGTAAACATGAATACTGCTACTAACATAGTTTTAATTAGTTTGATCATATTTCCTCCTAAGTACTTATGAAGATTAATCCTAGGACATTATTTCGATTCTTTATACAACCCTAACATTACAATTTTGTAAGATATTAGCTGGCAACCTAAAAAATCACTTTATATATAAGTATGGAGTAATATCTTCATCTCAAATGAGAATTCTTTTACTAGAAGATGACGCCAAACTGGGTCCCTGGTTGAAAAGCAATCTTACCAAAATGGGCAATGTAACAGATCTTTTCTCCGATGGCATACAAGCTGAATTAGCAATCAAAAAAATTAATTATGAAATTCTTATCATCGATCGCATGATCCCTGGTATTGATGGATTGTCCTTGGTAAAAAAAATTAGAAACGATGGGAATAATACTCCAGTAATTTTTCTTAGTGCTTTGAATGAACTTGAGAATAGACTTGAAGGATTTGAGGTTGGTGGAGATGACTACTTAGCTAAACCTTTTTCTTTAGAAGAATTGGTTTCAAGATTAAATGCTATTTCCAAAAGAAGCTCACGATCAGAGACAGTTAATTCAGATAAAATTCAATCGGGGGATATTGAAATTGATTTAATAAAAAGAGTATGTTTGAGACAAAAGAAAAAAATAGATCTTAACAATAAAGAAATGACTTTATTAGAATACTTTATCCGATTTGAAGGCCAAAAAATCACAAAAACTATGCTGCTTGAATTAGTTTGGGGAATAAGTTTTGATCCTACTACAAGCATTATAGAAACCCATATTAGTCGACTTCGATCTAAAATTGAAAAACCTTTCAAAGATCGCCTTATTAAAACAGTGAGAGGCTCTGGATATATCTACACCCCAAAACAAAATGTTTAAAAAATATTGGGGTATGTCTGCGATCAGACAAGCGCTGATCTTGATAACCATTTATTCAATTGTATTCATCTTTTGCTGGCTGATTTCTAATTTTTTTATCGAAAAAAAATTAATCGAGAATATTGACAGGGATTTATCTTATGACCTAGAAGGCATCAATCTTTTATGGCAATCGCAAAAATCTTTAGCACTCAGACCTTCTCAAGACAGTTATTATATGATTGTTCCAAGTTCAGAAAATTATGTGGGAAGAATTGCGGAGGGAGCAATATTTCCAGGTGATTTAATTTTTTATGAGTCAGGCTACCATAATGTGAATTTAATTACAGAAAGCGGCGAACTTTTTGAGGCAAGAGCCCTAATCAAAACTATAAATAACAACATCTATATTGCGGCCAGATCACTGGATACCCAAAGTCAGATTAAAAGCACCATTAATGAAATCTTTTTCTTTTCAACAATTTTTTCATTAATTGTGATTACTTTGGTGATTTCTATTGTTTCAAGAAACACCCAGGTGCGCATATCGAAAATAGAAAATTCTCTTAATTACATTAAGTCCGGAAGACTTAAAACCAGGATAAAATTAGATGGAGATGACGATTTAGTAAAAGTTTCAAATTCTATAAATCAAACAACTCAACAATTAGAGGACCTCATGGGTCAATTTAAAAACCAATCCGCAAATATTGCACATGATCTCAAAACACCTTTGACAAACCTTCGTCTAAGTTTAGAAAAAAAAATTAATAGCAATAAGATCAGCAAAAAAGAAATTAAAAGCTCAATTACTCAAATAGACGAGATTATCAATATTTTTGATACGATTATCAAAATTGCTAAAATTCAAAGCGGCTCTGAAAGAAAAAAATTTATAAAAGTAAACTTAGAGGATCTTGGTCATGAGATTTTTGAAACATATGGTCCCGTGATAGAAGATAAAGGTTTTAAGGCACATCTCTCAACTATCAAAGGTACAAAAATAAAAATGGATAAAGATTTAATGTTCATTCTTATTACAAATTTAATCCAAAACTCTTTGAAATTTGCAAAAGAGGGAACCGAGATAACCTTCTTATTTGGTCCAGATAAAATATTAGTAAAAGACCAAGGACCTGGAATTCCAAAGAACCAAAAAACAAAAGTAATAAAGCCTCTTTACCAAATTAATAAGATAGACGAGGGCGGTCTAGGGCTTGGCTTATCGATGGTGAAAACAATTTGTGAAATTCATAAGGCTCATCTAATTTTAGAAAATAATAAAGAAGGACTAACTACAGGAATTTGGTTTAATAAAAAAAAGTAACTTTATCATAATTACTTTAGATCAATCCAAATAGTCTTTAATTCACAATACTGATCATGGGCTGCTAGTGATTTATCTCTTCCACCAAAACCAGAGAGCTTATAACCCCCAAATGGAGTAGTCGCATCACCTTCCCCGTAACAATTAACGGCAACTGTCCCCGCTTTGATTTTTCTTGCTGCAACATGGGCTGTTTTATTTGAGCTTGTGAAGACGGAGGCCGCTAAGCCATACTTATTATTGTTAGCTAAAGTGATTGCTTCTTCTGGATCTTTGAAAGTCGTAATACCCAAAACAGGCCCAAAGACTTCCTCAGAAAAGAGAGTATTATCAGGCTTTACATCATCAAAAATGGTTGGTTCGACAAAGTATCCCCCGCTATCTTCTTGGGTTCGTTTCCCGCCAATCACTAATTTGTTTTCATCTTTTTGAGCTTGTTCAATAAAGCCTACCACTTTATCTAGATGTGCCTGTTCGATCATTGGGCCAATTCTGGTGGCTGGGTTTAAGGGATCGCCGACTACCCACTCTTTGGATTTTTCTACAATTAATTCTAAAAGCTGATCTTTGATTGACTGATGAACTAAAAGACGAGAGTTGGATGAGCAATTCTCTCCCATATTCCAAAAGATTGAATTCGTCGCATGGTCAGCTGCAGTGTCTAAATCTTCTGCATCTTCCATAACAATAAATGGATTTTTTCCTCCACACTCTAAAAGCACTCTTTTTAAATTGGAGTCGGCAGAATATCGAAGAAACATTCTTCCAGTTTCCGTTGAGCCTGTAAAGGCAACACAGTCAACATCTGGATGCTCACCTAATACTTTACCCACTGTTTCTCCAAAACCACAAACCACATTAATCACACCATCAGGAATACCTGCTTCAGCTGCTAACTCTGCAATACGAATAGTTGATAAAGAAGTTTGTTCAGCAGGTTTTAAGACAACAGTGTTTCCTGTGGCAAGAATAGGACCCAATTTCCAAGCAGCCATCATGGCTGGAAAATTCCAAGGAAGAATTGCTGCCACCACTCCCATCGGCTCTCGGACAATCATCGAAAGCACACTAGGATCACTTGGTGAAATTTGATCATATAATTTATCTATGGCTTCAGCATGCCAACGCAATGTGTTCACTGTTTCAGGAAGATCTATTTCTAAACAATCAGTTATAGGCTTGCCTGCTTCCATCGCCTCCATCATGGCAAGTTCTTCTGAATGAGCTTCGACAACAGTAGCAAATCGCAATAAAACTTTTTTTCTTTCTGCAGGTGCCATCTTCGACCATGGTCCTTGCTCGAAGGCTTTGCGCGCAGCGCTCACAGCGTTATTCACATCTTCGCTATTCGCTTCCGCAATACTTGCTAAAACTTTTCCATTTGCAGGGTTTATGGTATCAAAAGTTTTTCCTTCCACACCTGGAACAGGTCTTCCTCCGATTACTAATTGGGTTGAAAAATCAATAGTTTTAGACATTTTTACTCCTCTTTAATTCTTTCTGATCGTCGATTGAATTAGCCAATCTCTCTCCTCCTGCCAATCTCTCCAAACGAGACGATTATTAGTAGTATGGTTGATTGGAAGTTTAGACATGGCAATCCTTAGGTCGTGACGTGCTGGGGCTGGAGCACTAGGAAGTGGTTTTCTTGGTGGCCCCATATTTCTACCAGATAAATTTGTAGCCGCTTTAATACCTGTGAGGTAATCAACATCATGCCGATTTCCCCCTAACCAAAGACAGACAGGCTCCATTAATTTCCATAACTCCAAGGCTTCCTGATATTTTTTTTCATCAATTAAATTAAAAAGATTTACACACTCATGGGGCATAAAGTTAACTGCACCCCAGATCATACCGGTACATCCGCTCATTAAGGCAAACGGTGCGAGAGAGTCTATTCCACAAAAAACTCTACCTCCTGTTTGAATAAACTTTTGGGTGTTGAGCAAATCCCCAGAACTGTCTTTAATATAATCTAAATTTTCAATTGCTATTAATTTACGATAAGTATCTTCAGTTAACGGTGCTGCTTGTTGAGGAACATTATACATGACAATGGGAATACGAACAGCTTTCGCAATAGCTTCATAGTGATAGATGACACCTCGCTCCGAGGGAGGTTCTAAAAAAGGAGGCATGACCATGATAGCTGAAGCTCCAGCATCTTCTGCGGCCCTAGCCTTGTCGATACATTCATTAGTACTCAGTGCTGTTGTTTGAGCAATCGTTGGGCATCTTCCATTGATATGTTTGACGCCCTCTTGAATTAAAGTTTGTTTTTCTTCATCGGTCAAATAAGCATACTCACCAGTTCCAGAACACAAAACAAGACCATGAACACCTGCTTCTAATAAGTCATCAATGTGAGATTGATATCTTGGAATATCGATACCTTTTCCACTTTCTTGAAATGGAGTGCACATCGCACCAAAAATACCTTTTAAAATTGTCACTGATAATCTCCTCCCATTAAACGTAATTTCATCTGGAATGAATTGCAATCATGGAGTTACAGCTCCCTGCCGGCCCTCCACTCTTTGGTCTTGATATTGAGATTAGCACCAATTTGAGTTAAAAAATTAGGTGGCAAAAGTGTTGGTTTATCTGCATTTTCAAAGCTTAAATAGGTCTGGTCGTTAGATTGACAGAGCTTATCAATAATAAACTTACCCGCTAATGTGCCATTAATTGAGCCTAATCCATTGGAGCAGCATGCAGAGTATAAACCACGATCTAATTCCCCAAAGGCAGGGACATTATTCATGGAAAGACAAACTTTTCCACCCCAAGTAAATTCAAAAGGTAATTGTTTAAATATAGGAAATCGTATTTCAAAACTTTGGCGAAGTCGTTGTTCTTTAGCCTCAAGAATAGATTGGTTAATTTGCATTGATTGATGGCATTGCCATTGATTACGAACTAATAAACGAAAACCATCTCCATCTTTAATTTTTCTCACAGTAGTTCCCACAGGATTAGCAGGAGTAATACCCCACTGATCTTGACCACTTAATTGGTCACTAGAAAATTTTTTAGTGACAGCAGCAAATGTAAATAAATGAATAAGTCGATTTTTATAAAATCCAAAATTTTGGATATGACCGTTAATTGCGAATATAATATTTGCTGAGCTTATTGAAGCTTTGGGTGTTTGAACGAGCCAAGAATTATTTTGAGAGTTAATACTAGTCGCTGGAGTGTTATCAAAAATTTCACAATACTCTCTTAATTTTGTAGCAATGTTTCTGACATAATTAGAGGGGTGAAACAAAACTGTCCCTGGTGTGAAAAGACCACTTTCATAAAACTCAGATCCTGTTAACTCTTTCATTTCTTTTCGATCAAAGACTTGATGATCTTCACTTAGATCTTGGAGTTGTTTTTGATATTGATCATTCCACGAAATACTGGATGGGGTTGCTGCTCCATTGATTTTACCTATGCGTAAAAAGTCCTCCTTTGAAACTCCACATTCCTCAGCAATATCTTTGGCGAACTGCATTGCATGACGATGAAGCTCAATTGTTTTTTTATCTTTCTCCAGACTAGCTGTGTAATTACCCGAAGCGCTGATGTTATGAGGTAGGTCAATCATAAAACCACTGTTCTGGCCTGCAGAACCCTCTCCTATTTTTAAGGCATCAATAAGTACGACTTTATCTTTTGGGCGGAGTTGTTGAAGTCGATAGGCAGCCGATAATCCAGCAAACCCCCCACCCAAAATCAACCAATCACAAGTGGTGTTTTTATCTAAAAACTTTGATTTATAAGGAAAAGAATTAATTGATAACCAAGCATTTTGGCCTGTTTCAACGGGACTATGATGAGAGCTATAAGACGTCAAATCTTAAAAAAAAACTAACTGCCTTTAGGCAACCACTTTTCTTCTGCTTTGTATTTGTCCTGATGATCCGTGTTGATGCTCTTTAAAGTTTTATCGGTTCCCAAAAGATAGTGCTTACTCATATCTGGGTAATATTTATAAGATATGGGCTTTCTGCCTAGCGCGACCGCCATTTCTCGAACATGGTGGGGTGCTGCACCACAACAAATACCTATAAAATTTATATTTTTGCTTAAACAGTCTTTAGCAAACTCAGCCATTTCATATCGGTTACAATAAAGATTATCAATACCTGTTGGAAAAGCCCTTCCCCCTGGAAGACAATCACATCCTTCATCAGGAAGTGAAAACCAAACAGGAAATTCATCAGTTGTTCTCACGGGTACAGGAAGTCCTGCCACATGACATGAAACTTTTTCTCGAATATTAACTAAATGTTTCATGGTGTGTACAGGTCCTCTAAAACAATTTAGTCCTACTACCTCCGCACCATTGTCTTCAAAAATTTTACAAGCATCCTCGGGAGTATGGTTGTCTCTGGTTAGGTCATTGGCAGGGATTGCTAAATTAACAACTGCTATTAATCCCGCTTCTTTAATTTTCTTGAGTGCGATTAACGCCTCCCCTGTCCACTGAATGGTTTCTGCAATTACAAAGTCTACACCTGCTTCTTTAGCCCAAGCAATTTGTTCCTCATACATTCTTTCGACTTCAACAATAGACTTACTATCTGAGGGATCATAAATATTTGTATTTGCTACATCTCCAGCAATCATCAAATCCAATTCAGGAAATTCATTGGCAGCGTCTTTAGCTATTTTCAGAGCATTTTTTTGAAGAGGTTCTAATAAATCCTCTTTACCAATTAAACGGAGTTTTTCACGGTGGCCATAATAAGTGAAAGCTTGCACCACATCACTGCCCGCACGAATGAATTCTCGGTGCAACTGGGTGACGACATCGGGATGTTCTAAAACGACTTCGGGAACAAAGGCTCCCGCTTGTAAATAGCCACGTTTTTCCATCTCAAAGAGATATCCCTCAGCACATAAAACTGGTCCTTGGTTTAATCTTTCAACTAAATTCATATGAGCTCTCCCTATTATTTAAGCCATTCTTCTGCTTTGTTATTATCTTTTAAAGTGCCTTCGTTTCCATGTGCGAAGTGTTTTGTCATATCAGGGTAGTATTTGTAGGCTATAGGCTTTCTACCCATAGCAACTGCCATTTCTCTGACATGATGAGGATCAGCACCACAGCAAATTCCAATGAAGTTCACATTTATATCCATACATTGTTTTGTAAATTCAGCCATTTCAAATCGATTACAAGTCAGACCATCTAAAGCTATATGAGAAACATTTCCATCAAGACAACCACAGTTAGGATCTTCTATATACATATGAGTGGGGAATTCTTCATTTGTTCGATAAGGAACAGGAAGTGCTGCCACATGACAAGAAACTTGTTCTCTAATGCTCGGTAACAATTTCATTGTCATATCCGGACCACGATAGCAATTCAGTCCAACGACATCAGCACCATGATCTTCTAAGATCTTGCATGCTTCTGCTGCGGAATGACCCTCTCTTGTTTTATCTCCTTTTGGAATTGCTAAATTGACAACAGCAATTAATCCAGCATCTTTAATTTCTTTTAGTGCAAGTTTAGCTTCTTCGGTCCAGTTGATAGTTTCAGCAATAACAAAATCTACACCTGCTTCTTTGGCCCAAGCGATTTGTTCAGCAAACATTTTTTGGCAATCGATATGAGATTGTTTATCAGTAGGGCTATAAATGTTTGTATTGGCAACATTACCCGCAATCATCAAATCCAATTCAGGGAATTCATCAGCTGCATCTTTGGCAATTTTCAAAGCATTTTTTTGTAAGGGTTCTAATAGTTCTTCTTTGCCTATGAGACGGAGTTTTTCACGATGACCATAATAAGTAAAAGCTTGGACGACATCACTACCCGCACGGATAAACTCTCGGTGCAATTGAGTAACCACTTCAGGATGTTCTAAAACGACTTCCGGTACATAAGCACCCGCTTGCAAGTAGCCTCTACGCTCCATAGCAAAGAGATATCCTTCAGCACATAAGACTGGTCCTTGGTTTAATCTTTCAACTAAATTCATCTTAAAATCCCTCCGAATTTCTCAAAACTCTAATATGGAAATCCTCGAAATTCTAGTTCAAAAGAAAAAAAAACTGGCACCAAAACTTAAAGATTATCATTTGAGTTTTACAGAAATCGTGATTAGATTTTGTTAAATGACAAATTTTACAAGTAAATTTGCCAGTAGAAAAATTGGGCCTAAATTCTCTGAGGTCATTAATCAAAATGTTGGCACACAACAGTTCAATCCTTATTTATATGAGGATCAAATTAATTTTGATCGACTTAGAATGTATCGTCTTAATAGAGTAATTGAACAGCTTCAAAAAAATGATGTTGGTGCCTGTATATTATTTGATCCCATCAATATTCGCTATGCAACAGATAGCAGAAACATGAGTTTATTTACGATGCATGAATTAGTTCGTTTCGTTTTTATCAGCGCTGGGGGCAAAGTGATCCTATTTGATTATCCTAAAAGCGAACACTTATCTGAGCATCTGTGCACTATCGATGAAATTCGAAGTGTCGTTAGTTGGGATTTCTTTTCTGCAAACAATTTTGTCGATAAAAACGCAAAACAATGGGCAGGCATGGTTCAAGATTTGATGAGAGAGCACTCTCCTGAAAATAATCGTTTGGCTATAGATGTCTCGGATCCTGTTGGCATTCAAACGCTACTCAAACAATTTAATGTCGAATTATTAAATGCTCAAAAATTTGTTGAAACTGCTCGATCCATTAAATCAGAAGATGAATTAATATGCATGAAGGCATCAATTGAAACTGCAGAAAAAGGGATGTGGCTTATGAAAGAAAAGCTTCAAGCAGGAATGACAGAAGAAGAATTGTGGTCTTATATGCACAAAACCAATATCGAAAATGGAGGTGAGTGGTTTGAGACAAGATTATTAGTGTCTGGTCCTCGTACCAATCCTTGGTTACAAGAATGTAGTAATAGAGTCATTGAACCAGGAGATCTGGTTGCCTTTGATACGGATATGGTAGGACCTTATGGTTACTGCGCAGACATATCACGAACATTTGTTGAGGGAGGTAAATTCAATGATGAACAAAGAAGACTCTACTCTCTTGCAACCGAACACATTCAACATAATCAAGAGCTTATCAAAGCTGGTACCAGCTTTAGAGAATTCGCTGAAAAGGCATGGAAATTGCCTAATAATTGTTATGACAATCATTACCCCTGTATCATTCATGGAATTGGTCTTTGTGATGAATGGCCTTTTGTTGCCTATCCTAATGAAGATTTTTCAAACGCCGATTTCTCAAGTCACTTTGAGGAAAACATGACCATTTGCGTGGAGTCCTATATTGGTGAGGTAGGAGGAAAAGAAGGCGTCAAACTTGAAGATCAATATCACGTTACCTCGAATGGGCTTGAACAACTCAGCTCTTTTCCTTTAGAACAGCTAACATAGCGTGTCGGAAAAGACTGAAGATAAAATATCAATTTATAAACTCGATACGCCCGAAGAGATTTTGGACTACTACAAGAATTGGTCCTCTAATAATAATTATGAAAAAGATTTAGAGGATTGGAATTATGTTGCACCACACGAATGTTGTCAGCTATTCATAAATCAAGTTCAAAATAAAAACTCTCTCATTCTTGATGCCGGTTGTGGTACTGGACTCGTTGGTAAAATTTTACAGAGCCAAGATTATCAAAATCTTGAGGGACTCGATTTTTCTCAAGAGATGTTAGATTTAGTGCCAGCTAATATTTATCAAAAAATATTTCAGGCAGATTTAAATCAATCCTTATCAACCTCAGATAGTTATTACGACCATGCTCTTTGCGTTGGGACTTTTACGTATGGTCATGTCAAAGCTAATGCATTTGCTGAATTTCATCGCATTCTCAAAAATGATGCTATTTTTGTTTTTTCAATTAATGAAGGTGTATATGAGTCGTATAATTTTGGAGAGGCCATTGCTAATTATGAAAAATTAGATAAGTGGAAAGTCCTCTCCAATGAAAAAAAAGTTTACATCGAAAAAAAGAATATCGATGCTTATTATGTTACGGTCAGGATTAAAAAATAACTTTAATTTTATAGGTGAGAGTTAATCCAGTTTTTTAGATCTGCCTCAGAACTTAATCCTATTTTCGTATCTGCCACAGCGCCGTTTTTAAACATGATGATTGTTGGAATACTTCGAATTCCAAAGTTAGCTGGAGACTCAGGATTTTCATCGATGTTAATCTTTTTTACTGCAACTTTGCCGTCAAACTCTAATGCTACATTTTCTAAAATTGGACCCAGGGCCTTACATGGACCGCACCACTCTGCCCAAAAATCGACTAAAACAGGGTGATTATTGGAGCTTTCTATTACACTTTGCTGAAAATCAGCGTCTTTAATTTGTTCTAATGCCATACCTTATATATAGGACTCAGTTTGAGTATTTCAAATATAAATCTTTTGTGCCGATGTGGGTGTTTTCTATTGTCGTTAAAAAACTAAATAATTTTTTTTCTTCAGAGCACTTATTCCAATAAGAGGGAATATTAAATATTTCTGGATAATCTTGTAAAACTCCCTGTCGAATGAAATGACAACCTTGGAATTGTGCATTGCATTGACTTGAGGGAAATTGAATAGATTGATCATGTAAAATTTCAAGATCATGAAAATCACTCTTAGTTGTAGTTAAGAGTAAATTATCGATATTTTGATTATTTTGAAAAAAATCCCATGCACTTTTTATTTCTTGCGCAAATTGTTGCTGCCAAAGATTATCCGTATTTAATACTAGCAGATTGTTTTGGTGAATTTTTTTTATCCCTCCACCTGTTCCTAAAATCTCTGGCTCAAATGATATTTTTATATTTTCATAATTTTTACTGATATGGGATTGAACTAGATCCGCATGGTAATGTGTATTCACATAAATGTTTTCCGTCTGTAATGGCTTAATTAAATCAAAAGCATAATCGATCAAAGGCTTGCCTTTAACGGATAATAATGGTTTTGGAAGATCTTTAGTTAAGTCTTCCATTCTTGTGCCCAATCCTGCAGCTAAAATTAATACATCCATTTATTTGGTTTTATTGTAAATTTCTTCAAATAGTTCTCTTAAATCCCAAAACCGAAGATATTCGACATGCTTTAAAATTTGTAGCCATGTATTTTTTCGATATTTTTTAAGATATTGCGTTTTACCTGAACGATATAAATTTACCCAGTTTCCTAAAATACGTAAATTTCGGGCGAGACTGACCAAATGAATTTCAGATCGAAAATCAACTAGAGAGAGATTAAATTTTTTTGCATAATTTCGAATTAACTTGTCCTCTGTCTGAGCGGAATACAATCGTCGTGCATCGAATATCAAGGAAGCTATATCTAGATAGGGGTGATTATAGTGAAGGTCTTGATGATCAATAAGATAGAGGTCTTTTTGATAGTAAATGAAGTTCTCCAAAAAAAAATCACCATGCGTGAGAGCAGGTTTATATTTATTCAAAGAAATTAGGTTATTTTTCAATGATTTTTGAATAAGTCGGTTGAGATAGTAGCCTATTTGAATTTTATAATCGAAGTACTCAATATAAGTCTCTATTCCCTTCGATGCGTTTCTGGTGAGATTATTAAAAGGTTTGATGGGAATACCCGAAAATCTTTTTCTTGAATGTTGTAAAAGTTTTAAGGTTTTAATTGCTTGAGGAAAAATATTTTTTAATTCCTCTTTCTTAAAATACCTCGAAGCATTATTGATGGGAAAATATTCCATTAATAAATACTTGTGAGTAGGATTTTTTTCAATAACTGAGGGTGTGAGAACTCCTTGTGAGGAAAGAGCATGGTCAGCTCTTAAATATCTTTGATACTCCACTGGATTATTTTGAAAGGATAATAAAAGAAATGTTTTTTTTCCTGTTTTACAAAGTTGAAAAATTTTATTTGAGGCATCAGGATTAAACTTAAGCGGGCCACCTGTTTTAATATTTTTATTTAATAATTGTTTTTTTACTTTTGATAAGTTTGATTTTTTTAAGGAAGCCATTTAGGGTTTGATGAACTTATCTCAATAATACGTTTTTGTTCTTTTACATTAATCTTAATCAACATTGCATCAGGAAGATATCTTTTTTTTAAATCTTCTAAAGGCCATTCAATTAATAAACAGTTATTCATAAAATAATCTTCTAAATCAACATGGGTTTTTCCATCAACTTGATAAAAATCAAAATGAACGAAGTTAAGTTTATTTAAATTGTAATGATGTTCTCGTTGATACGTCGGGCTACCCAAAAAATGAAAATCTTGATTAGCTTTTAAGGCCAATGATTTGAGTAAATGTCTTATGAATGTTGTTTTCCCTGATCCAACTTCACCCTCAAAGAAAAGTATTTGTTGGGGTTGTAAAAGGGGAGATATTTTGCCTACTAAATCTGTAAGTTCAGACTCTTGGTTAATAGTAAAACTGAGGCTCAATTATGCGAGTGACTTAAAGTCAGAAACCAAGTCTAAGGCTTCCCAAGAAAATGCCCCTGTCCCACTGTCGTGCTTTCTTCCGAAATGTCCGTAGGCGGCTGTTTGCTCGTAAATGGCCTTATTTAATTGAAGTTTTTCACGTATTCCTTTTGGAGATAAATTCATAATCTCCGGGATTGCTGCTTCAATTTTTGCTTCATCAATGGTGTTTGTTCCTTGTGTATTGACATAAATCGACAAAGGCTTCGCCACACCAATAGCGTAAGATAATTGAATAGTACACTGGGTACTGAGACCTGCGGCTACAATATTTTTAGCAAGGTATCGAGCAGCATAAGCAGCAGAACGATCAACTTTAGTTGGATCTTTTCCTGAGAATGCACCGCCACCATGAGGAGCAGCTCCACCGTACGTATCGACAATAATTTTTCTTCCGGTCAAACCGGTATCACCATCAGGTCCGCCAATCACAAAGTTGCCTGTCGGATTGACATAGTATTCGCTATCAGAGAGGCCATCGAGTAAGTTTGATGGAATTGACTCTTTTAATACAGGAGTGACTATTTCTTTCACTGCTACAGGAGAGAGGCCCTCTGCATGTTGAGTAGAAATAACAACTGACGTAACAGCACTTGGTTGACCATTAACATATTTTAGAGTTACCTGACTTTTGGAGTCGGGCTCGAGCCCTTTGAGAGAGCCGTCTTTACGACCTTTTGCCATTAGTTCTAAAATTTTATGAGAATAATAAATTGGTGCCGGCATTAATTCAGGGGTTTCTGTGCAAGCATAGCCAAACATAATTCCCTGATCTCCCGCACCCTCATCTTTATCAGCTGAAGAGTCAACACCCATAGCTATATCTGCTGATTGACCATGCAATAAATATTGAACATCAGCATTTTGCCAATGAAAGCCGTCTTGCTCATAACCAATATCTTTAATACAGTCTCTTACTTTAGAGATGATTTCATCTTTATCTTCTTGAACTGGTCCTCGAATTTCACCAGCTAGCACAACCTTATTGGTAGTTGTCAGCGTTTCGCAAGCCACCCTTGCAAAAGGATCTTTGGCAATGAAATGGTCAACGACCATATCAGAAATACGATCAGATACTTTATCGGGGTGTCCTTCAGAAACGGACTCAGAAGTAAAAATGTAATCTTTTCTCATGATTAATACCTATATGTCTCTTTCTTAAATGGTCCTTGTTGTTCAACGCCAATATAATCGCTTTGCTCTTTAGACATTTCGGTTAATTTTGCTCCTACTTTTTTGAGGTGGAACATAGCTACCATTTCGTCCAATTTTTTTGGTAAAACATAGACTTTGTTTTCATAGTTTTGGTGATTTTTCCATAGCTCCATTTGAGCTAAGACCTGATTGGAGAAAGAAGCGCTCATCACAAAACTTGGATGACCCGTTGCATTTCCTAAGTTCACCAAACGGCCTTTGGAGAGAATGATTAATTTTTTGCCATCAGGAAAAGTTACTTGGTCCACTTGAGGTTTGATTTCTTCCCATTTGTAATTTTGAAGAGAGTCAATTTGAATTTCATTATCGAAGTGACCGATATTACAAACAATGGCTCGGTCTTTCATTTCTCTCATATGATCTTGAGTAATAATATCTTTATTTCCTGTAGCCGTAACAAAGATATCCGCATATTTACAAGCATCATCCATGGTCACTACTTCATATCCCTCCATAGCCGCTTGCAATGCACAAATAGGATCAACCTCTGTTACTTGAACGCGCGCACCAGCTCCACGTAAACTTGCAGCGCTTCCTTTACCCACATCGCCAAAGCCTGCCACAACAGCAACTTTACCTGCCATCATCACATCTGTGCCACGACGAATACCATCTACTAAACTTTCTTTACATCCATACAGATTATCAAACTTACTTTTTGTAACGGAGTCATTCACATTGATGGCAGGAACTTGCAGCGTTCCTTTTTCGACCATCTGCTCCAATCGAAGAACACCTGTTGTGGTCTCCTCAGATAAGCCTTTAATGTTTTTTAATAACTCAGGATATTTTTCGTGCATACGCAAAGTTAAATCACCACCATCATCTAAAATCATGTTGGGCTCCCAACCATCCGCTTCAATAGTTTGATCAATGCACCACCAAAACTCCTCTTCGCTCATCCCCTTCCATGCAAACACAGGAGTGCCGCTTTGCGCAATAGCTGCTGCTGCATGATCTTGGGTTGAATAGATATTACATGAACTCCATCGACACTTTGCGCCCAGTGCAACAAGTGTCTCAATCAGAACAGCTGTTTGAATAGTCATATGTAAACAGCCCATAATATTTGCTCCAGCCAGAGGTTTCGAGTCACCGTACTGTTCACGAATGGCCATTAATCCTGGCATTTCAGTTTCGGCTATTTCTATTTCTTGTCTCCCAAAAGCATGCTGAGAGATATCTTTTACTTTATAATCCAATGCGTCCTCCTTTAGTGGCTAGATTAATAATGATAAAACACGATTTAGTCATATTTTTCAATGTCTTTTTATTCTGGGGCCTAGCTGTTGAATAACCTCGCCAGCACGAGCATTACCTTGGGCTAAAGCCTCATCAATTGCTTTGTCTGATAAATATTGATCAAGAAAGCCAGCTGCAAAATTATCACCTGCCCCCGTTGTATCAACGACTTGTTCAATTTTTTGAGCTGGTTGATGCGCTACAGTTTCTCCATGAAAATAGTAAGCGCCCTCGGCACTTGCGGTCATTGCAATTTTCTTACCAAAAGATTGAAAGAAAGCGGAGACATCTGCCATGGTCTCACTTTGTGCAAACATTTTAGCTTCATCAAAGTTACAAAAGACAAGATCAACATATTCTTCGATAAATTCTTTTAGTTCATCGCGATGACGATCAACACAAAAGGGATCGGAAAGGGATAATGAAGTTTCGATGTTCATTGTCTTTGCGATTTTTCCTACTTTTTTTAAAGTTTGTTTTGTTAAATCATGATCCCATAAATACGACTCCATATAAATGTGATCAATGCCTTGAAGACTGTCTTCAGTTAGCTCATCGGGATGGAGCTGCGAGCCGATACCAATATGCGTTGCCATTGTTCTCTCCCCATCTGGAGAAACAAGAATATTACAACAGCCGGTGGGAAGATCGTTTTGTTTGATCACTCCCTTATAAGCAATATTTGCTTTCTCTAAATCTTGAATAAATGCCTGTCCGTACTCATCCTCATTCACCTTGCCATAAAATGCTGCCTCATGAGAGGTGTAATTTAATTCATGGATTGTATTACAAACTGATCCGCCAGAGGTGATAAGGGGACTTTCAAAATGAGATCGAATTTCTTGTATTTGAGACTCCTCAATTAATGTCATGGACCCTTTGGTCAGATTGAGGGTGGAAATAGTGTTATCTTCCACCTGGCAGATAACATCAACAAGGGCTGTGCCCACTCCTAATATTTTTTTCACTCGATGAAAATAATAGTTTCTTCTAAGAGGTCCAATGAAAAATACTCATAATTTAAGGAGAGAAATTAATCAAATCTTGAAGAATCTAGATAATAATTTTGACTGATTTTATTAAGCTTTTATGACATCAGAGCAAATATTCGCTAGGCAAAAAAAAATTGATAAAAACCTGTGAATATTTAAGGAAATGATGTGAATTGAATCTTTAAATTCCATTTGAATTTATTGGCTTTTGAGAATTAAATACAAAATAAATTGACTAGCTTTGTCTATAGATTGTATAGTCACTAGGCAAGAGGCACTAGATCTAGTGATTTTTTGCAAATATATACACAAACTTGGTAGGTAGAATGGAAACAAATAGCGCGGAAAATACAGAAAATTCAACAAAAAACACGGTCATAAATAAACAAAATGAAGAAGTAAATCTATTAAGTTTGAGCGTCGTAAGACGCGATGGCTCAATTACCCCTTTTAAATCAGATAAAATTGCTAATGCCATCAGAAAAGCGTTCTTAGCACAGACTGATGTGCGAGATAACACTAAAATAGACCAGACAGTTAATGATATTACTGAAACTGTTACTGCGGCTCTTACCCGTCGTATTGCTAACGGCGATATGATTCACATTGAAGATATCCAAGATCAGGTGGAATTAGCCTTAATGAGGGGCGAGCATCACAAGGTAGCCAGAGCGTACGTTCTATACCGTGAGCAGCGTGCAAAACAACGATACAAAACTGCCAAGCTAAATGAACAAGTTGGTGCCAAGGTTTCAACCATGGCCGTCACAAAAAGAGATGGTCACAAAGAAGATATCTCACTTGAAAAAATTACTAATCGTATTTCCGTTCTCTCTAATGGGTTAGAAATCGATCCAATTACTATTGCTCAAAAAGCTATCCAAGGTTTATATGATGGCATTACTACAAATGAAATTGATACGTATCTTGCTGAGACTGCTGCAGCTTTAACCGTTGAGCATCCGGACTACTCGTATCTCGCGGGTCGTATTAAAGCAAACGCTCTGCATAAAGAAACACCAGGTTTCATCATTGCTACAAAAAATTTATTCGAAGATGGTTTGCTAAGAGAAGAGTATTACCAAAAGGCGATGGCTCACGCTGAAGATATTGAAAAAATTATTGACTACGATCGTGACTACCTATTTGATTACTTTGCTTTAACTACTCTTTTTAGAGCTTACCTTTTACAATTTAATAATAAGACTATCGAGCGTCCTCAAGATTTATGGATGCGTGTTGCACTTTGTGTTTCTGGAGATAAGTTTGATTTTTATCAAGTTAAAAAAACTTACGATAGTCTCTCACAAGGTCTTTATACGCACGCAACCCCTACACTCTTTAACAGTGGTTTGAAAATGCAGCAGCTCTCATCTTGCTTCTTAATTGGAATGGAAGATGACTCTATTGAAGGTATCTTTAATACTGTTAAAGACTGCGCTCTCATTTCAAAAACCGCTGGTGGTATTGGTCTTCATGCGCATAATATTCGTGCGGGCGGAAGTCGAATTAAATCTACTAACGGTAAATCCAACGGTCTTATTCCATTCCTTAAGATTTTCAATGAAACAGCAAGATCTGTCGATCAAGGTGGTGGAAAGAGAAAGGGTTCATTTGCAGTCTATTTAGAGCCTTGGCACGCTGATATTGAAGCCTTTTTAGAGCTTCGAAAAAATACTGGTGCGGAAGAATTCCGTGCTCGTGATCTTTTCTATGCTCTTTGGATCCCTGATTTATTCATGCAACGAGTCGAGGAAGATGGTGAATGGACTCTAATGAGCGAACATGAATGTCCTGGTCTCTCAAATACTTATGGTTCTGAATTTGTTGAGCTTTACACAAAATATGAAAAAGAAATGCCTGACCTTAAAAGAGTAAAGGCTCGTGCTCTTATGTCAAAAATTATTGAAGCACAAATTGAAACTGGTCAGCCTTACATGCTCTACAAAGACTCTATCAACAATAAGTCTAATCAAAAAAATATCGGAGTAATTAAATCATCTAATCTTTGTGCAGAGATTGTTGAGTACTCTGAAAAAGACGAGACAGCAGTTTGTAACTTGGCGTCTATTGCGCTTCCAAAATTTGTGACCGAGGATGGTAAATATGATTATCAAAACCTTTATCAAATTGCAAAGTTAGCTACCAAAAATCTAGACCAAGTAATTGACATTAACTTTTATCCAACCGATAAAACACAAAACTCAAATAGCCGTCATCGTCCTATCGGCTTGGGTATCCAAGGTTTAGCGGATGTTTATTTCAAAATGAACCTTGCCTATGACTCAGTTCAGGCACAAATTATTAATAAACAAATTTTTGAAACTATTTATTTCGGTGCGTTAGAAGCTTCGATGGAACTAGCAGCAGACAAAGGCGCTTACTCCACTTTCCAAGGCTCACCTTTATCACAAGGTCAGTTCCAGTTCGATCTTTGGGGAGTTAAGCCTTCCAACATGTGGGACTGGAAAGGCTTAATGGAAAAAATTCAAAAGCACGGTGTGCGCAACTCTCTCACCACAGCCTGTATGCCAACAGCATCGACAGGAATTATTTTAGGTAATACAGAAACCTTCCAGGTGCAGACTTCCAACATCTATAAAAGACAAACATTGTCTGGTGAGTTTTTATTAGTGAACCGCTACCTTGTAAAAGAGTTAATGGCTCGAGGACTATGGAGCAAAGAGTTAAGAGATCAGATCATCTTAGAGAATGGATCTGTTCAAAATATTGAGGGTTTCCCAGAAGACCTAAAAGAAGTCTACAAAACAGTTTGGGAGACATCACAAAAGACTGTCATCGATATGGCAGCTGAACGTGCTCCCTTTATCGACCAAACCCAGTCCATGAACTTATGGCTAGCTACTCCTACTTTTGGAAAAGTGAACTCCATGCATATGTATGCGTGGAAAAAGGGTCTCAAAACTGGAATGTATTACTTAAGAAGCCGCTCTGCGGTTGATGCAGTCAAAGTTACTGTATCATCAGAAAAAAAAGCAAAAGAAACATATGTAAAAGAGGCACAATCGAACGAACCTGAAGATTGTTTAACTTGTAGTGCCTAAGAAAATCAATCAAATTATATTAAGGAGCCAATTATGATATCTAAAGGATGTAAATCTATTTTTCCTATTCAACACCAAGAAATTTGGGATCGTTATAAACAGCACGTACAAGCGTTCTGGACACCAGAAGAGGTTTCACTTCAAGATGATCTTCGTGATCTGAAAACTCTGAATGAAGGCGAAAAGCACTTCATCAAACACGTTCTCGCATTCTTTGCGAACTCTGAGGCGATGATTAATGAAAACTTAGCGTCCCGTTTCTATAATGAAATTTTAATCCCTGAGTCTCGACTCTTTATCACCATGCAAATGCTCAACGAGTCCATTCACGCTGAAATGTATGGTCTTCAAATCGAAGCGTATGTCGAAGACCCTGCTGAAAAAGATAAATTATTTTCTGCTATTCAAAATGTGCCTTGTATTAATAAAAAAGCTCAGTGGGTTTCTAAATGGCTCAATGGAAAACAAAATCTTTTAACACGTTTGATTGCATTTGGATTAGTAGAAGGATTATTTTTTGCTGGTTCATTCTGTGCGATCTACTACTTTAGAAAAAGAGGTTTGCTCCCAGGTCTCGCATTATCCAATGACTGGATTGCAAGAGATGAAGGAATGCACTTTAGTTTCTCTGCTTTGATGTTTAAAACACTAAGCAATAAATTTAATAATGGAACTCTCTCCGATGAAGATATCAAATCGATGGATTTAATTCCTAATTTAGTTTCTCAGTCAGAGTTTGAAGAAATTGTAAGAGAAGCTGTTGAATTTGAAAAAGAATTTGTAACAGATGCGCTTCCTGTTGATCTCATTGGAATGAATAAAGAGATGATGTGTATGTACATCGAAGCTGTCTCTGATCGTATCGCAGATCTTTTTGGATTTGAGCATGTTTATGGCACAGAAAATCCTTTTGATTTCATGAGAGCGCTGGATGTTCAAAACGTTACCAACTTCTTTGAAAAGCGTGTATCTGAATATCAAAGACCAACAGATCGCTCTTTATCTTTTGACGAGTCCTTTTAATTGGACGCCACGATCTATACCAAAGAGAACTGTATTTTTTGCACTCGAGCAAAAGCTGTATTAGAGCCTTATAATCCAAAAATTTTAAAACTGGATGAAGACTTTAATCGAGAGCAATTCTTTGAAGTCTTTCCGACAGCAAAAACCTTCCCTCAAATCATTATTAATGGAGAGAAAATTGGCGGTTTTACTGAATTAGAGCAGTGGATGGCTTTCAATAAACCTGACGAAAACTTTTAGTGTCTCTTCCAAAATACCAAGAAGTTCTCGATTTCTGGTTCAAAGAATCAAGCTCAAAAGATCACTGGGCTAAAAATGATGAATACGATCAAAAAATCAGAGATCGATTTTTAGAAGACGTCGAAAAAGCAATCAAGAATGAATATGATGATTGGCAAGATGAAGCTAAAAGCAGTTTAGCTCTCATCATACTTCTTGACCAGTTCTCTAGAAACTTATTTCGTAACGATCCTAAATCTTATTCTCAAGATACTAAGGCCAGACTTTTAGTAATTGAAGGTGTGGATCGACAGTACCTAGAAGATCTTGATATGCCTGAGAGACTTTTTTATTTACTACCCCTCATTCATAGTGAGGAAATGCAAGATCATATTTTTGTTCAACAATTAGGAGATGTTTTTTTAAAAGAACATCCAAATTATGAAGGAATAAAAAAATCATGGGATGATCACACTCGCGTTATCAAAAGATTTGGAAGATATCCTCACAGGAATAGTATTTTACAAAGACAATCAACTGCTGAAGAAATTAAATTTTTAGAAGAACCAAATTCCTCTTGGTAATTTTATTTAGATTAATGGGCCTGACCCCAGTTTGATCCACCACCAAAATCAACCTTAATCGGAGTCTTAAAAGATTTGTATTTTTGATGTGATGTTTCCATCAGATTAGCGATTTGAGAAATAAGATCTTTTTCATCTTTGTGAATTTCAAATAAAAGTTCATCGTGTACTTGAGAGGTCATTTTGGATTTACATTTATGTTGTTGTAAATAATCTTGAATATCGAGCATAGCTATTTTGATTAACTCGGATGCAGTACCTTGGATGGGGGCATTGATAGCCTGTCTCTCTGCAAAGGAGCGCAGCATAAAATTTTTAGCATTGATATCTTTAATATGAGATTTTCTTCCAAAGAGATTTTCGACATATCCTAATTTTTTTGCTTTATCGACGGTGGATTTCATAAAGTCATTAATGTTGGGAAATTTTTGAAAATAATTATCAATAAACAACTTCGCCTCGGCATTGCTAACCCCTAACTGTTTAGCTAAACCATACTGGCTGATCCCATAGATAATTCCAAAATTAATTATTTTAGCCATTCGGCGATCATTATCGTTAATTGACTTTTTATTAAAGACTAGTTGTCCGGTACTTTGATGAATGTCTTGGTCTTCTTGAAAAGCTTTTAATAAATTAGGGTCCTCACAGGCCTCACAAAGAACTCGAAGCTCAATTTGAGAATAATCAAAACTGTATAATTCATGGTCTTTTTCAGCAATAAAAGCTGTTCTGATCTTCTTTCCAATCTCTGTTCTGATAGGAATATTTTGAAGATTAGGTTCGGAGGAGCTTAATCGTCCAGTGATCGTGGCAGCAATATTAAAGGTGCTATGAACACGATCGTTACTATCGGCGTGCTCAGCAAGGGATGAAGTGTAGGTCGAGACTAGCTTGGAATATTGTCTCCACTGTAGAATATGAGAGGCAATTTCAACACCTTCAGACTCTAATTGCTCGAGTACTTTGACGTTAGTTTGAAAATCTCCTGCTTTTGTTTTTTTGGTAACTTTAACATCGAGTTTTTTAAATATTTCTGTTAATTGCTTGGGGGAGCCAATATTAAATTCCTCTCCTGAAATTTTGAAAATCTTTTTTTCAATATTTTCGATTTCCTTATTTAAGTCTTTTTCGAGTTTCGTTAAAAATTTTAAATCGATTTTACATCCATTACTTTCAACTTCTTGAAGAACTAAACTCAGTTTTTTATCAATATCATAGTATATCCAGCTATCAGATACTTCAGAGATTTGTTGTTGCATTGCTTCATATAATTTATGCGTAGCATAAGCATCATGAGCAGCGTAGTTCGTAGCAGCTTGTAAAGGCACTTCAGAGAAATCTTTATAGTTTCTTTTAGATTCATTTTTAATGACATCTTTGAATTTTTCTTTTTCCTCACCAAAGTAGTAATAATACAAATCCTCTAAGTTGTGTTTGGTCAGACCATTGTTAATAAAAAAAGACATTAACAACGTATCTTGAAATGAAACTGTATTTACATGAAAGCGTTTTAAAATAACACTATCGTATTTAGCATTATGAAAAATTTTTAAAATTGAAGGATCCTCACATAAAAGATTGAGTTCTTTTAAAATTTTTGTTTGATCTTTAGACGTCAATTCATTTTCTGGAGATTTAAAAGGAATATAATAAGCCTGATCTGCATTAGATAAGGAAATGCCAATAATATTCGCCTGATTAACATCAAGACTGTCTGTTTCAAGATCAATTGCGAGTATTCTTTCAGATTGGAGGCTTTGTAGGTATTCGATGATCTCGGGTGTTTTAATCAGTGATTTGAATTCTATATCTTTTTTTGCGGCGTGAGGTTTGGTTTCATGAGCACTGGTTCTTATGAGGGATTTAAATTCATATTTTTTAAAAAAGTCATTTAACTTTGGGGAGTCATCGAAGTCTTTTAAATTTTCAATTTGAATGGGCAGTTCGAGATCGTTTTTTAAAATCACTAATTGATGGCTTATTTTGGCTGACTCTTCATGATCATGAATGAGATTTTTGATGCGAACATTGGAGATTTGATCTTTTTTTGCTAATAGCTCTTCAAAAGTACCGAATTCATTAATCAATTTTGCTGCTGTTTTAGGGCCAATACCTGGAACTCCTGGAATATTATCAACACTATCGCCAATCAGTGCTTGAACGTCAGTAATTTTATCAGGGCCCACACCAAACTTATCCATGACTTTGGCCTCATCAATTTCTACATTTTTCATCGGGTCCATAATACGGGTATTGGCGGAAAGCAATTGAAACAAGTCCTTATCCGAACTAAAGACTGTTGTGGGGATTTTATTTTCCTCACCATAGCGAACATAACTGGCGATAATATCATCAGCCTCAAAATCTTTTTTTTCAATAACATCTAAGCCAAAAGCATCAATCGCTTCGCGAATAATTCCAAATTGAGGAATAAGATCTTCTGGTGCTTCGCTACGATTAGCTTTGTATTCAGAA
This sequence comes from alpha proteobacterium HIMB59, assembly GCA_000299115.1. Classification (NCBI taxonomy): domain Bacteria; kingdom Pseudomonadati; phylum Pseudomonadota; class Alphaproteobacteria; order Candidatus Pelagibacterales; family Candidatus Pelagibacteraceae; species alpha proteobacterium HIMB59. Next base: position 450,611 of record CP003801.1, on the reverse strand, counting down.
TAGAGAGTATTGCGGAAAGTATTTTTGCCCGCATCGAGAATAATTAAAATTTTATCGTGAGGGTGTTCGTCAATGAGACGTAACATCATGTTACAAAAACCATAAACAGCATTAGTGGGAATGCCTTTAGAATTATTCATAGGGGGGAGCGCATAGTACGCTCTGAAAATATAACCTGAACCGTCTACAAGAATTAATCGGGACTCAGACATCTAGATAAGATAGCAGAGAATAAAACGAGATACTATTCTTTAGGAGCGTGTTTATTTAAAATTCGCTGTAAAGTTCTTCTATGCATTTTTAAACGTCTTGCAGTTTCAGAAACATTACGATTACACTGAGTAAAAACTCTTTGAATGTGTTCCCAACGAATTCGATCTGCAGACATGGGATTTTCTGGTGGGGGTGGAAGTGAAGAAGCTGTAGAAGACATCAAAGATTTTTCGATATCATCGATGTTTGCAGGCTTGGTAAGATAATCATCAGCACCTAATTTCACTGAAGACACAGCAGTCGCGATATTACCATAACTCGTCAACATCACGGCACGACACTCAGGATTTTTTTCCTTAATGACTTTAATCACATCTAAACCAGAACCATCACCGAGACGAAGATCCACGATTGCATAGTTAAAATCATGTTGGGTTAAAACTTCTAATGCTTCTTTTTTATTGGCAGCAGCGGTCACAACAAAATCTTTACGCTGGAAAGAGGTGGTTAAGCGCTCGCGAAAGGGCTTATCGTCTTCAATGATAAATAGTGTTTTTTCTTTTTCGGTTGTTTGTTCTAGATCTGCCATGTCAATATTACTTCTGCTCCATTATTATTTTGTACTGAAATTTCGCCATTTAGATTTTCAATCATTTGTTTAGTTATAAACAGGCCAAGGCCCATATTTACCCCTTTTTCAGGTCGGCTAGAATAGAACGGTTTACCAAAATTAGCTATAAACTTTTTATCAAATCCAGGCCCATCATCACGGATTTTGATGAAATATTCCTTATCTGTTGCTTCAGCTATTACCAAAATCTCATTATAAGCAAAGCTAATCGCATTTTTGATAATATTGTTCATCGCAATATTCAATTCAGGGGTAATCTGAATATTAATTGATTTTGATTTTTCATCTGAGCGATAATCTAAATTTATGGATCGGTAATTTCCTAAGAATTGATCACATAGAGATTGGGCGTATGCATCTAAAGACATGTTGCTGATCTCGGATGAAATTTCTTTAGACTCAGGATTTGTGGAGAGTTCTTTTAAAATTGCTTTACATCGATCTAATTCAATTTTGAGCGTTTCAATATCTTCTCCATATTTTTGCTTGAGATCTTTATCATGATCTAAGTCTCCCACAATTAAATTTATCGTATTTAATGGTGTCCCTAATTCATGAACAGCCGCAGCGGCCAATCCTCCTACTTTCAAAAGCTCTCTTTCATTTTGTAATTGTTTGCTCGCAAGTTCGTAAGCAGTCTGTGTACTTTTGTAGTTCATTGAGAAGTAATACAAATAAAAGACTAAGAAAATACTACTAATGAATAATGAAATCATAATAGCTAAACTGTAATTGATATTAATATCGGGGCGCACTGCTAAAGGAAGATCAATATAAAAATTAAAAATTAATGCAAAACAAACCAACGATAAACTTAAGATCACTAGTACTCTTTCAATAGTTAGATAAGAAGCGGCAATAGCAATAGGAGCTAAAATGATAAAGATAAAAGGATTAGTGTAACCACCGTTTAGACCAATCAGTAAAGATATTTGCAAAATATCAAAACATAAAAAAAGAAAGATTTGTCGCTCAGATAATATTTTATCGCCGCGATTTAACAGATAGTAAGCAAGCCCCACACTTAATAGAAGTAAGAGGGCGATGGCCCAAGAAGAGTACGTGACGAAATCAGTGATATCGAAAAAATATTGGGATACAGCGAGTGTGACCCCTTGACCAACAAAAGCAATTAATCGGATTAGTAAAAAATCTGATGAATTAACAAAGAGAAATTTATTTTTTTTATTATCCAACTTAGATATCTAAGTTTGCTACTTTAATGGAATTATCCTGAATAAAGTTCTTACGGTCAGTAACATCGTCTCCCATTAGCATAATCAATTGTCTTTCAGCATTCACTTGATCTTCTAATTTTACTTGGAGTAATTTTCGATTAGCTCGATCGAGGGTGGTTTCCCATAATTGCTCAGGATTCATTTCACCTAAACCCTTATAACGGCTAATTGACTGGCCTTTTTTGCTCATCTCAAAGAGAGTGTTAAAGAACTCAACAAGACCATAACAAGAGAAATTTTCTTTTGTCGAGAGTTTCGCAATACCAAAAGAAGCATCGATAGATTTTGCGAAGCCCATTTTATTATAAAGAGAAAGACTATCAGATGAAATAAACTCTCTTAGGTGAAGTAACTTTTCTAAAGGCAACTTGATAATTTTATTATAGCCCTCTTTCTCTTGTAGAAAAACTAACTCGTTACTAATCATACTTTGAAAAGTGAATTTAATATTTTCAGGCTTATAAACATCATTCAAATTTGAAAGGAAATTCTTAAAAGTAGACTTTTCTACTTTGCCGGGTACAAAGTCTTGTAAAAACAATCCTGTGTTTATGACTTGATCAAAAAACTGAGGTTCTAAATAGGTAAGATCTAAATTTTGATAAGCTGAGTTTGCTCGAGCGGCAAGATCAATGATTTCATTTAGCTCTTCTTCTTTGAGCTGGACTTTTTTCTTCTTATCAAAAATATTAAACTCTAACTCATCCTTATTATTCGTAAGCAAGAATTTAGTTAGTTCCTTATCGTCAATGAGATAATTTTCTGAATTTCCTTTTTTAACTTTATAAAGAGGTGGTTGAGCAATATAGAGCCTACCCTCAGTGATGATATCTCTCATAAATTGATAAAAGAAAGTTAAAAGAAGAGTTCGAATATGACTTCCATCAACATCAGCGTCAGTCATGATGACAATTTTATGATAGCGCATAGCATCCGCATTAAAATAATCTGATTTATTGTATTCTTTGTCTTTGGGAGGGTTGCCGTAACCACCGCCAATAGCTGTAATTAAAGCTGAGATTTCATTATTTTCTAAAATTTTATGTGGATTAGCTTTAATGACATTTAAAATTTTACCACGTAAAGGAAGAATAGCCTGGGTTGCTCGATCACGGCCTTGTTTTGCAGAACCGCCCGCAGAGTCTCCCTCAACAATGAATAGCTCTGAATTTGCAGGATCTTTTTCCTGACAATCTGCCAACTTTCCGGGAAGAGAAGAGGTTTCTAAAACATTCTTTCTTCTCGTAAGCTCACGAGCTTTTCTCGCGGCTTCTCTAGCATTAGCCGCTTCTACAATTTTTGATACAATTTTTTTAGCTTCTCCTGGTGTTTGTTCTAACCAAGAACTTAGTTGTTCTGCTACTATTTTTTCAACAATAGGGCGAACTTCTGAGGAGACTAATTTATCTTTTGTTTGTGATGAGAATTTTGGATCAGGAACCTTCACAGAAAGAACACAAGTCATTCCCTCTCTAGCATCATCACCCGATAAAGTAACATTTCCTTTTTTCGCGACAGCAACACTGTTCGAGTAACTAACCAGCGATCGAGTTAGCGCTGATCGAAAACCTTGAAGGTGCGTTCCACCATCACCTTGAGGAATGTTATTGGTAAAACAAAGCATACTTTCCGAATAGCCATCGTTCCATTGTAAGGCTCCCTCAACTTTAACGCCCCCGCTCTCTCCTTCAAAAGGAATGATTTTATTTAGAGTAGATTTACGTGCATTGAGGAATTGAACATAAGAGGTTAATCCTCCTTGATAATAAAACTCAACAGGCTCTGCTTTTGCTTGGCGCATATCCGTCAACGTCACACGAACGTTAGAGTTCAAGAAGGCAAGTTGACGAACTCTATTTTCTAGCGTCTTCATGACAAAAGTAATATCAGTAAATATTTTTTTTGATGGCCAGAACTGAACTTGTGTTCCCGTACGTTCTGTTTTTTTCATGGTGCCAACTTCTTTTAGTTTTTTAGTCGTCACACCATCTTTAAATTCCATATTGTAAATTTTTCCATCACGGCGAATGGTTAGAGATAGTTTTTCAGATAGGGCGTTAACAACTGAAACACCCACACCGTGTAAACCACCAGAAATTTTATAGCTATTATCATCAAATTTGCCACCTGCATGAAGTTGGGTCATGATTACCTCAGCGGCAGGAACTTTTTCAGTTTTGTGCATATCGACTGGAATTCCTCGACCGTTATCAGAAATTGTCGCTGATCCGTCTTTATTAATAATCAACTGAATAGAGTCACAATAGCCACCAAGCGCCTCGTCAATAGAGTTATCGAGAACTTCGTAAACCATATGGTGAAGACCCGTGCCATCATCGGTATCGCCGATGTACATCCCTGGACGCTTGCGAACTGCTTCTAGTCCTTTTAGGACTTTAATCGAGGATGCTGAATATTGATCTGTCATTAAGTTATTTCTTTAATCTCTAAATTATTTATTACCCCTTGGAGTGCAAAGTTATCAGTGGTTGAAAAAAAGGTTTGAAATTTATTTTCTGCACAGTATTGAATAACTTTTTCAATATTGATCATATCAAAGTTATCAAAGATTTCATCTATTAAAAAGATTGTAATCTTTTGTTGATTTAAGAATTTTGCACAGTGTAACAAAAAGCTTAAAATCAATAACTTCGACTGTGCTGATGATAACTGCGATAACTTTTTTCCTTGATGAGTAATTTCAAATATTGATTTTTGAGGATCGTGATCAGATTGCAACTTATGGTCTTTGGGCCACTGATTCTCATCTGATAAGTCTTGTTTGAATTTTATTAAAAAATCCTCCTGATGTTCCAATCCAAAGCTTGGTTGAATTTCAAACTGAAAAAACTGGTTATTTTCATTTTTTAAAAATTCTTGAAATTCATTTAAAAAATTTCTTTTGTAAGAGATTATTTTCTCTCCTATTTCAATCAACTGTTTATCGATGGATTCCAGCCATGATTTTTCTTGTGTTGTTTGAAGAACCTTTTTCTTTTCTCTTCGCAACTTTGTAAACTTATTGAGCAGTTGAAATAAAGATGGCTCGAAATAACAAGCAATACGATTAATTGTATTTCTTTGATATTGAGTATCTTTGATAAAAAAAACTTTATCTGTTTCGGTAAACCAAAATAGCTGAAATATTTTTAGTAATTGTTGTTGTTGTATTTTTTTATCATTTAAAAAATATTGCTTCGACCATCTTTCCTCTTGAAAGGTTAGTTCGATTTTTAGGTGATTAGATAACTCTTCATGATCAAAATCATAATTCATAATTACGTTGCTTTCTTTATGATCTTGGTTGCTAAAATTAGAAATGGTATCTTTTCGAAAACCAGTTCCCGGACATAAAAAACTAATCGCCTCTAATAAATTAGTTTTTCCAACTGCATTTCTTCCTTTAAATAGCGTGTGGCTATTAAAAAAACTCTCTTGTCGTTGGGTAAAGTTTCGAAAGTTATTTAAGTGAATACCCTTTAAAGGTGGGGCCACTTATATTCTCATTGGCATCAAAATGTATAGGCTCGTAGCATCTTTGGGATCTTTTACGATCACTGGGGAAGACTGATTTAACAATTCTAAAATCATGGTCTCTCCCTCTATGACATCTTGTAAGTCTAAAATATATTTTGAATTAAACAGTATCTCTAATGCTTCTGCCGCATAACTCGCAGCTACTTCTTCATCACCTTTATTACTATCGGTGCTCGTAGCCATGATCTTGATGTTGTTGTTTTCAAACTGCAATTTTACTGTTGGGGTTTTGTCTTGGTTAACGGTAGAAACACGATCAATAGCATTAAAGAAAGGTTCTGCTTCGACTTGAAGAAGCTTATCATTGGAAACAGGAATAACTTTTTCATAATCAGGAAATGTTCCATCAATTAACTTACTAATAATAATAAAATTATCAGCCTCGAGGCTAACTTGAGTATCAGTACAAATCATTTTTACTTTTCCTTCAAAGTCTCCCAAAATGCGATCTAATTGAAGTATGAATTTTCTAGGCAGAATAATTCCTGAAATGTTCACAGCATTAGATAAGTCTAATTCTGTTTTAGCTAATCGATGTCCATCTGTTGCAACACAACGAAGAGCTGTTTTGGAGCCATTAGCGACGGTATGAAAGTAAATTCCATTTAAATAATATCTTGTCTCTTCTGCAGAAATAGCAAACTTTGTTTTATTGAACAGTCTTTTCATTTGAGGAATAGTTAACTCAAATGAATTCGTTGGATCTAAAGGGACAAACTTAGGAAATTCATCAGCAGATAGGGCATTTAATTCAAAAACAGAATTATCTGAGTTAATAATTAAACGATTGCCCTCTAACTTACATTTAACGATCGAATTCTTTTTTGTTTTTCGAATAATGTCCGTCAAAATACGTGAGTTCACAGTTGCTTCTCCATTTTTAGTAGAGTCACAAGACACAAATTCACGAATGGAGATATCCATATCAGTGGATCGGATTTCGATCTGATTATTTTCACATTTTAAGTAAATGTTTGAGAGAATGGGAATAGTCGAACGACTATCGACAATAGAACTGACATGAGTGAGAACCCTTAAAAAGGCCTCACGGCTAACTCGGAAATCCATTTAGGAAGTTTGCAATATTCTAGTCAAAAGTTCAATATCTTCTGCAAGACTAGGATCATTTACCATAATTTCTTCAATCGTTTTGATCGCATGGATCACGGTAGTATGGTCTCTACCGCCAAATTTTCTCCCAATTTCAGGAAGTGAACGAGTCGTAATCGACTTTGCTAAATACATCGCGACTTGACGAGGTCTCGCGACTGATCGAGATCTACGAGGAGAATGCATATCTGATAATTTGATATTGTAATGCTCGACCACTTTCTTTTGAATTTCATCAATAGTGATTTTGCGAGAGTTGGTGCGCAGTAAATCTTTTAGAACATCTTTGACTAAATCAACGGTAATTTCTGACTCTTGTAATGAAGCGTGAACAGCTAAGCGATTAAGTGCCCCTTCCATCTCACGAACATTATTGGTTATTTTGTTTGCTAAAAATTCTAAAACATCGCTAGTCAGTTTGATATTTTTTTGCTCGGCTTTCGCTTCAATAATTCCATATCTCAATTCATATGTCAGAGGATGAATATCCGCTACTAAGCCCCAACCCAGTCTTGATTTCAGTCGATCTTCTAAACCTTCTAAATCCGCAGGAGATTTATCTGCAGAAATAATAATTTGGCGTTTCTTATCCACTAATGTGTTGAAAGTATGAAAAAATTCTTCTTGGGTATTGTCTTTGCCAATAATGAATTGAACATCATCGATCATCAGCACATCAACAGAACGAAATTGTTCTTTAAAGCTCATTATATTCTTAAAGCGAAGTGCTTTAATGAATTGATACATAAATTTTTCTGCGGTGAGATACACAACATTCTTTTTAGGATTTCTTTTTTTAATATTCCAAGCAACGGCATGCATTAAGTGCGTTTTACCTAAGCCCACACCACCATATAAAAATAGTGGATTAAAACTTACGACTTCAGATTGCGCTACACGCTGTGCTGCAGCATAAGCAAGCTCATTAGGTTTACCGACTATAAAATTATCAAAAGTAAACTGTGGATCGAGCGGTGCGGAAATATCATCATAATAGTGATCATCTCCATCTTCTTCTTTTTCTTGATGGACAACCTCCGTGCCAGGAATTACACGATTATTATTTTCTTTTACCAGAATTGATAACTTATGAATTGTGATATCTTGATCAAGATAAGCACGCTTGATCACAGATGCGTAATTCTTAATGATCCAATCTCTTAAGAAACGAGTGGGAACGGAGAGTGTTAAAGAAGTATCGAGAAGAGACTCGAATTGAATAGGTTTAATCCAGTTTTGAAAAGTATCTTTATCGAGAGATTTTTTTAACTCGGATGTAATAGAACTCCAAGAAACGTTTACCTCTTGATCAATATCATCTGTCACGGTTATGTCACCTCTCCTCTGAACGTTGCGTATTTAAACATGAAAAGGCGAAATGAAGAATAAAAAAAAAATTTTTTTATAAAAAAAAATTCTTGAAAAAAAAAATTATTTAGAAATTGCGGAGATGTCTTTTTGTAATTTAGAGATGGTTCTTGATGCCTTATTCAAATGCATGATTTTCTTTTTAGTAGATTTATGTAATACAGACATCACTTGCTTAAGTTTTGCCATTGATTCTTCTACTTTTTTATCTTTGATCAGCTTATCGATAGCTTTGAGTTGTGTTGCAACGTTGGATTTTACACTCTTATTGACGGCTTTGCGTTTTTCAGACTGACGTAATCTTTTTTTTGCAGATTTATGTTGTGGCATCTATTTTTTTTATTAACAGGTTGTTCTTCTAATTGCGTTAGTAACTTATATAGATTTTTTTATTTTTGTAAAGTCGGAGAAAAAAAAGTTGAACGTCCATTTTGTACTATTTTTTTTACTGGGTAGCGCTTTTTCTTCAAGATAACTTCTGTTCGCTGATAGACCTGGAACATATTTTGAAAACTACCCAAAGTTCCATCAGGGGATTTATAATCATTAATGGATGAGCCTCCATTTTTTAAAGAAAGTTCTAAAACATGACGACAAGAGCGAATTAATTGTTTGATTTCAGCTTTACTCAACGTATTGGACTTACGCTCTGGGTGAAGTCGGCTATGAAATAAAGCCTCATTAGCATAAATATTGCCAATGCCTACAAAGACTCGTTGATCTAAAAGTATTTGTTTCAAAGAAACATTCTTTTTTTGAAATATAAGATAAATATTTTCATAGTTAATGGAGTCGAGCAATAGATCTACTCCGTAATGTTGAAAAAAATTATGAAGCTCTTGATCATCTTCTAACATAAAAAACATTCCAAAACGTCTAGGGTCATTAAAGACAACATTGAATTGAGAAAATTCCATGACAACATGATCATGTTTTTCATTAGTATAATTTTTTTTATGAAAAAATTTTAATCGACCACTCATTCCCAAATGAATCACTAAATACTTAAGAGGTTTTAAAGTAAGAACAATATATTTTGCTCTTCGATCAACAGATTTAATAGCACTTCCTTCAATAACTGAAAGGTTTGTTGTATGTAAGTTTTTACGTAGTTTTTTTTTAGATGTTGTAATGGATAAAATTTTTTTTCCATTAACTTTTGAATCTAAATATCTTATTGTAGTTTCTACTTCGGGTAGCTCAGGCATGCATAATAAAATTAATTCAAATAATTATAATATAACAGATATTTTTGAAACTGTTTCTCATGCTAAATACGACCTCATGAATGATGTCATGAGCTTTGGTATCCATCGACTCTGGAAAAAATATTATGCCGACTTATTAATCTCAAAATATAAAAAAACAGAAAAAATCTTAGATATTGCTAGTGGTACGGGTGATATTTTTCAATTACTTCCATTTAAAAACAATTTATATGCGATAGACCCGATCGAACAAATGCATCGAGTCTCTCAAGAAAAGAATGCTAATAAAAATATTAAATATCAAGTTGGGTATGTAGAAAAACTTCCCTACAAAAACAATTTTTTCCAAATTGTTTCTTGTACTTACGGTGTGCGTAATTATGAAAATAGACAACAAGGCTTCAAAGAGATTTTTCGATGTTTAAAAAAAAATGGATATTTTTTATTTATGGAATTCGGCTTACCTAAAGCCCATCTCATCAAAAAACCCTACCAAGCTTTTCTTGATTATTTTTTACCTTTGAGCGGGAGCATTATTGCCAAAGATCGTCATAGCTATAAATATCTTGCGGACAGCATTAAAGCCTTCCCCTCTCCAAAGGAAGTTCAAAATGAATTGGAAAACATAGGTTTTACACATATTGAAACTATTGATTTCCTTTCAGGCGCGAACAACATATATATAGTGCAGAAAAAATGAAAATTTTATTAATAATCTCCAGCAGTGTTGGTTGCTATAAAGCACTAGATCTTATTCGAGAGTTTCAAAAGCAATCAATTGACTATGAAATTATTGCAACCAAGAATACTTTTGAATTTATTTCCCCATTATTACTTGAGTCGATCAGTCGAAAGAAAGTTTATAGCGAACTTTTTGATCTCGATATGGAAAAAAATATTGGACACATTCAATTAGCAAGAGACAATACACATATTGTTGTGTATCCAGCAACCGCTAACCTCGTCTCTAAATTTGCGCAAGGCTTCTGCGATGATCTCGCCTTAACTTGTATGATTGCTGCTAATAAACCTATATATATCGCTCCCGCTATGAACAAAGAAATGTGGGCCAACTCACTGATACAAAAAAATGTTCAGCTTTTAAAAGATCATGGCCATCATTTTATTGGCCCAGATGATGGCTCGCTTGCATGCGGTGAATACGGAAGTGGTCGTTTAGTTGATCCAAGTGAAATTTTAAAACAGCTCAGTTAATTGAAAACTGCTCTTATAACTGTTGGTTCTACTCGTGAATATATCGATCCAGTTCGTTATATTACAAATGAGTCTTCTGGCCAACAAGGGATGGCGTTAATCAAAAGTCTGATTAAGAATAACTTCAAAGTAATTTGTCTTCATGGCTATCTTCAAGTAAAGCCCATCGTATCTAAAAAGATTTCATATATTTTTACGCCCAATGCAGAAAGTATGTTAAAAGCTGCCAAAAAAAATAAAAACGTTGATCTCGCCATCTTTAATGCAGCAGTAGCAGACTATCGAGTAGAAAATTATCAAAAACAAAAAATCAAAAGAAATAAAAACCTTACTTTAAAATTAAAAAATAACCCCGATATTCTCAAAACAATTAGCAATATCTCCTCTGGTCCTCAAATCACCGTGGGTTTTGCTTATGAAACAAATGACGTTAAAACCAATGCATTGAAAAAATTAAAAAAGAAAAACTGTGATTATCTTGTATTAAACTATCCCATCTCCAAAAATAATATTTTTAATAATAATTATAACAACGGAGGGATTTTCAATAAAAAAGGTCATTATCATCAAATAGGTAATGTGACTAAGACCTCCTTTGCTAATCAAGTCCTACGACATATATTAAAAGCAGAGAATGAGTAATTTTATTGAAATGAAAGTTAGAGTTGCCGATGACTCTATCGAACTGCCTGCTTATGAAACCAGTTCTAGTGCTGGAATGGATTTAAGGGCGTACTTGCCTGATGGGAGCATTACACTGGAGCCTAAACAAAGAGTGTTAGTGGGCACGGGTCTTTATTTTGAAATTCCAGAGGGTTTTGAAGTACAAATAAGGCCTCGCAGTGGTCTTGCTCTAAAACAGGGAATTACCGTTTTGAATAGTCCTGGCACTATTGATGCTGATTATCGTGGAGAAATTAAGGTCATCTTAATTAACCACGGAGATGAGCCTTTTGTCATCGATCATGAAATGCGAATTGCCCAAATGGTGGTAGCACAATACCAACGAATAGAATTTAAATTAGTAAAAGAACTGACTGGTTCTAAGAGAGGAAGTGGAGGATTTGGCTCAACCGGAACTCAGTGATAATTTAATTGAACAATTTGGTCGTCAAATTCTTGTTCCTGGAATTGATGAACAAGGACAACTCAATCTTTCAAAAAGAAAAGTTTGCATTATTGGTTTAGGTGCGCTTGGAACTGTTGCCTCTCAATATCTTGTTCGATCAGGTATTGGCGAAGTCCATTTAATTGATCCCGATCAAATTGAAGAGTCAAATTTACATCGACAAATTAATTATACGCTGGAAGATGTGGGAGCATATAAAAGTGAAGTATCCAAAAATAAGCTCCAAAAAATAAATGACATTACGAAGATTATTAGCCATCCAACAACTTATGAGAATTATTTAAAAGAACATACAAATAAAAATTTTGATCTTATCTTTGATTGTACCGATAACCATAAAAATAAAATTTTATCCTCCCAATTTTGTAAAAAAAATAAAATTGCTTATGTTTCTATTTCTATTAACTCAACGGAGGGGATTTATTTTTCTCAAAATTATAAAAAAGATACAACAGCTTGTTTTGCCTGTTTGTTTCCACAAACAGATGTTAATCATCGATGTTTAAATAGTGCTATGATCGGTCCTGTAGCGGGATTTGTAACGAGTCTTGCATGTACAAAAATTATTTTTGCACTTGCTAATTCTTCGAATGATTTAAAGAGTGAGATCAAATTGATAGACCTTTTGACATCAGACATAAACAAACTACAATTAGCCGATATAAATTGCACGCATTAAAATGAACAGTTTTACACCTCAACCTAGCTATAGTTATGAAGAGATCATAGAGTGCGGAAAAGGTAATCTTTTTGGTCCAGGAAATGCTCAATTACCGGCACCGCCAATGCTTATGTTTGACCGTATTACCCAAGTCAACAAAGATGGGGGAATGCACGGAAAAGGCGAAATCATTGCAGAATTAGACATTAAACCTGACCTATGGTTTTTTGAATGTCATTTTTTAGGAGATCCTGTAATGCCAGGTTGTTTAGGTCTTGATGCCCTTTGGCAAATGTTAGGTTTTTATTTAGGCTGGCTCGGCTACCCTGGTAAAGGAAGAGCTCTAGGTGTGGGTGAAATAAAATTTGTTGAAGAAATTAAACCCGATAAGCAACTCATTCAGTACAAGGTTAATATTAAAAAGTCGATGAGCAAAAAAGGTTTCTCAATTGGTTATGGCGATGGTCAGATCATCCATCAAGATAAAATAATCTACCATGCCAATGATCTCAAAGTAGGTTTATTTAATGAGTAATAAAAGAGTTGTTATTACCGGTTACGGGATTGTTTCTTGTATTGGAAATAACAAACAAGAAGTTTTAACTAGTCTCAAAGAAGTCAAATCAGGAATCAGTCATTGTCAAGAATACGAAGAGTTAGGAATGAGAAGTCATGTGCATGGCAAACCCAATCTTAATACCGAAGAACATGTGGATCGAAAAATTTTACGCTTTATGGGAGAAGGCGCTGCTTACAATCATATTGCAATGCAAGAAGCCATTGAACATTCAGGACTTGATCAATCATTAGTTTCTAATCCTAATACAGGAATTGTAATGGGATCGGGAGGTCCTTCTACTTATCAATTACAACAAGCTTTTGATATTGCACGTGAAAAAGGTGTAAAGAAAATTGGACCCTATATGGTCACTCGTACCATGTCTTCCACCAACTCGGCTACTCTTGCAACTCCTTTTGGAATTAAAGGAGTGAACTATTCCATTAGTTCTGCTTGTTCTACCAGTTTGCACTGTATTGGTAATGCTTATGATTTAATTCGCCACGGCCAACAAGAAATTGTTTTTGCAGGTGGTGGTGAGGAGACGCATTGGACCATGTCCATTTTATTTGATGCGATGGGCGCTCTTTCCAGTAAGTATAATGAAACGCCCGAAGTAGCTTCACGAGCTTATGACGCTGATCGTGATGGATTTGTCATTGGTGGTGGTGCTGGTGTTTTAGTCGTGGAGAGTTTAGATAGCGCGAAGTTACGAGGTGCTAATATTATCGCGGAAATTCAAGGTTTTGGGCAAACTTCTGATGGGCACGACATGGTTCAACCCTCAGGTGAAGGTGCTGTTCGATGTATGCAAATGGCTACTCAAGGTCGTCCTGTTGATTATATCAATGCTCACGGAACCTCGACTCCTGTGGGAGATATGATTGAACTCAAAGGTATTAGAGAAGTTTTTGGAGATAACGTTCCTCCGATTAGTTCCACAAAATCTTTAACCGGACACTCTTTAGGCGCCACAGGTGTTCAAGAGGCAGTCTATTCATTATTGATGATGGAAAATAATTTTATGGTGGAGTCTGCAAACATTACTACTTTAGATGAGCAGGCAGAGGGGATGAATATCCTCAGAGAAAATAAAAATGATGTCACCATCAATTCTATTCTCTCTAATAGTTTTGGTTTTGGTGGAACAAATGCATCAATTTATATAACCAGCTACAATGACTAAAGTTTTAGAAGGAAAAAAAGGACTAGTAGTCGGGATCGCTAACGATCACTCTATCGCTTGGGGAATTGCTAAATGTTTACATGAGGAAGGGGCCAGTATGTACCTTACCTATCAAAACGACTCGATTAAAAAAAGAGTTGAGCCTCTCTCCCAAAAAATAAATTGTCTTGGCATTATGCCTTGTGATGTTTCTGATACTGCTTCATTAGAAAGTGTTCGTAATGGAATGAAAGATAATATCGATTTTTTTGTCCATGCTGTCGCCTACTCTGATAAAAATGAATTATCCGGTAAATATCTTCATACAACTAAAGATAATTTTTTAAAAACACTTCATATTTCTGCTTACTCCTTAACAGAAATGCTTCGTATTTTTTCACCCAAGATGAATGATAATGCTTCTGTTATGGCGCTGACTTATTATGGCTCAACTCGTTATATGCAAAGTTATAATGTGATGGGTGTTGCTAAAGCGGCTCTTGAAACATCTATCAAATACTTGGCAGTGGATATGGGCGATCGAGGAATTCGTGTAAATGCCATCTCTGCAGGACCCATGAGAACTTTAGCAGGTGCAGTTATCAATAAATCCCGTCAAATTTATAACTACACAATTGATAACTCTCCTATCAAAAAACCCTTATCTTTAGACGATATTGGTAAGTCTTCCGTTTATTTGATGAGCGATTTATCGAAGGGTGTAACGGGAGAGATTTTATATGTTGATAACGGCTATAATAAAGTCGGTATGAGCATCCAAGACTTATAAAACACAGCACAAACGACTAATTACAGCCGCTGTGCTGTTAATAATTATCTATTAGACTTCTTTCATGCTGAGCTTTACTTTGCCCGCACGATCGACATCAAGAACTTTGACTTGAACTTCTTGACCTTCTGATAATACATCAGAGACATTCTCTACTCTTTTTTGAGAGATTTGAGAGACGTGTAAAAGTCCATCACGAGCGCCCATAAAGTTAACAAAAGCACCAAACTCAACGATTTTGACAACTTTACCAGTGTAGACTTTCCCTACTTCTGGCTCTGCTACAATATCTTCTACCATTTGTTTAGCTTTGTTAATGGACTCTTCGTTACTCGATGCAATTTTCACAATTCCATCGTCGTTAACTTCTAGTTTTGCACCAGACACTTCAACAATATTCTTAATGACTTTACCACCAGAACCAATCACATCTTTAATTTTTGCTTTATCGATTGTGATAGAGATGACTTGAGGAGCATGCTTAGAGAATTTCGTTCTCGCCTCTGGAAGAGCTTCGGACATAATACCAATAATGTGCTTTCTTCCACCAGATGCCTGGTTAAGTGCAATTTCCATAATCTCTTTAGTGATACTTGTAATTTTAATATCCATTTGAAGAGAAGTAATACCATCCATGGTACCTGCAACTTTAAAGTCCATGTCACCTAGATGATCTTCGTCTCCTAAGATGTCACTTAATACAACAAAGTCGTCTCCTTCTTTAATCAGACCCATTGCAATACCACCAATGTGTTTTTTGATTGGAACGCCCGCTGCCATTAATGCAAGAGAGGAACCACACACAGTAGCCATAGAACTTGAACCATTTGATTCAGTAATCTCTGATACTAAACGCAGTGTGTAAGGGAAGTCTTCTTTCTTCGGTAACATTGGGTGAACAGCACGCCATGCAAGCTTACCGTGACCAATTTCTCTTCTTCCAGTAGCACCCACTCTACCAACTTCTCCAACAGAATAAGGAGGGAAGTTATAGTGCAACATAAAATGTTGTTTGTGCATTGGATCTAGTGAGTCAATCATCTGCTCATCATCACCAGTACCTAAAGTGGTCACCACTAATGCCTGAGTCTCACCTCTAGTAAATAAACTAGAGCCGTGTGCTCGCGGTAGAATGTCTAACTCACAAGTAATTTGTCTGACTTCATCTAGCTTTCGTCCATCAATACGACTTTTGTTCTTAATGATGTCACCACGGACAACATCTTTTTCAATGTCTTTAATGATGGTTGTTGCGGCTAAAACTTGATCAGCTTCTACATTATCAATGATTGAAGATCTAATTTCATTTAGCTTTTGGCTTCTTTCCTGTTTATCAACAAGGCCATAAGCTTCGCGAATAGGATCAGTAATTTTACCAGCGATATCTTTTTGAAGACCTTCATAAAAGTCAGGAAGGCTTGGGACTTCAAACGTTTTAATCTCTGTCTTTTCAGCAAATGCATGAACTTCTTTGATGAAGTTTTGGTAAAATTCATGACCAAAGTTAACGGCATCCAACATGGTGCTTTCAGGAAGCTCTTGTGCTTCTGACTCCACCATTAAAACGCCTTCTTCGGTTCCAGCTAAAACAAGATCAAGTTCAGAATTTTCCATCTCTTGTATGGTTGGGTTAGCAACTAGTTGGCCATCAATATATCCAACACGCGCAGCTCCTAGAGTTCCTGCAACCGGTAATCCTGAAATCGCTAATGCAGCACCAGTGGCATACATTGCAATGACATCCGGATCAACAGTTCCATCATAAGAAAGAACAGTCAGGGTTACTTGAGTTTCATTTTTAAAATTTTTATGAAATAAAGGTCGAATAGGTCGATCAATTAAACGACTAATTAATGTCTCACGTTCGGTTGGTCGAGCCTCTCTTTTAAAAAATCCACCTGGAATTTTTCCAGATGCATAATATTTTTCCTGATAGTTAACTGTTAATGGAAAAAAATCGATATCAGGTTTTTGTGACTTTGCAGCACAAATATTAGCCATCACCATGGTCTCACCACAGTAAACTACTACCGACGCATCGGCTTGTTTAGCTATTCGATTAGTTTCAAGGGTAATTTGTTGGTTTCCCAACGTAAACGTATGTTCTATTTTCATTTTCCTCTTTTCTGCCTACAACTAATAAAAAAGTATTACTTTTTTCTTAGCTTTAACTTGTCTGCTACTTCTGTGTACTTACCAACATTCTTCTTCTTTAAATACGCCATCAATCTATTTCTTTTACCAACCATCATGAGCAGACCTCTTCGAGAATGAAAATCCTTCTTATGAACTTTGATATGTTCTGTTAACAGATTAATTTTCTGTGTGAGAAAAAAAATTTGTGATTCCGGAGAACCGGTATCATTTTCAGCACGTGCTATATCGTTAATTTGTATATCCGACATCAATACTCCTTTCAAAGTAAACATCATTTGTCCAGGATGTCGCCCAGATCAAATGGAAATCAAGTGGGTATCTAAATCATTTATGCTTGAAAAATCAAGGATATTCTCATAATCCACAGAGCGATCCATCGAAAACTCCCCTATTTTCAGTCTTTTTATATAAGACGCATACCCTTTGTCACCCAAAGAGGAAGCTAATTCTGAGGCAAATGCCCTGACGTAAAAGCCTGTTTGACACTCAAGCTCAATTCCTAACGTGGAGAGGTTGGAGTATAAGACTTTCAATGAGCTGATAGACACTTGTTTATATCGATCTTCCATCTCTTCATTATTTCTCGCTAATTCATAAAAATTTTTACCCTCTTTTTTATGAGCAGAAAAATTAGGAATTTTTTGCTGGTAAGTTCCAATAAATTTTTTGATGTGATGGAGTCGATCTTGAAGATCATGAGCAACCGGATCCAAAGAGGTATATCGACCCTCTGAGTCAAGAGTTGGAGTCGTTGCACCGAAACGTACTTGGACTTCATAGCTTTTTTTGGAAAGATGTATTTTCGGTATCAGTTTGGTCGCTTTATTAATTCCAATTAATAAAATACCAGAAGCTAAGGGATCTAACGTTCCCGCAAAACCAATTTTATGAAATTGGTAACGGAATTTTAATTTTCGTATAACGCCAAAAGACTCTACGCCTTCGGGTTTATTGACTACTAACCAGCCATTCGAGGTAAACTTTTGTTTCATTATCTTTAAAGTGAATCAATCAGTGATTGTACTTTTAAAGAGTCTTGAAATGTTTGATCAAAAATAAGAGAGACTTTCGGGGTGTATTTACTTGTTAACGTATTTGCAATTAAGTTTTGAATACCGTGTAAGTATAGTTTGTTAAATTGAGCAAACTCTTCTTCGGTAATATTATGAATTAAAAAAATTTTTGCAAAGCGAAGATCTTTGCTTACTTTTACACTTGTAATTTCAAAGCGTAAGTTAGGAAATTTATTAAGATAGTCTCGGTGAGTGACGAGGTATTCAGAAACTAATCGTTTAATTGAGAGTTCAATTTTTTTGGTACGAAAACTCGGTTTGTTATCCACACTATAATTCTTTTTGAACTTCCTTAGTTATATAAAACTCGATCTCATCTTTGATTAAAATGTCAGAGTAATCTTTAAAGGAGATACCGCACTCATAGTTTTCTCGAACTTCTTTGACATCATCCTTGAAACGTTTCAATGTTCCCACTTCTCCCTCATGAATAATCTTACCTTCACGAACAAGTCTTATTTTTGCAGAATTTGAAACATAACCATTAGTGACAAAACAACCAGCAATTGTGCCAAATTTTGATGAACTAAAGGTATCTCTGACCTCAGCGTGGCCAATGATTTCTTCTTTAGTATCAGGAGTTAAGAGGCCTGATAGCATTTTCTTCATATCATCAATTAATTCGTAAATAATTGAATAGTAACGAATATCAACTTTATCTCTTTTAGCGATGGTACGAGCCTGTGGGATCGCACGAATGTTAAAACCAATAACGACACCTTGGGCAGAATTAGCCAAGCTCACATCACTCTCGTTTATCGCACCAATAGCATTATGAATGACATTAATCTTTACTTCGTCATTTCCTACTTTCTCTAAGGAAGCAACGATTGCTTCAAGAGAGCCCTGCACATCTGCTTTCACGATGATCGGTAATTTCTTTACTTCTCCTTTTGAGACATTAGCCATCATTTCCTCGAGGGATGATTTAGTTACTGAAGCTGTATTTTCTAATTTTTTCTGTTCTTTGACTTTTTCGGTAATATCCTTTGCGGTTTCTTCATTAGGCATCACATACATAACGTCTCCCGCTTGAGGAACTGAGTCAAAACCTAAAACTTCTACTGGCATACCGGGAGGTGCGGACTTTACTCTTTTTCCTTGTTCATCCAAAAGAGCGCGGACACGACCAAAAGCAGAACCACAAGTAAAGTGATCTCCTTCTTTCAATGTACCATTTTTAATAATCACTGTAGCGACTGAACCTTTACCTGTTTCAATTTTTGACTCAACCACAATCGCTTCTGCTAATTTGTTATGCTCAACATTAAGATCTAGAATTTCAATTTGAAGAAGAATGTTATCTAAAAGCTTATCAAGATTAGTTTTTTTAACGGCAGAGATTTCTGTTTCTAAAACATCACCGCTGTAACTTTCGACTACAACTTCATGACTTAATAAATCATTACGAACAATGTTGGGGTCCACATCAGGTAAGTCCATTTTATTAATGGCAAGAACAATGGGTACGCCCGCTGCTTTGGCATGAGAAATAGCTTCGATTGTTTGAGGCTTAACACTGTCATTAGCCGCAACTACTAGAACAACCACATCCGTTAAATTAGCTCCACGAGAACGAATGTTAGAAAACGCTGCGTGACCGGGAGTATCTAAAAAAGTGATAGGATTTTTATTATGTTGAATTTGATAAGCACCAATATGCTGAGTAATACCCCCTGACTCTCGAGCAGTAACATTAGTATTTCTTAAAGCATCTAAAAGTGAGGTTTTTCCATGATCAACGTGACCCATGACCGTTACAATTGGAGGTCTAGCCTTAATATCGGAGCTTGAAGTTTTTTGATGATTAGCAATTTCATCTTTTAAACTGATTGCCTCTTCTCTTTTTGGAGTATGACCAAATTCTGTAACAATTAGTTCTGCCGTATCGCCATCAATATATTGGTTCGCTGTTGCCATTACGCCACTCTTCATCAATGCCTTAACCACATCACCAGTTTTTTCTGACATGCGGCTCGCTAATTCCTGAACTGAAATCTTTACAGGGATATCAACTTCACGGACAATCTTTTGAGAGCTTGTTAAGTTAGGCTTAAATTTTTTATTCTGTTTTTCTCGATTTCTTTTTGTTTTTGCCAGGCTTGGCATTTTTTCATAATCGGGCTCATCTTCTAAAATATTATTAACAGACAGAGAAGATAATTTTTTTTGAAAAGCTGTTGTATTGAGAGTTAGCTTTTTACGAGGCGCAGCTCCGCCCGTCGTGCCTGTTGCAGGGCTTTTTGGTGGGGTTGTTGTAGTCTTATTATCTTTTGTCATAAATATAATTCTTAACTATTAAGATAAATCTCCCTGGCATCCATAATTATTTTTTCAGCAACAGATTTTTGAATTCTTTTTTGAAGAATACCTTCTTTGCCTACTAATTCATCAGTTGCTAGATCTGCTAAATCTTGTCTAGTAAGAATTTTATTCTCAATCAAAGTTGCAAGCATCTTATGATCAAACTCAGCGATGCCTTTTACATAATCGTCTAAGCTTGAGTCTTGAATAAATTTTTGCAATTCTGCTTTTTCATTAGCTGTGTATTGAGAAGCACGGTCATAAATCTCAGCTGCTAACTCACCATCAAAACCCTCAATTTTTTCAATATCAGTCACTGAAGCATTAGAAATTTTTTCAATGCTTGTGTATCCCTCAACTGCTAATAACTGAGCAATCATGTCTTCAAGATCTAACTTTTCAGCAAATAGAGTGGTAATTCTTTTGAATTCTTCTTGACGTCTTTCTGCATCTTCTTTTTCAGTTAAGATATCAATCTCTAAACCTGTTAAAATAGAGGCTAATTTCACATTTTGACCACGACGACCAATCGCGATACTCAATTGATCTTCCGGTAAGACTACTTCCACACGATTAGAGTCTTCAAATTCATTAACTTTTGCTACCTGAGCTGGAGCAATGGCATGTTGAACATAAATGGATTTAACTTCATTCCAGTTCACAATATCAATCTTTTCTCCTTGAAGTTCATTGACGATAGCTTGAACACGGGAACCTCTCATTCCCACACAAGCACCGACAGGATCAATCGATTTATCATTTGCACGAACAGTGATCTTTCCACGGCTTCCGGGATCACGGGCAACAGATAAAATTTCAATTTGTCCCTCATAAATTTCTGGAACCTCTTGTACGAAAAGTTTTGCCATAAATTGAGGATGTGTTCTCGATAAGAATATCTGATGGCCTTTAGCCTCTTCTTTGATATCAAAGAAATAAGCTCGGATACGATCACCCGTTTTAAAACTTTCTCTTGGAATTAATTCATCTTTACGCAAAAAGCCTTCAGCTTTTCCTAAGTCAACGATAATGTTTCCAAATTCAATTCTTTTAACTATACCTGATAACACTTCTCCGACGCGATCTTTGAAATCATTAAACTGTCTTCTTTTTTCTGCTTCACGCACTCGAGAATAAATAACTTGTCGAGCCATGTTAGCAGTGACACGACCAAAGTTTACAGCAGGTAATGGAATCGTGACTTGCTTTCCAACTTCTGTGTTCGCATCATATTTTTTTGCTTGATCTAATAGTATTTGGTTTGATTGTAAAACTGGGTCGATAGTTTCTACGACATCTTTGATATGAGACATCGAAATGTTTCCTGTCAAACGATCAATGGAAGCTTTAATATTATTTTCCATTCCATATTTTGATTTACCAATGATTTCAAAAGACTCTTCAAGAGCCTCCATTACAATATCCATATCGATGCCCTTCTCTTGAGAGACGACTTCGGCAACTTTTAAAATTTCTGTGTTATTTAGCATTTATCTTTTCTAGTTAAAAAAAAAGGCGGGATAACCCACCTTCTCTCTTGTTGGTTAATAATTTTTAAGAACGCTAAAATAGAATAATTTATGATTTTTGTCTAAGGCTTTTTTCTCGAATTTGGTGTCTAAAGCATTGAATTCATTGTATTTCCATGAATTGGGGCTGATATTATCCATTCGATATCCTTGATCCTGCAATAAAACGAGCGCATCTAAAAAATAATCACCATGATCGGTGGCAAAATGGATATAACCATTTTTCTTTAATTTAGAGCTCAAGGTTTGAACTAACTCACGATTAAAAGTTCTTCTTCTTTTATGTTTTGTTTTAGGCCAGGGATCAGGAAAGAACACTCGAATACCATCAAAGTATTTAGCTGGAATAAAAGGGAGAATATCTTGAATGTTTAAGTGGAAAACTAAAAGGTTCTGAAGAGAATTTTCCTTCGAGTTGCGGATAGCTCGCAGAACACCATCTGCAAAAATATCACAACCAATATAATTAATTTCTGGATATAGTTTTGCATCTGCACTTATTTTTTCACCATCACCGATACCTATCTCTAACACTCTTGGCTTTTTTATTTTTTTGAAAAATTCTTTTGATGGAGGCACTAGAAATTTTTGAAACTGCTCTAATCGAGCAAAAGACTTACCTTTTTTTCTACCAAAATATTTATTTTTTGACTCGAACATAGATCCAACTAGAAATTAAAATTAAAAGTAACAAACTAATCACATAATATAGTGTCGAAGAGCAATTTATAATTTGATCACTAGGATTGTAAGAGAAATAAAAGTAACCTCGTTGATCATTATCAATTCGATGACTAATAGCTCCATTAGGTTGGATAACGGCAGAAACCCCTGATGGAGTTGATCGTATCAGAGTTTTTTGAAATTCAACGCTGCGAATTAAAGAATTAGCTAAATGCTGTTGAGGTCCATACCATTTGCCAAACCAGGAGTCATTGGAAATTTGTATAACCAAATCTGATTTGCAAATATTTTGATTTATTGATTGGTATTCAAATATCGACTCAAAACAAATCATAGGTGTTGCCTTTACTTCATTTGGTAAGTTAATCAGCGATTGATCTTTTCCTGGAACATAGTTCATTCCTAAATTTAAAAAACGACTCACAAGAGGTTTGACCCAAGGTACGTATTCTCCAAACAAAACTAACTTTTGCTTATCGTAAAACTGTTCGATCGCTCCCTTTTCATTCAATACATAAAGACGATTATAAAGCAGGACATCTTTTTCTATGGCGCTGGAACCTAAGATGAGTTTTTGATTATCTCCAATAATGCTCCCCAGTCGCTGCAATAATCCTGGTCTGTTATTCAAATCAATGGGAAGTGACCCTTCAGGCCAAATAATAATATCTGCCTCAGGTTTTTGTTGAAGTGCTTCAAGAGTTAATTGTTCATATTTTTCAAGATTTTCTAAGACATCATGGTTAACCAATGACTCATAGATGTTAGGCTGAATAACTAAAAAATTTAAAGACTCCTCAACCTGTTGAGAATGCGGTTGTTGTTTTATAAAGCCCAAGGAAAATGAAATTATGACAAGGATACTTATTATATAAAGACTAAAGCGTTTCCCATTAACTAGACACAGTAACATTAAACCTATTATTAAATGGATAGCTAAGCCTAAACCATAGACACCCAGCATAGGTAGTGATTTTAAGACAAAGAGATTTTTATAATAAATGATTGCAGAGGGGTTCCACGGAAATCCCCCAATTATAAATTCTTTTAATAGCTCTGTGATGCTTAGACTTAAAGGTAATAAAAAGGGTAATAAATTTTTTCCACGAAAAAAATAATAAATAAATTGAATAGATCCTAAATGGAGAAATGCAATAAAACCTGCAAGGAATGAAATCAAAATAACCCCTAAAATTAAGTAGCCCCAACCTCCTGATGAAAAAGATTGAATAATCCAAATCAGACTAATGAATTGAATGAAATAAAAAAAAATAAAAATATGTTTTAACTTAAACGTTTGATCTCTTAATAAAAAATAAAAAAAAAGTGTTATTCCTATCCAATAAGAAAGAGAAAGTCCAAATGGCGGAAGTGATAAAAGAATAAGAAAAGCACTGATGACAATAACTAAAAATTGTCGAGAAAAAAATAAAGACAAACTATTGGGATTTAACACCATGAACAATAACTTCTAAAATTTTTCTAGAAGAAACTTTATGTATGGTGAATGATAATTTTTTATTTATAGTAAATTTTTCTTTTTTCTTAGGGATACGACCAGCCAAATTAAAAATAATTCCCCCAATAGTGCCCACATCTTCCTTTAACTCCTCTGGAATGGAAACATCAAACTCTCTTTCAAAATCATCAACCAACATCGCAGCATCCATCACAAGATTATTATTTTTCAGATGATACATTGGGGTTTCCTCTTTATCGTGTTCATCCTCAATCTCACCAACAATCTCTTCCACGAGATCTTCAATGGTCACTAACCCCGCAACGCTATTGAATTCATCCATAACAATGGCGAGGTGAATATTTTGTTTTTTCATTTTTTGAAGAAGATTAAAAACCGGTGTCGCGGAAGGGATAAACAATACCTCGCGTAAAAGGCTTTTTATATTGAATGATTTATTGTTGATTTTCTTAAATAAATCCTTGATATGAACCATACCAAGGCAGTTTTCCAGCTCGCCTTTGACCACCGGCATACGAGAGTGTGCCTCTCTATTGATAATTTTAATTAAATTTTCTTTATCAATTTTTTCATCAATAAAAATGATTTCTCCTCTGGGAACCATCACATCATCGACATTTTTTTTATGAACTTTTAATAAATTATTGAAGATCTTTTTTTCTTCATGTCTGGCCACCCCTGAGCTATCTGAAGTTGATGAAATCAAATCAATCATTTCTTTTTTGAACTTTTCATCCTGAATAAGATCTTTAATCAGGGACATGGCAATATTTCGTTTAATCTTCATGAACTTTTTTTAATCCTAACATTAACATAAATGTATTCTCTAAAAATCTCATATTAGATCGAGATTGTTTATCATAATGAGTATAGCCAAAAAGATGCAAAAGACCGTGACCTACTAACATAAAAAAGTTTTGAGCATTGATGCTTTTATTCTTATTGAGAATATAACTATCTGCTATTGCAATATCACCAGCAGCGTGCTCATCAGGGAATGAAAGAACATCGGTTACTTTATTCTTATTTCTAAATTCTTTATTTAAAATTTTTATTTCCTCATTGGAGACAATTTTTATGGTAATCATCGTTTGATCTTCATTTTGGTGAAGAATTTGAAAGTATTCTGATAGTTTTTTAAGTCGATCTTTAGAGTCTCGCAAAAATTTTTTAAGTTGGGTATCACCTATAAATTCAATTTCAAATTTTTTGTTTTTAATTTTCAAGATTACTTGTCGTAAGCGTTTATTATTTTTTCAACTAAACTGTGGCGGCACACATCACTACTATTTAAATGAACAAAGCCGATATCTTTCACTTTTTCTAATTTTTCCATCGCATCCTGCATTCCACTTTTCGCATTATCCGGTAAATCTTTTTGACTTAAGTCGCCCGTAATCACCATTTTGGAGTCTTGCCCTAGTCTTGTTAAAAACATTTTCATTTGAGTAGATAAGGTATTTTGTGCTTCATCTAAGATAATGAAAGACTTATTAAGGGTGCGTCCTCTCATAAAAGCCAATGGGGCTATTTCAATTAAATTATTCACCATTTTTCGGTCGATTTCTTCTCCGGGCATCATTTCATATAAAGCGTCATAAAGGGGTCTTAAATAAGGATCAATTTTTTCTTTCATATCCCCAGGTAGAAATCCCAAGCGCTCTCCGGCTTCCACAGCAGGTCGAGAGAGAATAAGACGATTGATTTTACCTTCAACAAATAAACTCACTGCGTATGCAACAGCCATATAAGTTTTTCCTGTTCCAGCAGGTCCAACGGCAAAAACTATATCTTTTGATCTCATTTGTTTTAGAAAAATTTCTTGGTTTTTTGTTTTGGGATAAATTGTTTTAAGTTTGGTTGTAATTTGAAATTTCTGATCTTGTTCAATTTGCTCTTTAATATAAGAGGGCTTCGCTAAATCGATATTATTTTCGATTTCTTCTGGAGTAATATCTTTATTTTTCAATTTTTGGTAAAGACCTTGAATAATGAAGTAGGCTTTTTCTACAGGGTCACGATTTCCTTTAATCGAGAGTAAATTTCCGCGACTGTATAATTTTACTTTAAACTTATCTTCTAATACTTTGAGGTTCTTATCATGATAACCAAATAAACTAGAGAGAAACTGATTATCTTCAAACTCTAATTTTTTTTGATGTAATGGAATACTGGAAGTAGCCATTAAGCTCTCTCTCCTAATAAAGAATGAGTCAATGCCTCTTTAATTTGTACAGGAACAATCTGGCCGATGATTTGTTTTTCTCCTTGCAGCGCTACACTTTGATTAAATTCTGATTTGCCTTTGACTTGACCTTCGTGTTTACCTGCTCCATCAATTAATACCTGAACCGTTTTTTTAATAAATTGTTTATTATATTCTAGTTGTTGTTCATTTAATAAAGCCTGAGTACGCTCTAAACGCTCATCTAAAATCTCATCGTTGATGAGTTCTTTATTTGCAGCAGGAGTTCCAGGTCGAGGACTGTATTTAAAAGAGTAAGAATTCATATATTTAACTCTTCGAATTAAATCGAGCGTATCCTCAAAATCTTGATCTGTTTCGCCAGGAAAACCAATAATAAAGTCAGAAGAAAGAGCAATATCTGGCTTAGCTTTTCTTACTTTTTCAATAATTTCAAAATAATAATCGCGGGTATGTTTACGGTTCATTAATTTTAAAACATTATCAGATCCTGATTGAACTGGTAAATGCAGATACGGCATAAGCTTTTGATTAGTCCCGTGGAGTTCAATTAAATCATCTGTCATATTAATCGGATGACTCGTTGAATAAGTAATACGTTCTACACCTCCAATTTCAGAGATGGTGTTAATCAAAGAAGCCAAACTGTGTGATTGACCTGTTGCATCCGCGCCGTGATAAGCGTTTACGTTTTGGCCCAACAAAGTAAACTCTACAACGCCTAAATCCACAAGGGATTTCACCTCATCGACTAATTCATAGACACTTCGAGAATATTCGGCGCCCCTTGTATAAGGAACGACACAGAAATGACAAAACTTATCACACCCTTCTTGAATAGTAACAAAAGCAGATTTGCTGTTATGATTTCTTTTAATTAAATTAAGGGTATCGAATTTTTCAATGGCATCGAATTCAGTGATAGCTGCCTTAGAAAGGTCTTCTTTTTTTAAAAACTTATCAAGAGATTGGATTGACTGAGGTCCGATGACTAAGTCCACGTAAGGGGCACGTTGTTGGATAAGCTCACCCTCCGCTTGGGCAACGCAGCCCGCTACAATTACTTTTTGATCTTTTTTACCTTTTTTATGAATTCTCCCTAAGTCAGAGAATGTTTTTTCCGTAGCCTTTTCTCGTATATGACAAGTATTCAAGACAACATAATCGGCGTTAAAAGAGTCTTCTGTAGGCTGAATGTTATTAGCAAGAAAGATGTCCTTCATTTTATCAGAGTCATAAACGTTCATCTGACAACCAAAAGTTTTGATAAAGAAATTTTTAGCTACTGGCATTAAGAGTTTTTGCAAATAAAATTGCGTCTTGCAAAGAAGAAGGGTTTATAGGATTGCTCCCATAGTAATTTTTTCGTTCATTGTAGGCTTTATAGCCTAATTTTTCATAAAGTTTAATAGCAAATTTATTGATCGCACTTGCTTCCAGAAAGATTTTGACTGATTTTCCTGTACTTTTGAGTTGTTTTTCAAGCTCTTCTAAAATCATTCTTCCCAACCCTTGGTTTCTAAATTCAGGCAAAACTGCAATGTGTAAAATTTCAAATTCACTGACCTTTTGATCTTGATATAAAAAATGTCCTATCAAAGCACCTTTGACGTTAGTCTGATCTAGAAGATAAATGTTAAAACTTGTTTCTTTATTGAGATGTAGCTCAATATCTTTTTCACTCCAATTAATCTCTAGTTGGTCTTTATGATTGATAATCCAATTTTTAGAATCAGATAGAGTGTGTACAAAGTTCAAGCCACAATATTATCATAAAAAACCTTAGAACACTCATACCAGTTAAATTTTTTTGTATATTCTTGGCATTTTTTTCGATCAATAGTCAAACAATTCAAAACATTTTCTTTTAAATTATCACCAATAAAACCGTTGATCCCATTAACAATAATATCTTTAGGGCCTGTTACATCATAAGCAGCAACTGGTGTACCGGTTGCATTTGCTTCAGTTACTACATTTCCAAAGGTATCAGTCTTGCTAGGAAAAACCATTACATCTGAACTAGCATAGTAATTCACTAAGTCCTGGCCAAACTGGTAACCAACAAATTTTACATCTGTATATTTTTTTTTTAATTTATTTAATTGTGGTCCATCACCAACGACAACTTTAGTTCCATCTAAATCTAGATCTAAAAAAGCTTGAATATTTTTTTCAGTAGCGACTCTACCGATATAAGAAAAAATTGGGCCCGGTCCAAGGTCCAATTTTTGATAATGACCAAACTTTTCATGGTTAACCCCTCTTGACCAGACCACGGTATTTTTAAAATTCATTTTTATTAATTCGGCCTGCATGGATGGGGTAGGAACAAGAACCTTTTTCGCTTTATTGTGAAAATGCTTGATGAAAAAATAAAAAAAACTTGCAGGTATTTTTGTACGTTGTTGAATGTACTCAGGAAACCGTGTGTGAAAAGAAGAGGAAAATACTATTTTTTCAGCAAGGCAAATTTTTCTAGCCAAAAAACCCAAAGGTCCCTCAGTAGCGATGTGAATATGATCAGGATTGATCTGATCCATCATATTTTTCAATGTCTTTTTGCGAGTAATCACAACTTTAATCTCATTATACGAAGGAAGACCAAAACGAACTTTAAACAACTCAGGATGTATTACTTCTACCTGCATGCCCATTTTTTCTAATTCCGGTATGGTATTCAGATAAGAACGGACGACGCCGTTTACTTGCGGTTTCCAAGCATCCGTTACTAATAATAATTTCAAGCTGCAGATACCTTATTAAGAATTTGTTTTTCTAGAGACTGGATTTTTTTTTCATCCCAAAAGACTAGCTCCAAGTTGCCATTAAAATCCTCAACCATTGCACTACAGCTATCTACCCAATCTCCTAGATTATGATAAGTCTTATCTCCAATTTTTTTTATTTGGGGATGATGAATATGACCACAAACAATTCCATCACAATTATTTTTTTTTATTCTCTCAAGACATGCATTTTCAAAATTTTCAATAAACCGTTGAGCATCTTTTACTCGTGTTTTTAAATATCCTGATAAGGACCAATAGGAAAAACCAAGCTTTCTTCGACAAAAGTTTAAAATATTGTTAAACCAAACAGAGTAGTCATAAAGGGCAGCACCTATCTTTGCTAACCATTTTGAATTTAGAACTATTCCATCAAATTCATGCCCGTGCATTAAGAGAAGTCTTTTATTGTTCGCTGTTGTATGAATTCTATTTTTGCGAACTTTAATATTTGCAAATGAAAAACCACAATAATCTGAAAAAACTTCATCATGGTTTCCAGGTATATAATAGACTTTGGTACCTGAGCGTGCTTTTCGTAAAACTTTTTGTATAAAAGAATTAAAATCGGGGACCCAAAACCAATTTTTTTTTAAACGCCATCCATCAATAATATCTCCTAACAAATATAAATGTTCACAGTCATTATATTTAAGGAAATGTAAGAGTTCCTTTACTTTTGAAGCACGTATGCCAATATGAACATCCGAAATAAAGATCGAGCGATGCTTGGTAACTTTCATAGATTCTTTCGGAGATTATAAAAAGGACATGTTAAAGTTTTATTAAATGACGAAAGATCGAAAACTGTATATTCGCAAAAATTCGAAAATTCATGCAAATGGACTTTTTGCAAAATATGACATCGAGCCTGGAGCTAGAATTATTGAATATCGTGGCTTAAAAATCACTAAAGCTCAGTCCGATAAAATCGCTGATGTTCATATTGCTGCCAATAAAAAACAGGGCACCGTTGGTGCTGTATATATTTTTACCCTAAATGAGCGCTACGATATCAATGGAAAAGTTGCATGGAATTTAGCAAAATATATCAATCATTCCTGTGATCCTAATTGTGAGACAGACATTGTGCGGGGTAAGATTTGGATTAATGCTATTAAAAACATAAAAAAAGGTGAGGAATTGACCTATGACTATGGATATGACATGGAATGTTTTGAGGACCATCCCTGTCGCTGTGGCTCCAAAAACTGCATTGGTTATATTGTTCGCAGTAATTTGCGTTGGCGCGTAGAAAAAAAATTAAAAGATAAAAAGAAGAAGAAATAATTTAACAAAATTTTCATACATCGCTGTATCTTTTTCCTTTAAAATAAAATTAGATTTGAACAAAGATTCGCTAAAATCTGTTGTAAAGAAATCCATCGCTCCCCAAGTTATTCTCGGCAAAAAATTAAAAAAACGTCAACTTGAACAAGAAAAGAAACTTAAAAGAATTGAGAAAAAACTTAATCTTTTTGAAAAAACCGTTTTAAAAATTAAAGATCAAGTAAAACAGTATGCTCAAATTTTTCAACACGATTTAAATTTACAACAAATCAACAAACAATTTAATGGGCTCAATGTCGAACCCGAGTTGCATTCATTTCAAAATGAAATCCACTCATTAAAAGAAGAAATAGCAACTCTTAAAGACTCCATTACCATCAAACTGGATGATCACCAAAAGAAAGTAAACACGTTTTATTCTCGGTTAGATGAAATAGATTTTCAAAACTATCGACCAGCAAGAATAAAGCGCATTTATTAAATAACCATGGATCACAAAAATAAAAATATCCTCGATGCTTTTTGGTGTTCTATTGATGGATTAAAAATTTTATTTGAAGAAAAAGCAGCGAGACGTGAACTCCTACTAGTTATTTTTTCAATTCTATATATTTTTTTGATGCAACCTGATTTGAATATGATCATTTGGCTTGTAGTATTGCCTTTATTAATCTTAAGCATTGAGGCTCTTAATACAGGAATTGAATACACCTGCGATAAGATCACAATGGATAGGTCAAATAAAATAAAAAAAGCTAAAGATTTAGGATCAGCTGCAATTTTTTTAGCTTTAGTTGCCTATGGCGCAGTAGTTTTGTTAGATATTAGTAAATTATTTTTAAACTGATATTCCCTTTTAGATCGTTACTTCAATACATGAAACCCTGCATCTTTAGAACTAGATAAGGAATCGATGTATGTAACTAAAAATTCATAATTTATTTGTGAAAATTAATTTAGAGTGGCAGATTAAAATGCAAAAGTACGTATCTGAGTTTTTAGGCACCTTTATCCTCTTATTAAGTATTGTGGGGTCAGGAATTGCTGGTCAACAATATACAGATGATCAAATGGTTATTCTTTTTAGTCATGCAATAGTTATTGGATTTACTCTTATTTTTTTAATTCGAATATTTGCAACCTACTCTGGTGCTCACTTTAATCCTATTGTCTCTTTATTATTTTTTTTTAAGAGAGAATTATCCTCTAAAGATTTAGTGATCTACATAGTCATTCAGTGTGTAGCTGCCATCCTAGGCACGATGTTTGCAAACTTTCTCTTTGGACTTAATGTGATTGACATCTCTTCCAATATTAGGAGTGGACATAATATTTATATCTCAGAAATCTTTGCTACTTTTGGATTACTCATGGTTATCTTGCTATCTAGAGCAGACGGGAAAAATATCGTGGCTTTTAATGTAGGAATATACATATGCGCCGCTCTCATTTTTACTTCTTCTACTAGTTTTGCAAACCCTGCAGTCACCATTTCAAGAATGCTTACGGAGTCTTTTACTGGTATCCATCCCTCCACTATCCTCTTATTCATTGGGTCTCAAGTCATAGGACTAGGTATTGCTTACAAAATCTATAAGCTAGTATTTGAGAAAAAATCTTAACTTCTTCAAAAACTTAAAAGAGGTATTTTTAAACTAAATTTCCAATTAGGTTTAGTTCTTCTATTTGAAACATTTTGGTATCGCTATATTTTTCAACCATTGCGTGGGTTCGTTTCGCAAGAATTGTGAAAATTCGCTGAAATTCATTTTCAATTTCTTCTTCACTCCCCTTAAACTTAGCTGGATCTTCAACGCCCCAATGCACTTTAGGGGCACTGCTCAAATAAACAGGACAAGATTCACCTGCAGCATTATCACAAACCGTGATCACTAAATCAAAATTTATATCACGGAATTCATCCCAAGATTGACTTTTGTAATCTGTTTTAAAAATACCTGATTTTTTTAAAGTTTTTATGCTCATTGGATGAACATAGCCTGTCGGTTTACTTCCAGCACTAAAGGCTTGAAAATCATCTTTACCAAAATGATTGATTAGCCCTTCTGCCATAATTGAACGACAAGAGTTACCTGTACAAAGGACTAAAATTTTTTTTTTATTATTCATCAAAATCTAGAGAATAACCAGCCGACCTAACTGTGCGAATTATGTCTTTCTCTTCATTTTGATTTAGTTCTTTTCGAAGTCTGCGAATATGGACATCAACTGTTCTTAACTCCACATTGACTTGATTAGGCCAAATCTTATTTAATATCTGCTCTCGAGAGAATACTCTTTGTTTATTCTTTAGGAGGAAAAATAAAATATTAAATTCTGTGGGGCCAAGGTTAAGTCGCCTATCTCCTCTGTAAGCTTTTTTTTGAACAGTATTTATTTTAATTTCATTAAAAATAAGATTGTCTTGATCCTGATTTGACTGACTAGTTCTTTTTAAAATTGCTTTCACTCTCGCAATTAGTTCGCTTGGTAAAAAAGGCTTAGTAATATAATCATCTAATCCACTTTCAAAACTAATGATCTTATCTTGTTCAGAGTTTTTGGCTGTAAGCATTAATATAGGTAAGTTTTTATATTCTTGCTTATTTCGAATTCTTCTAAGAACCTCTAGGCCGGAAAGGCCTGGTATCATCCAATCCAAAATAACGAAATCTGGCATAAAGGTATCAAGATGGGATAATGCGTCTTCTCCATTATGAACAACTAAGTATTCGAAATTATTTTTTTTTAAATGCAAAGAAATAAGGTCTGAAATAGACTTATCATCTTCGACTACTAATATTTTAGGAAACAATTTTTTTTAAGAATTATTGTACTTACCTTCAATTAAGAAATGTACTTCTTCCATAATGTTGGTTACATAATCTCCAATACGCTCAATACCTTTTGAAATCTGGATTAAAGCTAAAGAGTCTGGAATAAAATCATCGTGCTCTTTCATATAAGAGAGGACGTCTTTGATAAAACTACCATGTAAATCATCAATAATATTATCTCGTTCGGCTATTTTATCAGCATCTGCCAGTTTTCTATCAAACAAACAATTTAATGCATCATGGGTCATCACAGATGCTTTCCCACCTAATACCTCAAGTTTTTCAATTAATTGGTCAGGAATGTTAGTACTTACTCTATAACCTTTTTTTGCGACTGTAGTTAAATGGTCACCTATTCTTTCCAAATCTCTGATAATTTTAATTGAACAAAATAAAAATCTTAGATCATCTGCCATCGGCTGTCTCATTGCAATAATTTGAAAAACTAAATCACTAATTTCGTGATTTAGTTGATTTATTAAGTTATCTTTTTCAATGACGGTATTTGCTAAATTTTGGTCTCTTGAAGCAACAACTTTTAGAGCATCGCTAAACTGCTGTTCTAAAATTGATCCCATCTTAACTAGCTGTTCATTAATTGAGTTAATCTGCTTTTCATAATTTTTATCTGTATGTTGCATAATTAGCCGAACCTCCCTGTTATGTAGTCATTCGTTTTTTGATTATCTGGTTTCGTAAAAATTTTAGAAGTATCTCCATATTCAACTAAATTTCCAAGGTGAAAAAAAGCTGTTTTATATGAAACTCTTGATGCTTGTGCCATTGAATGAGTTACAATTATGATAGTATAGTTTTGTTTTAATTCATTAATTAACTGTTCAATCTTAGCAGTCGCAATAGGATCTAGAGCCGAACATGGTTCATCCATTAAAATTATTTCAGGTTTGATAGATATTGCCCTAGCGATACAAAGTCTTTGTTGTTGTCCGCCAGACAAACCAGTAGCAACATCATCTAGTCTATCTTTAACCTCTTCATAAAGACCAGCACGGTTTAGAGACTCTTTAACCACGTCATCTAATTCGCTTTTGGAGGAAGTAATTCCATGAATCTTAGGACCATAAGCGACATTTTCATAAATACTTTTTGGGAAAGGGTTTGGTTTTTGAAAAACCATTCCGATTTTTTCTCTTAAACTTTCAATTGGTAAATCATTGCTGTAAATATCAATTGTATTATTCATAATAAATGATCCCTCAACCTTACAGTTATCAATCACATCGTTCATTCTATTAAGACATCTTAAAAAAGTAGACTTTCCGCAACCTGAAGGGCCAATCAAGGATGTTACCTCATTTTTAGGAAAATCGAGCGATACGTTATTAATGGCCATCTTATTCCCGTAATGCACATAAACATTATTAGTCTTTAGTGCAAAATCGATATTGTTATCTACCATTTAACTTCAACCTTTCTTCTTATTAAAACAGCAGTTAAATTCATTACAATAAGAAAAAGTAGCAGCAGCATTATACCCGCTGACGTTTTCTCAATAAAACCTCTCTCGGCACTTTCAGACCAAAGATAAATTTGGGAGGGAAGGCCTGTTGCAGGGTCTAAAGGGCCTCCAGGAATTTCCATTACAAATGCGACCATCCCAACCATTAACAAAGGGGCGGTTTCACCTAGGGCTTGAGCCATTCCAATAATAGTTCCTGTTAATGTTCCAGGAAGAGCGAGTGGAACCACGTGGTGGAAAGTTGTTTGTGTCTTAGTTGCCCCTAGGGCTAATGCGCCGTGCCTAATTGACGGCGGCACTGCTCTTAATGAAGAACGACAAGCAATAATAATCGTTGGCAGTGTCATGAATCCCAGTGTCAATCCTCCCACGAGAGGGACCTGAAATGGCATATTAAATACTCCAATTAACATTCCCAGTCCAAGTAGTCCAAAAACTATTGATGGAACTGCTGCAAGATTATTAATATTTACTTCAATTAAATCAGTAATTTTACCTGGTTTTGTATACTCCTCTAAATAGACTGAAGCAAAAAGACCTATCGGAAACGCAAAGGCCAAACAAACCATTAAAGCATAAAAAGAGCCCATGATTGCTCCCCAGATACCTGCCGTTTCTGGATCTCTTGAATCTCCATTCGTAAAAAACCAAAAGTTAAAAGTCGAACCAATTCGATCTTGTTGAGTTAAATCATCTAAGATGGCCAATTGATAGTCATTTATTTTTCTTTGTGACTCAGGAACATTTCTTGGATAGTTACCTTTTACAATTTGGTCAAGATCCGAGGAAGCTGTGATGTTCATTTTCACAGTTTTGTTAAAATCATTTTTATTATTCAAAAAATAATCTCTAAGTTGATAATCAAATCGACGAGTGAACATTTCTCTAACTTTGATAAATTCATCTTCGCTCAAATTTTTGAAATTGTTATTTACCACACTATCAGCTAAAGCCTCGAAAGATGCTCTTTCAATTTCTTTATCTGAAGAGTTTTTATCAACCTTCATGATAGCTGGATCAAAAAAAACATCAGCCTCTATAGTGGTTCTAAAAAATGCTCCACTACCAGTAGTAAAAATTTTTAACATTAACAGCGTTACAAAAAGCAGCGAGAGAAAAACTCCTAATTGTCCATAGAATTTAAATCGTCTCTCAGCCTTTAATCGTTTCTTAATGTTAGTCATATTTTTCTCGATACTTTCTTACAATAGTTATGGCAATGATGTTAAGAATTAATGTCATCACAAATAAAGATAAACCTAGAGCAAAGGCAACTAAAGTTTTGGGATTTTCAAATTCTACATCGCCAATCAAAGCCGTAACAATTTGTGTCGTAATAGTTGTGGCTGGCTCCAGTGGGTTGAACGTCAAGTTGGCTCGTAAACTTGCAGCCATCACAACAATCATGGTCTCGCCAATAGCTCTAGAAATAGCCAATAAAAAGGAGCCCATAATACCTGGAAGCGCAGCAGGCAAAATAACTTTTTTTATCGTCTCAGATTTTGTGGCGCCCAAAGCATAGGATCCATCTCGAAGAGAATTAGGAACAGATCTGATCACATCATCGCTAAGTGATGATACAAAAGGTATAATCATTACGCCCATTGCAAGTCCAGCAGCTAAGGCGCTCTCTGCGGATATGTCTATTCCAACAGAGTCACCAAAATTTTTTAACATTGGGGCCAAGGTTAAAGCAGCAAAAAAACCATAAACAACAGTAGGAATTCCGGCCAATATCTCAATGATTGGTTTAGCAATATCTCTGACTTTAGTAGATGCATATTCAGCAAGATAAATAGCTGAAGCAAGTCCTAAAGGTATAGCTACAAACATAGCAACAGATCCCACCAGTAACGTGCCTGTAAGTAAAGGCACCCATCCAAATGCATCTTTTAAAATTTCTGGGTCAACCGTTTCTCCACTACTAATCACCCAAGCACGATTAGGATTCCAAGCTGTATTAAAAAAGAAATCAAATAAATTGACGTATTGGAAAAATTTTATTGCTTCAAAAATCAAAGAAAAAAATATTCCAAAAGTAACCAAAATAGCAACTAAAGAGCTTAAACGAATTATATTGATAATAATTTTTTCGACGATGGGCTGCACGTTCAATTTTTGATTGATAAACCGTGAAACAGAGAGACCTAAAATGACTGGAAGTAAGATAAAGACAATAACAATTGACCAATCGTAAATATTGTCAAATGAAGCAAGATTCTTAGCTGCAATTAATTCACTCTCTGAGGACATATTCAATAATGAAGTTTGACCTTTTAATAAATCTGCCTCTGGGATATTTACAATCAAGGCAAGATTAGAAATTTTGTTCATAATTAATCCAAACTTTGCATCACTCCACTTTGCAATGTCTGGGAACAGTGATGGAGACATCACATATATTTCTTGAAAATTAGATTTATATAAAAGGAGGATAAACCAAATGAGCAGTGAAGGTAAAAAAACTACAAGCACTAAAAAGTAACCGTAGTAGTCTGGCAAGGATGCTAATTTTTGGTTGCCATTAAATTTTAATTTCAGTGCCCTGCTTTTTCCAAAATAATAAAAACTATATGAAATTATAAAAAGGAGAAGAAGAGCAAAATAGACCATTTATTTATTGCGAAGTTTATAGATTTTACAAAAAAAAGGGGCAGAAAATCTGCCCCTTGTGTGAATAAATGTTTGTGAGATTATGGGCAAAGCTTTCCTGAGAAAGCGTAGCCTGCATCTTTTAATGGGTGTTCTTTATTTGCGCATGCTTCGATGCTAAAGCCCATTGGGTCTAAATTATCAGTAACGTTCTTAACTCTAGAGATTAACTCAGGAACCATAGGAGCGGCGCCAATTTTTGTTAAGTAACCGTTATCACCAATAGCATCATCACTTACCATCATTTGTGCAAATTCTTGGATACCAGGTACGACACCTATGTGGTCAGCTTTTAAGTAAATGAATAATGGTCTCGCCATAGGATACTCATAAGAAGCGATTGTTTCACCAGATGGTAATACACCCTCTACACTTGCTGCTTTTAACTTGTCGCCATTATCTTTTAGATAAGAATAACCGAAGTAACCAAAGCGCTGGTTGTCTTCAGATAATTTTTGCGCGATTAGAGTATCATTTTCGCCCATTTCGATAATTCTTCCATCTTCTCTATAAAGAACACAATCATCTTCCATTTCTTCAGGAAGATCACATCCTTTTTCCATAACGCCACCATCGAATGCATCTCTTGTTCCTGATGATGGAGGAGCAACTAATACCTCAATTTTGTAATCTGGAAGATCGTCTCTAATTTCATTCCATGATGTATATGGGTTCTCAACAACTTCGCCGTCAACGACAACATGTGCTGACATTGCTTTCCAAATATCGTTTCTTGTTAGGGCAAAATCCTCAGCTGTGTTTGAATGAGAAAATGTAATTCCGTCGTTAGCCCACATTACTTCGATCACATTTGTTACGCCATTTTCCAAACAAAGCTTTGCTTCTTTGGACTTCATGTTTCTTGAAGCACCTGTGATATCTGGATGCTCAACACCAACACCAGCGCAGAATAATTTCATTCCACCACCAGTTCCTGTTGGATTGTATGTAGGAGTTTTAAATCCTGATTCACCAAGTCTTTGAGCGTTTACAGTTCCATATGGGTAAACGGTAGATGAGCCTACTATATTTATTTGATCTCTTGCAAAAGATTCAACAGAAAAAAGTGTTGAAGCAACAAAAGCTAGCAGTGTTACAAATGATTTTTTCATTCTTATTTTCCTTTGATTTAATATTTTAAAAAAAATTACTTTGGTTAAATAAATAAAATATTAAAGAAATATGAAAGATTTATGACAAAAGAAGATCTATCTTAAAGGTGGATCCCTCACCCAAAACACTTGAAAATTCAAGTTTATGTCCATTTTTTGAGAGCAATTTATCAACTATTGCAAGACCCAGGCCATGCCCGCCTGTCTCACTATTTCTACTTTGATCGGCTCTAAAAAACTTAGTCGTAATTTTGTTTAGATCGGTTTGAGAAATGCCGATGCCTTCATCTTTAATAATGATAGATGTCTTATTATCTTGTGTCTTTGCTGTAACATATACATTTTTCCCAGCAGGAGTGTACTTCAATGCATTCGATAGAAGATTATTTAAAACAAAATCAAAGTCATTTGGAGTGAAATCAAAGAATATTTCTCTTGAAGCTAAGATATCGATATGGAGTTGAATACCTTTCTTCTTGAACAAAATTGAGTAGTTGTCCAATGATTTTTCTAGTAGGGAATGCAAATCATTACTTATTTTCTGAATTGATAGAGATTCAATTTCGGCCAACTTTAGTGTTTGGTCTATCAAATCTCTTATTTGAAAAGTTTTAGCATTAATAATATCTAAGTAATTTTGATTTTCTTTGTTTGAGAGATTATTTAAATTTATTGTCTCTAGATATCCAATTATTACAGATAAAGGTGTTTTTAATTCGTGCGTTAAGCTCATTAAGTTCTCACTGTATTGTTCATCTTTTAGTTTATCAAAAGTAATATCAACTATTGTTATAATATAAAACTTTGAGACTTTAAAAATTTCAGTTTTAAAATATTGATTATCAGGAAGCGGCTTGTTCCAATTAAAATTATTGTAATTATTATTTTTTTTATATTTTTCGAATTGAGAAATAAAATCATAATCACGAATTACTGAAATGATATCCTTGTTATCATTGGCACCAAAATTTTCTTTAGCATCTACATTTTGATGACTAATGACAAAATTTTCATTCAAAATAAAAACTGGAAATGAAAATTGATTTAAAAAATTTAATAGGATCTCTTCCTCTGAGTTTTTAGGGTGAGTATCGGATTGATCTATACCATTATTTTCAATTTTATTTTGTCTATATAGTTTGAAAAAAGTGAAAACTGTTAATATTTCAAAGAAATATATAACTAAAATAGTATTTATTTCAAAAAAGAAGAATAACGATAAGTTGCTGAGAAGAAAAAATAAAAGAATAAAAATATTTTTTTTTACAAACATCAAAAAATTCTAAAGAAAGAATAGATTAAAGAAGAAGAAATTTCTTTAAGCTGTTTTAAACCTCCAATTTTGAAATCGCGATAGGATATTTTTTGTGAAAACTACATAAGCAATCCTCACAGCAGCATTTGTGAAGAAGATCATCATTCCCATTGCAGCAGCGGGGGCGATATCTCCCGCATCATCCATATTAAGCACTGCTACAGATGCCAAGGTAGTTTTAGGTCCATAGATAAAAACGACTGCTGATACGGTGGTCATTGCATTAACAAAGAAATAAATGCCAATTTCAAATATTGCAGGAAGACTTATTGGAACCGTGACCGAAAAAAACATTTTATAAAAAGGCTGCTTTAAAGAAGAGGCGACGCTCTCAAATTCATTGTCGATTTGCTTTAATGCCGTGAGCGCTGTTAAATGAGAAACAGTATAAAAGTGAGTAATAGTACAAATCACTAATATGGCCATCGTTCCATAAATAAAATTAAATGGGTTATTGGGATTATTAAAAAAGAATATGTAAGCTAATCCTAAAACCATTCCGGGTATGGCCATAGGCATCATGGAAAGTAAATGCATCATTGTTCTCGCAGATTTAAATGATCGTGCTTTTTCAACAAAGTAAGCTGTGGTAAACACAATAATGGTGCCAAATAAAGCGGCATAAGAAGCCATTTTAATAGAATTATAATAAGAGTCCCAACCTCCCCCATCCATCAAATCAAATTGATAATTATTCAATGACAATGAAAGGTTGTAAGGCCAGAATTTAATTAAACTTGCGTATAGACACATTCCAACAACTGTCAAAATGCAAAGTGAAATAATTGTGCAGTATGCAAGCATAATAGTATCTAGCACTTTGTTTTTCTTTGGCTGATATACAACAGAGCGAGCTGTCAAAATAGAAACTTGTTTTTTTTGTACAATTCTATCAACAATAAAAGCGAGCATAGCTGGAATTAAAAGAACAACACTTACTACTGCTCCCATTTCAAAATTTTGTTGTCCAATGACCTGTTTATAAACATCAATTGCTAAAACATTATATTGTCCGCCCACAACCTTGGGGATACCGAAGTCAGTTATTACAAGTGTGAACACCACAAAACAGGCACTCATTAATCCATATTTTGCTGAGGGAATAGTGACTGTAAAAAATGTTTTGATTGGGCCTGCGCGCAATACGGTTGCCGCTTCGTACAATCTTGCATCAGCGATTGATAAAGCAGTGATAATAATTAATAAGGCATGGGGAAATGTATAAAATACTTCAGCCATGATAATCCCAATAGGCCCATAAATACTTCTTCCCATCAATAGCTCCTTAAATATTCCTTGATTACCAAATAAATAAATTAAAGCTATTCCAGCCAATAAGGAGGGTAAAAGTATGGGGATCATTGCAATAGAGCGGAAAAAAGGTTTAGCAACCATGCAGCTACGGGTTAATGCAAAAGCAAACATGAACGATAAGCTCACTGAAATAATTGTAGAAATAATGGAGACGTATAAACTGTTATAAATCGAATAAAAAAGTGAAGGGTTGGAAAAGTAGTATTTATAATTATCTAATCCAATAAAAATACCATCTTTGTTCTCAATACTTTTAGATAAGATTGCATACATTGGCAGAGCCAAGGACACCAAGATATAAGTAGCTGCAATTCCAATAAAAAAAACGGTTAAATAATCGTCTTTACTTTTTTTCATTCCCAATTACTAACTAGAGACAATTTTCAAAGAATTTGGATTAAGGGAAAAAGAAATTTGTGAGT
Source organism: alpha proteobacterium HIMB59 (assembly GCA_000299115.1). Lineage (NCBI taxonomy): Bacteria > Pseudomonadati > Pseudomonadota > Alphaproteobacteria > Candidatus Pelagibacterales > Candidatus Pelagibacteraceae > alpha proteobacterium HIMB59. The sequence goes on along the minus strand of CP003801.1, from coordinate 409,143 downwards.
TTTTAGCAATTGAGCTTTGTTCGTTATTGTCAATGGGCAAATGACATATCAGAATTTCTTTTTGATCATTGTATTGCACTTCAACTTGACCAATAGAATAAGAGCCTAAAAATTCTATTTCCAATACCCTACCCTGAATTGTATTGGGGTCACTCTCTTGTTTTGAAATTTTGATATCTTCTGGGCGTATAGCAACAGTTATCTCTTCACTCATCAAAGGTTCACTGCAATTAAACTCTTGCCCAAGCATTTTGATTTTATTCTCAGATACTTTTTTTGCAGAAATTAAATTTGTTTTCCCAATAAAGTCAGCCGTAAAACTGGTATCAGGTTTGGAGTAAAGTTCTTGAGGGGTGCCAATTTGTTCGATCACGCCTTTATTCATTAGAATTATACGGTCGGCCATTGACAATGCTTCCTCTTGATCATGAGTAACCATAATCGTCGTAACGCCTAATTTTTTTTGAAGGTTTTTAATTTCTAATCTTAAAAATTGTCTAACTTTTGCATCCAAAGCAGATAAAGGTTCATCAAGTAATAAAAGTCCGGGCGATGGTGCCAACGCCCTTGCAAGAGCTACTCTTTGTTGTTCTCCTCCTGAAAGTTGTGCTGGATACTTATTTTTGTGAGACTCTAAACCGATCAACGATAATAGTTCATTAAGTCTATTCTCAATTATTTCTGAACTTTGTTTGCGGGTTTGTAACCCAAATATAATATTCTTTTTAATCGTTAAATTAGGAAAAAGCGCATAAGACTGAAAGACGATTCCAAAATCTCTTTGATCTGGGGGAAGGTTAGATATGGTGACGCCTTTTTGGACGATTTCTCCTGAACTCTGTTCTTCTAACCCGGCTATAACACGTAGCAAAGTCGTTTTTCCACATCCCGAAGGGCCAAGAATACAAACCAACTCTCCTTCATTGACACAAAAAGATGCTTCTTTTAAGGCTTGAAAAGAGCCGAACGATTTACTGATATTCGATACTGTTAAATATTCTGACATAGTCCCTTATGCTAAGCTTATAGATATAAGCTTAGCAAGAAGTTTTATTTTTATTATTTTGGCTCAGATTTAGAGTCATAGCGATTTTGCCATTCCTCTAAAATTCTTGATCTATTTGAAGCCGCAAATTCAAAATCATTGTCGATCATACTGTCAACTAGATTTTCAGGAAAATGCTCCACTGGCTTAGCAATACCAGGAATACCAACCACAGCATAAGCATCATTGTACATCTGATTAGCTTTTAAGCTAATAGACCAATCAGCTAATGTTTTTGCTGCTTCTAGGTTTTTAGTTCCTTTGATAATTGCTGTTGCTTCCATATCCCATCCAACACCTTCTGATGGAACAATAATTTCAATTGGAGCGCCTGCAGCTTTAGATTTAGCACCTCTAAAAGCAAAGGAAACACCGATTGGAACCTCACCTGCAGCAGCTTGCTTACAAGGCTTTGATCCGGAGTGGGTGTAATTATTGATGTTAGCGTGTAAAGCATCCATGTATGCCCAACCACCATCTTCACCAAATAGCTGGAGCCAACTTGAAACATCTAAGAAACCAGTTCCTGATGAATTTGGGTTTGGCATGTTAATGTGACCTTTGTAAACAGGATCTGTTAGGTCTTGCCAAGAACTTGGCATAGGAAGTCCATTCTTTTCTCCCTCAACTGTATTAAAACATACAGCTGCAACCCAAGCATCCATACCTGTCCATGTTGCTGGATTAGCTGAGTCTCTAAACTTAGGATCAAGATCATCTATGCCTTTTGGAGAATATGCTTCTAGCATTCCCTCTTCTTTTAAAAGCATAAGACTGGTTGCGGCTAGTCCCCAAACAATATCAGCTTGTGGATTATCTTTTTCAGCAATCAGTTTTGCAGTAACAATACCAGTTGAGTCACGAACCCAATTAATTTCAATATCGGGGTGGTCCTCATTGAATGTTGCTGCATACTTTTTTAGATCTTCTGCTTCAACTGCTGTGTAAACAGTAAGTTGTGTTTTCGCCATTACGGATACGGAACCGAATAGAAAGACACATAGCATCAAGAATAATGATTTAACTTTGATCATTACATTCCTCCTTAATAATAATAATTTATCTTATAATCGTATCAGCCTTATGTTAAACATTTATTAAGATTGACTTTTCTATTTTTTTACAATTTGAAGGAAAATTTTTTATGAAGAAAATTAAGGGAATATTGTTTGATTTTGATGGAGTTATTGCCGATTCAGAGAAACTTTGGTTTTCTTCAGCTATATCAACGTTAAAAAAGATGAATATAGCTTATGATAAAAGTATTAAACAAAAATCAACAATAGGGATTATTTCAGAGCATCTTTTTCAAACCTTGATCACAGACAAGAAATACGATCTTTCTGAGATAATGAAAACTTATCAACAGCTACTAAAAAAAACATTTAAAGAACACAGTCCGATGATTTACCCACATTTAAAGAAATTTATCCGTAGTACTGATTTAAAAATTGGAATTGTCTCTAATGCCCATGAAAATTACATAATCAATATTCTTAAAAAAAATAATCTCTTCTCCTATTTCAAAGGAAATATTACTTCATGCACGGGTAATATTCCCTATAAGCCTTACAAAGATGGGTATGTAATTGGTTCAAAAAAGCTAAACCTCAAACCCCATGAGGTTTTAGTTATTGAAGACTCTGATGTTGGTATTGAGGCTGCACTAAAAGCCAAAGTAAAAAAAGTTTTGCGTCATACGAATAATGATAAAAACTTGCCTGTAAAAATAAAACATCGTGTAACCAAATTATTAAATTACAAAAATTTTGGAGAGCGATTTATTTAACTTGCCGCTATGCGGATAATTATACAGCCTATCACTACTAACACAGCTGAAATCACTTTAATTGAACCAAATTTTTCTTTTAAGAAATAAACTCCATAAATAGAGGTAAATAGAATGCTAATTTCTCTTAGTGCTGCCACAGAAGGGACATTTACTTTTGTAAAAGCATATAAAATTGGAAGGTAAGCAAAAGTTACTAAGAAACTAGCTAAGAGTATTTTATATTTTTCTTTAAGAATAAAGGACATCGGTATTTTTTTATCTTTAAATAAAACTATATAGGCCAAATTAAAAGTAATTCCCTCAAGGGCAAACATATACATGCCATACGCAATTACGTTCTGAGATAATCGAGCTCCCTTTGCATCAACAAGGGTATATACCACTATAGTAGTGGCTACCATTAGAGACAAACCCAAGCCTTTAAAATTTATTTTTTTATAATTACCCTCAGAGAAAATTAAAAAGAAAATTCCACAAATTAATACAAGAGCGCCAATTTCATTTAAAAAAGTAATCTGATCTCCCAATAATAGGGGAGAAACTACTAAAAGTATTAGTGTTGGGCTTCCTCGAGCTATTGGATAAGAAAATGAAATTTCAGAATGGTTATACATTTTTATAAGAAAAATATTGTAGAAAATATGAATAAATAAAGAGGCGGCCAAAAATTTGTAAGAGCTAGGAGCAGGTGGGCTGATGAAAAAAAGGATGGGTATAAAAACTAAACTGGCTGTTAAAAGAAAGCTTCTGAGAAATAAAACTTTATTTTCTGATGTTTTGAGAAGCACATTCCATGTTGTATGGGCAACTGCTGTCAGCAGAATAAGAATGAATAGATATATTGACAAAGAGTATCTCGAATAAACTAGAGGATCATATTAATAAAGCTTGTTTATCACATCCTCAGCAAACGCAAAACCAGTGGACATTCCTATGCCTGTCGTGACGTTTGCGATACATATATTTTTATCAAGCCAATGATCTAAATAATCGTTTTTACCAGATGGGTATTCTCCGACCCATCGCTCAACTACATTGTACTTACCAATAGGAAGGATTTGATTAAATTTATTCAAAATTAAGTTATCAACTGTTTCATTTTCAAAAGGATAATGAGTGTCATGGGTATAATGATGCGAGTCACCAATTGTCAAAGATCCATCTTTACCTTGCACGACAATCACATGGATCCCGTTATCTAACTCTGCTCGACAAGTTTTATGAATGACCTTATCGAGTTTTTTCTTGGAAGGTAAATTTTCATAACCAGGATATCGCATTAAAGTCAAATCTGCCATGATCCCACCTGGAAGCTTGAATTTTTTTTCTGGCATAACTCTTAACATGTGCAACTTACTCGATTGGATTTTTCTTTTTTCAAAAAGGTCCCTCCCCAATCCTTTTAAATGATTACCTGGAGCCATAATCAATTTTTTAAATTTAATTTTTCTTTTTTGAGAAATAATTTGTTGGTGAGTAAAGTCTAAGACTTCTTCCTTCCATAAAAAATCTATTCCAAGGGATTGTAAGTATTTTGCTACGGCAGGAATAGCAAGCCTTGGTTCAATTCGAACTTCATCAGTACTGTGCAGGCCCCCAAAGTTTTTATTTTTTTTGAAAAGCGGGTGTTGCGACTCCATCTCTTTTTTGGAGAGAAGTCTCACTGTGGATCGAGGGTCTATTTTTAAATATTCTTCAAGAACTGGGATGCTCTCCTTATGTTGAGCAATTAAATATAAGCCACGGTGATTAATAGTAATTTTAGCTTTTTTAATCACATCAAGCCAAATCTCTCTAGAACGTAATGAGCGTTCTTGCATTATTTTTTGTCGAAGACCAGTAATAGTAATAAACCCAAAATTACGGATTGATGCACCCGTACATGCTTGATGGCGATCAACAATGAGAATTTTTTTAACCCCCTGTTTGTGTGCTGCTAATGCTGCCCCCATGCCCACAACGCCGGCACCAACAATCACTAATTCATATTGTGAACTTGTCATCTGATTACCACGGAAGAGAATAAGTTTTTAAATTAGTGTAGCTTTTCATAGCCTCTAGTGCTCCTTCTTTGTAACCAAGTCCGGAGTCTTTAATTCCTCCAAATGGGGACATTTCAATACGATATCCAGGAACCTCCCAAATATTTACTGTACCCACTTTTAAATTTTTAATAAAAAAGTTCGCGGTTCTAAGGTCATTTGTGCAAACCCCAGAAGATAATCCAAAAGCTGTGGAGTTAGAAACTTTAGCTACCTCTTCTAAATCATTAGATACTCTTATAATCGGAATAATTGGGCCAAAGGTTTCTTCAACTACTAGCTCACTATTTGACTTAACATGATCTAAGACAATGGGAGGTAAGAGCGCCCCTTGCCTTTCGGGCTGATACAGTACCTCAGCTCCATCTTCAGCTGCTTTTAGTGCTCGCTCTTCAAATAATTTTGCAGCATCTTCACTCACTACTGTTCCCATATCTGTTTTCATATTCTGCGGATCACCAAATTTAATTTTTTTTGCTCTATCTAAAACTAGAGGAACAAATTTATCAGCAACATTTTCCTGACATAAAATTCTTTTAACAGCAGTACATCTTTGACCAGAGTTTTTTGTGGCTCCTAAGACAGCTAGTTCAGCTGCTTTAACTAAATCTTCATCGCTTAAATCATTGCAAATAATTAATGGGTCATTGCCTCCTAATTCTAATACCGTGCGTTTATAACCTGCGGTATTTGCAATATGTTTTCCAACAGCCACACTTCCTGTAAAGGTAATCATATCAATTTCTGGATTTTGGATAAACTCACTTCCAATATCTTCCGGCCATCCAGTGATCATTGATATCATCTCAGGTGGCAATCCCGCTTCATAAACAATTTCTGTAAGTTTTAGAGCAGTGAGCGGAGTTAGTTCTGTTGGTTTACAAACTACGCAATTATTGGTTGCAATAGCCGGGGCAATTTTATGTGCAACGGTGTTTAGTGGATGGTTAAACGGGGTAATAATAGAAATTGTATTTAACGGCTCGCGATGCGTAAAAATTTTTCTAGCTTTTCCATGTGGAGTTAGATCACAAGAGAAAATTTCTCCATCATCTTGGGTAACTAACTGAGAAGTTAAAGAGAATACATCAAAAGCTCTACCTACTTCATATAAGGAATCTTGTTTACAAATACCGAGCTCACTAGTGATGATATCGGAAATCTCTTCTTTATTTTTAACTAATAGTTCTGCCGTTTTTTGAAGGATCTGCTGTCTCTCATAGCGAGTGAGTTTGGATTGATAATTAGCAGCTATTTTAAATGCCTGGTTTACTTGTTCCTTTGAAGCAGCAGGTACTGTTGCAACTGTCTTATTATTGTAAGGATTGATGACGTCTAGGGTTTTTTCAGCAGTAGCTTCTTTACCTGCGATATACATTTTTTTATTCATTATTGATTTGCGGCATGAATGGCATAATAAAATGCATCATAGTTATAAAGTTGTCCCTGACTTGATAAATTTGCCGTCTTAGAATTAATAATAAAAGGAACTTCTCTTTCATGCAAACCACCATGCGATCGTAAAGGTTCTTTTAAGGATGAAAGATCGTGTTTTTCAATCGAACTGCCAATGGTATAGGACTCAGAGCTCATACAAATAATATCACCAGATCTGTCTTCAGGAAGCTGATAAGTTTTACAAGCGTCATGTTTGTTTAAAACTTCTTCGATCTCTGAGATTTTTTTAATTTCAGCAACCACATTTTCAATAATTGATTGGTTTTCTACATATACCATTGCGAAAGAACCGAGGCTTCCATGATGGACCACATACGGATCGGTAATAGGTAAAATAACTTTGAAATTTTCTTCAGGAAATTTTTCTCGAAGATAGTCTTCTAAAAAAATAGCATTAGGCTCTCCGGCACTATTTGTCTTCGCTTTCATTCCATGATCTGCTGTAATTACAAGAGAGATATCATTTTGATTTAGTTGACCAATGTAATGATCAAACATTTGATAAAATTTATTTGCTATTTCATGACCTGGTTCATATTTATGTTGAATAAAATCAGTAGTAGATAAGTACATGATGTCAGGTTTAAACTCTTTGAGTATTTTAACTCCAGCCGCCATCACAAATTCTGATAAGCCTTGCGAATAAACATCAGGCACAGGCATCCCCAACCATTCATTTACATTCTCAATGCCATTCTGTTGCATTGTAGCTTGATCAGATTTTTCTGATGAGAAACAGATAGCTTTATTATCATCGAATTTTAAACCGTTACCTAAAAGGCTACGCAATTTATCTTTTGCAGTGATCACAGCAATTTTAGAACCCCCTTGATAAAACTTTTCAAAAATAGTGGGCGCTCTCAAATATTGAGGATCATTCATCATTACCTCTTCTCCCGTTGAGGGTGTATAAAAAAAATTACCGCAAATACCATGAATGGCACTTGGTTGTCCTGTAACAATGGAAATGTTATTTGGGTTAGTGAAGCTAGGAATAGCGCTATGTGCAATGATAAATTCTCCTTTTTGAGTAATTTGATCAAGGTTAGGAGTTAGTCCACTATTTGAAGCTGTATCTAAATATTCTTTTTGACTTCCATCTAAACAAATGACAACAACAGGTTTGTTAACTTGAGATGGGTATTCTCGATGATTAATATTCATGTTTAAAATCTAAAATATGTAAGCCATCCTAAATCTATAAATAATTTTAAACAACTGATAAATCGACCTAGTAATTAAGAGCTTTAATTCTGAAAAATTTTAAAAAATAACGTTTAGATTAAACATGTGTTTTAAAATATATAAAAGCATCATGGCAATAAACATTGTGATAACAGGCAGGATTACCCAACCAATTGAAATCTTTCCTGCTACTGACCATTTAACTTCTTTGCCCCCTTTTAGTAAGCCAATTCCAATCACACCTCCTACAATTGCTTGAGAGCTAGAAACAGGCACCAATGGTAATGAAGGCAAATTCATAGAAGTTAAAAAATTACTGAGTCCCTCTGAAGCAAACAAAAACAAAACAATAGAATGCGATAAAACAATAACAAAAGCAGAGAGTGGAGAAATTTTTAATAAATCATTGCCTACGGTGTACATGACTTTTTTAGAATACGTAAAAACACCAACCGCAATTGCAAGGCCTCCTAATAAAAATAATTGTTCTGTTGATGTAAAAGTTAGATAGCTTGTAATCTTAATATCTGTAAAGGGAGAAATATTTACAAATACTCCCATGACATTTGCAATGTTATTTGCTCCAAGACTGTACGATCCAAACGCACCAGCAAGCAAAAGCGCTAAACGAGTATATGCATCTAATCTAAGGATATGAATTTTAGAGTTCATGATAATTTTTTTCACAAGTGAAAAAATACCAATAGCAATTAATCCCGCTAATATTGGACATAAAATCCATGTCGCAAGGATTGTTGTCAGGATGCTGTAGTCAGTCTGCGAGCCAGTAAAAAGATTCCATCCAACAATGGCGCCCACTATAGCTTGAGTGGTGGATACAGGTAGACCTGCTTTAGTCATTAAATAGACAGAAAAACCTGCTGCGATGCAGCATGCAAAGGCTCCGGGCAAAGCATTAATTTCACCTAGTTTACCAATGGTCTCTGTTGTTCCCGCTCCACTAATTACCGATCCAAGAATAACAAAAATACTACAAATAATAGCGGCGGTTCTAAAATTGATCATTCTTGTTCCAACCGCAGTGCCAAATACATTAGCTGCATCGTTGGCTCCAAGAGACCAGCCTAAAAATAGTCCGCCAAATAAAAATAGGATGATTGTTAGTTCCATTAGTTAATAATTAAACAGATCGTTTAATTGAATATATAATTAATTCGTCTGCTATATCCTCAGCCTGATCGCTTATTCGATCAATCTTTTCAACGAAGTATCTTAAGTGCATTTTTTGATCTAATTCTAAATTAGAACTAAAAATCCTTCTAGCCAGCGAGCTAAATTTAATATCAGACTCTTTTTCATGATATGTAACTTTATGAGCGTTATCTCTCACTGATCTGACGTCTCGAAAGAAAGATCTCACTGTTAAACATAGTGACTCAACACAATCAACAACTGTTTCTGTGAGGCTCATCAAATCAGAATGAAATTCTTCAGGGAAATCTGGCTTCTGAATTGAAAAATGATAACAATTTCCTTGATACATACCTATTAGTTCATCTAAGTGCTCTAGTAATCTCAAAACATCACTTCTAGCATCAGGAATTAAAGTCTCTTCATATAGAGCATGCTCTATTTGTTTGGTAATAGTATCTGCTCTACTCTCCATTTCAGTAACCTTTTCTAGCATTGCTTCAAAATTTTCATCAGTAGAATGAGACAGATATCTTTTTACAATTGACTTAAAAGAAAGTCCTACTTCAGATAAAATATTTACAAACTCATCAATATCTTTTTCTAAGTTTTTACTACTTCCAAATAATGATAATTTACTACTCTTAAGATTGAACATTTTATTTACCTTAATTTCTCTTTAATTATTGTTACATTTTATTAAAACAAATTCTATATCTTTAAATAAATGTGATATTTTCATATTTTCAATAAAGTACCTAAAATGAATGAGGCATTAAAACTTAAAAAAAAATACAAAACAGAACGGGATCAATTATTTGATAACTTAATTTCAAGTAATGATGGCTTCATATTTAATAATCATCACACAAAATTAGTTGACGATATTGTCAGAGATATAGTTCAAGGTATTATAAAAGAATATTCAATTGACGGCTTTGCATTAATTGCTGTCGGGGGCTATGGCAGAAATGATTTGTCGCCAAAGAGCGATGTTGATCTGCTGTTCCTTTATAAAAAAGCAAATAAAAACATTAAAAATTTTATTACTTCATTGAATAATAGTCTTTGGGATGTTGGTCTTGAGGTTGGAATTTCATTTTTAACCCTAAAACAGGCAATTATAGACTCCAAAAAAGATATTAAGACGGTTACAAAATTTGCTGAGTCACGTCATTTAATTGGTGATGAGGATTATTATGGAGAGTTTGTTCGTTCTATTAAAATCCTCATAGGAAGAATGAATCCTTTAAAACTGAGTGAAAAGAAATTACTCGAACTAGTTGAACGTCATGATTACCACCTGGGAATTAAAAGCAACTTAGAACCACAAATAAAAGAGGGTATTGGTGGGTTGCGAGATATTCATACTATTATCTGGGTGTCTATTTTCATGTTTAATATTTTAAAACTCGAGGATTTAATTCAAATAAACATTTTTACTTCCAAAGAAATAAAAGAATTACGAAGCGCATGGAAATTTTTATTAACCGTGCGTGCTTTTATACATTTATTCAATGATAGTAAGGGAGATAGTTTAAGTATTGAAAACCAATTAAAAATCTCCAAAAAATTATCGTATCGAAATAATCAAAAAGAAAAAGGTGTGGAGCGATTTATGAAACATCTTTTCGTCAATATTGCAAAAATAGAATCTTTACTGAATACTTTCTATTCAAAACTTCCTGAAGAATTAATTATTAAAACTATTCATAAAAGTAAGCCTGCAAAAACAAAATCTTTAGATAAGAAATACTTTATTGAAAAAGGTTTTGTACATCTCAAAAATTATAATTCCAAAAATTTACTTCAAAATTGGCTGGGAGTTTTTGAATCTTCTTTAAAGCATAATTTGTTTGTTCATCCTCGCTTTCTCAAGACTATTGAAGAAAAAAGAAAACAAATCAAAAAGTCAATGACTACTGATCAGTATGAAACAATTGTTGATATTATCTCATCAAAAAAAAATCCTATTCAAGTCCTTCGTAATTTAAATGATACGAAAGTTCTCAATGAGCTCTTTCCTGAGTTTGGACGAGTTTGGGGTCAGGTGCAGTTCGATATTTATCATCATTACACCACCGACGAGCATTTACTTCTTACGCTCTACCACCTTCACGAATTAAAAAAGAAATCCTTTTATAAGGAGATTTATAGTCGTCTTCACCAAAAAGTGGCTTTGCATGTCGCTCTCTTATTCCACGATATAGGTAAAAAAGGCCCAAAAAGCCACTCTATTTATGGAAAAGAATTAACACAAAAGATTTTCAAACGATTACCTCTAAGTGTTGATGATCAAGAATTATCACTGTGGTTGATTGAAAATCATTTATTGATGAGTGATATAGCTTTCAAAAATGATCCTCAAGATCCTGATGTCATTGCCTCCTTTACCGCTATTGCCAATACCCAAGAAAAGGTGAATTCGCTTTTCTTGTTCACTCTTTGTGATATCGCAGCCGTTGGCCCCAATATTCTCAATGAGTGGAGAATAAGTCTTTTAAGAAGTCTTTTATTTAATGCGAGAGATTTTTTACAACGTGGACTTGATACGGCAAACTATTCTTCTTCTGTTCAAGAGTCTCTGAAAAAAATGGTTTTGGAGCAAGCTGACAAAGAAATGAAAGTATTTATTAAAAAATCAATACGATATTTCCCCAATCTATACTGGGAGGCTTTTTCCTCAAAAATGATTTTAGATATTTTTGGTTTTTACCATGATTATCAAAAAAACAAAAAAGAACTCTCGATTAAATTTTTAAATTACAATAATAAGGAATATGGTGCGGTTATTGTTATATGTCCTAATCGTTCTGGAGTTTTAAAAGATATCGTAGCGGGATTTAATTCTTCGCAAATCAATATTCTTGGTTCTCGAATTATCTCTCTGAATAATAATGATATCATTGATGTCTTTTGGGTCACTAGCAGTATACAAAAAGCAATTGTTGAGAAGAATGAACAAGAAAGAGTAATACAAAATATTACTTCCTCACTCAATCAAGAAGAGTTAGAGACGTATCAACCCTTATTCCAAACTAAAATTAAAGTAGAGGTTGAACCTCGCATCACGATTGATAATCAAATGAGTAAATTGGTGACTACTTTTCAAATTTTATCGGGTGATCGTCAAGGTTTGTTAATGGACATCCTTCAAATATTTCATGATCAAAATATGAGTGTTCAATCTGCAAAAATTTCTACCTACGGTGAAAAAGTTTTTGATATTTTTCAAATTACTGATTTAAAAAATAAAAAAATCAAAGACACGAAAATCCTCAAAACCCTAGAAGATCAATTACTCAAAATTTTATCATGATCATTGCAATCACTGGCTTCAAGCCTAAAAACCTTCTTAAAAAATTTCGGTTTTTATCCCACGCTGTTCCTTTATTTCAATTAGCTCAAAAAAGCCCTGGAAATATTCATACTGAGCGATTTACTCATCAGGGCTATTATCATACTCTTACCGCTTGGGTGTCGAGGGATGCAATGATGGGCTATGTTTATTCGCCCGCTCATCAAAAAGCAATTGATTTATATGATATTTTAGGTGAAGGACTAACTTGTCACTATGAGTCAGAAGAAATTCCCTCTTCAAAAAATGCGCTTGATTACTGGAAGGCGAATGGGCAATGAACCCACTCGAAAATAGAAGATATTTCTGATATCAATTTCTAAATAATCAATATGACTAAATTTCAAGAACGTGTTTTTTCAGGTGTGCAGCCGACAGGAACATTGCATTTAGGCAACTACCTTGGTGCGATTAAAAATTTTGTCGAACTCCAAGATAAATATAATTGTGTTTATTGTGTAGTAGATCAACATGCAATAACTGTGGATCAAGATCCAAAAGAATTGCGATCCAATATTTTAGAGGTACTTGCTTCCTTTATTGCAGCAGGTGTGGATTATAAAAAACAAATCATTTTTCAACAATCAAGTGTTCCTGCTCACTCTCAGTTAGCCTGGGTTTTTAATTGTGTCAGTCGTATTGGCTGGCTTAATCGCATGACTCAATTTAAAGACAAAGCTGGAAAGAATAGAGAAAATGTTAGTGTAGGTTTAATGGTCTATCCTAATTTGATGGCCGCGGATATTCTGGCATATCTTGCAACGCACGTTCCTGTTGGAGACGATCAAAAACAACACCTAGAGCTATCTAGAGATATTGCACAAAAATTTAATAATGATTTTGGTGTGGAGTTCTTTCCCCAGCCAGAACCTTTAATTTATGGAAGTGCCACCAGAGTCATGAGCTTACGAGATGGTAATAAAAAAATGTCTAAATCTGATCCATCTGACTTTTCACGAATTCTTTTAACTGATGATGACGACACGATTTCTGCAAAAATTAGAAAAGCAAAATCTGATTCTGAATTAATACCAAGCTCAAAGGATGATCTTCAAAACAAACCAGAATGTTTAAATTTGATTAATATTTTATCCGCAACAACTAACCAATCCGTAGATCAAGTGCTGGGTAATTATGCAGGCAAAGAGTACTCCGCTTTAAAAAAAGATTTAGCCGATAGTCTTATTCAAGTGATCAGCCCCATCAGAGGTGAAATTAATAATTTACTCAATAACAGAGATGAGCTGAATGTGATTTTAGCGGATGGAACCGAAAAAGCCGCAGCTATCGCTAACCCCATAATAGAAGAGGTTTATAAAATCGTCGGATTTAAGTAAGTCCGTTTGAGTTGAATTTTCGTAATTTATCGACATATTAAATAATAATGTTTGTACAGACTGAACCCACGCCCAATCCGGCAACTTTAAAGTTTCTTCCTGGTCGCGAAGTAATGAAAGAAGGCACCATTTTCTTTCAAAATCAAGACTCAGCAGTAAATTCCCCCCTGGCTCAAAACCTGTTTAATGTGAAAGGTGTTGAAAGTGTCTTTTTTGGATCCGACTTTATTACGATTACAAAAGCGGAAGCTAACGAGTGGACACTGATGAAGCCCGCTATTCTTGGATGTATCATCGAACACTTTACGATGAACAAACCTGTCATTTCTGAGCAGGCACCCCGAACTGAACATACCTATGATGAAAATGACAGTGATGTGGTCAAAAAGATAAAAGAGCTTCTTGATACGAAAGTACGACCCGCGGTAGCCATGGATGGTGGCGATATTATTTTTGATAAATACAATGAAGGGATAGTATTTCTTCAAATGCAGGGAGCATGTCAAGGATGCCCGAGCTCTACAGCAACTTTAAAGATGGGAATAGAAAACATGTTAAAACATTATATTCCAGAAGTTCGTGAAGTTCGCCCCGTTGAAGCCTAAATTTTTTATTTTTTTCTTAGGACTTTTTCTGAGTCCTTTTTTTTTATCAGCTAAAGGTTTTGAAAGTTGGAAGCAATTAGAAATTTATTATAAAAAAAATAACTTTGATCCTTTTACCATTACAGAACAAGAATTAGACTATCTGCCAATTTTATCTAGCCTTCCCTCTGATTTTGATCAACTCCAAGATGTAAAATTAAAAAAAAAATTATTTTATCTTATTACACTTCCCATTATTCATGAATCCAATCGTCTTATATTAGAAGACCGTGAAATGATTATTAATATTGAAAAAAAGTTTTTAAGAAAAACCCTAAATGAAAATGAAGTCAACGAAACAGTGCGTTTAGCTGTAAAATATAAACTTGATTACAGTACAATTGATCTAAAACTTTTTAGAGATTTAAAACAACGCATTAATATTATTCCGGTATCCCTAGCTTTGGCCCAAGCAATTGTTGAAAGTGGTTGGGGTCAATCTCGTTTCGCACTAGAAGGTAATGCGCTGTATGGTCAATGGACGACCAATGAGCAAAAAGGAATTATCCCAGAAGATCGTGATGAGGATAAAACGCATGCTGTCAGAAAGTTTGAAAACTTACAACGAAGTGTCCAAGCATACATGCATAATATCAACACACATCGGGCGTATTACAGTTTTCGAGTGGTGCGAAGAATTGCAGAAAGAGTTCAATATACCGACCCAATCAGTGCAAAAGTAAAGTTTTTGGCTGCCTACGCAGAGATTGGTCAGGAATATGTGGACAAATTAGAGCTCATTATTGAGTCTAATAAGTTACGTGAATTCGATCGTTTTGCTTATTAATTAATTTAAAAAGTACTGGTGACCATACCAGAAAATACCATTATCAACCTTTGTACAATTAAAGCGTAGACGTCCGGATACTGGCATTCTTGAAAGTTCAATTAAGAGTTTATTTTCCAGAACAGTCATTTGTTTTTCAATCGATCCTTGAAAGTCACTAATAAAACAGTTCACTCCATTAACACCCTCTGCAATATCTAGAACAAATCTCGTCGATGGAGGATTGAGGGTAGGATTAGATGGCTGCAGTTGTGCTGCTTGAAATGGTAGAGATTTAGAGATGTCTCTTAATCGATCAATGGATCCATAATTTTCATTTAAAGGATAACGAGGAATATAATAGCGATAATTCATGGAGAAAGCACCAGAGTGTTGTCCAAAAGCTGCATCAAAATACGTTTCAATAATTTTTTGTGCGGCATCACTACTTTCGCCAAAAGGGAATGCAAATAAATTTGGAGTGATGTTTAAGTTGGCAAGGATGAGACTTTGTGAAGTTTCAATTTCACTAATAATAGACTCATCATCTAAAGTAGCAAAACTACTATGCGTATGAGAGTGATTTTGAATTTGTACGCCCCTATTTAAAGCATCTCTTAATTGATCCCATGACATATAATTAAAACCTCCAACATTTTCGGTATTTAAAAATAATGTGACGGGCACTTGATACTTTTCAAATATGGGAAGTCCTACTTCATAAAAAGATAGGTAAGCATCATCAATAGTAACAGTAATGGTTTTTTCATTCAGTTGACTAGGGTCCAACAAATCACTTGCTTGGATAAAACGATAATTTTGTTCAATTAAATAGTTTAAATGACTGTCTAATTGTTCTTCGGTGATATTTGTTGAAGGATACTTCGTTTCGCCAAAGCGATGATACATAATGATATTATTTGGAATTGTATCCTCTAGCGATGTTGCGTAGGATAGATTAATAGAGAACGGCAGTAGCCCAACTATTATGAGCAGACAACTAAAAAATCTAGAGCTAGGCATTGATAGCTCGCTATCATACTGTTCAATCACTTTATTTAAAAATAAAAAAATTTTATGGGATGGATTTAAAAAAAATGACTTTGGTCATGAAAAAAATCTCTCTTTGATGCTTCAAAAAATGCTCATTGAAACTCAAATAACCCCTAAAAATATTAGTTTATTACATTTAAATAACGGCCCTGCTCGTTTTACTGCTATTCGTAATTGTCATGCACTGATGAAAGGTTTTTTCTTTGGCCATAAAGTTCAAATATTAAGCTATAAAATTTTTGAACATTACTTCCTGGGAATTAAACACTCTTATCAAAAAAATATTCTTTGTATTATTGACACTAATCGACGAGATCTTGCTATTCAAAAGTTAAGTCCCCAAGGAAAACTTATCGGCAAAACAAAAACATATTTAATTGATGATCAGTTAATTGAGCTTCTAAGTAGCGATTATGTTCTTATAGGTAACGGGATAGAAAAATTAAAAAAAATAAAAGACTATAGTTTTATTAAAAAAAAATTGATGGGTCCTATTGAATTAAAATCAAATTATTTTCTGAACAATGTGTATCAAAAAAAACCACAAGGAAAATTTCCTAAAATCATTTATCCTTATTCTCCTGTTTAAATTAGATATTTAAAAAAGAATATTTTTTTTCAATATACTTTTGATGGTATTCCTCAGCAGGACAATAATTTTTTACTTCTTCAATTGTTGTAGTAATTTTATTATCAAATTTTTCTTTATTTAATTTTTCAGTTGTAGTTACTGCCACTGTTTTTTGGCTTTCATCGTAATATCCTAAAAGAGAGCGATATTGGGTACCTCGATCTGGCCCTTGTTGATTGAGAGTTGTAGGATCATGCAAATCGTAAAATAAATGAACGAGGTTTTCATAGGAGACCTGATCTTCTTCGAATTCAACTAGCACGACCTCTACATGATCTGTTGTTCCTGTACATACCTCTTCATAACTGGTTTTAGAATTTTTACCTTGGGAATATCCTACCTCGGTAGAAGTGACACCTTTAACTTCAGAGAATTTTTTTTCTACTCCCCAGAAACATCCAGCGCCAAATACTGCTTTAGCCATGAGCTCTTCCTTTTAATTGTGTTTTTTGTGCACTTCGTTGTGCAATGCGCTTTCTCCATATCTCATAACTTTTGCGTTTAATATTTTTTTTCATAATTTTTTTTACTTCGCCCTCGTCGATATTATAAAGTTTAGTGATATGACTGAAGTCAGTCTGATCATCCCACGCTAACTCAATAATATCACTAATTTCACTGACGCTAAATTTCATTAATACCTAATGATACAAGTTCGCAGAGTGATCAGATCTATAACAATTCGATGCGTATCCCTGCTCTTGAGTGGTTAATTTAAATAATTTACCCGCATGAGGTTGTCGTTCTAACTCAATATCATTTAATCCTACCGAGGCTGTAGTGATATAGAGTTCATTAAGGTCAGTTCCTCCAAAAGTACAGCTAGTGACTTTAGATACTGGGAGTTGAACAATTAATTTAATGTTACCCTCGGCATCAAAACAACAGACTTTTCCACTTCCCCACATGGCTACCCAAAGGTTTCCATTTTTATCAACGGCCATGCCGTCTGGATTTCCATCAACATTGTTCATAGAAAGAAATACCTGTTTTTGAATTCCATTATTTTCAATATTGGACATGGAAAATCGATAAATAATTCTTTTAATAGAGTCTGTGACATATCCCACATTTCTCTCATAATCAAAGATAGGCCCATTAGAGATAATATAAGAATTGTCATAACAGATAGGTTGCAGAGTGTTATCATGACAAATAATTTTTCCTGTTTCTGATTTTTGTTGTGTATCCATTGTTGAAATCCAAACTTGTCCATTTAAGTCGACATCAGCATCGTTGATGCGATTATTAGAATTTTCTAAGGGAATTTTTGTCAGTAAATCTTTTTTAGAAATAGAAGAGTGAAGAGAAAATAAAGAGTCGTAAGAACTCATCAAATAATTCTCATTATCTTGAAGCAAAATATTAGTAACCCCTTCGGATACTATGTAATGTTTTTCTTGTGAATTATTTTGATCAGACTCAATGATTTTATTTTCATAAATATCAACCCACAATAGCTTATCATGGCGCCAATCCCAAATAGGGCGTTGACCCAGAATACTTTTATACGATTGCGGACAGACCTCAGGCTGTACGTACTTAATCCTCACACTTATTATTATAAACTAAAACTAAAATGAAAAAAGGGCGCAACAAGAAAACGTTGCGCCCTTGGTCTTAGGTAAATGAGGGTACTACCTAAACTTTTTTATTTATGCAGCTGCTGTTGCAGTCGCTTTACTTGCTGCTTCAAGTCCGATCTTAAGATCTTCAATGATATCTTCTACATGCTCGATACCCACACAGAGTCGAACATAGCCAGGTGTAACACCTGCTTTTAATTGCTCTTCTGCAGATAATTGTGAGTGCGTAGTTGATGCAGGGTGAATGGCAAGGCTTCTAGAATCGCCAATATTAGCCACGTGATAGTGTAATTGAAGAGCATCAATAAATGCTTTGCCGCCCTCAACGCCATTTTTCACTTCAATGCCAATCATTGATCCATAATTGCCATTGAGGTATTTATCAGCATTTTCTTTTGCTTTGCCCTCTGCAAATTTAGGGAATGTGACTTTCGACACTTGATCATGACCTTTTAAAAAATCTGCAACTTCTAATGCATTAGCATTGTGTTGTTTAATTCTTAAAGGAAGTGATTCAAGTCCTTGAATTAAATTGAACGAGTTTTGTGGAGCAATGGCAGCACCCAAGTCTCTTAATAAGACAACACGTGCACGAATAGCAAACGCAATTTGTACACCAAAGATTTGTGGAACAACATCTCCCCAAACTGCACCATGATAACTTGAGTCAGGTTGGTTATAAAAAGGTTGACGCTCTGGCACTGCAGTCCAATCAAAATTACCGCCATCGATAATAATACCACCAATAGATGTCCCATGGCCGCCAATCCACTTAGTTAAGGAGTGCATGACGATTGCCGCACCATAATCAAAAGGTTTACAACTTAATGGTGCAGCAGTGTTATCTACAATTAGAGGTATTCCGAGCGGTCTTCCAATGTTAGCTACTTCTTCAATTGGAAAAACGGAAAGTTTTGGATTAGGAAGAGTTTCAGCATAATAAGCTCTGGTCTTATCATCTGTTAATTTTCTAAAATTTTCAGGATCAGATGGGTCAGCAAATCTGACGTCAATGCCTTGCGCTCTTAAAGTGTTGTTAAATAAATTCCAAGTTCCCCCATAAATATCTGTGGAACAAACAATGTTATCTCCAGCTTGAGCAACGTTTTGAATACTGAATGCAGATGCTGCCTGACCTGAGCTAAGAGCAAGAGCCGCGGCTCCTCCTTCAATGGCAGCTAATCTTTCTTCAAGAACAGCATTTGTAGGATTCATAATACGTGTGTAAATATTACCAAGTTCCTTCAATGCAAATAAATTGCCAGCATGTTCAGTGGAATTAAACTCATATGATGTAGTTTGATAAATTGGAACCGCTACTGCATTAGTAGTAGGGTCTTTACGATAACTTCCCCCGTGAAGGGCAAGTGTTTCTGGGTGTTTAGATGTAGTAGTCATATTATCCTCATTTATTGTTATTTAAATTATGTTCTTTATATAGAATTTAGTTTTATATGTCAAACAATGTTTGTAATTGTTTAGGTTATTTTTTAGCCTATGATCTCAGCAATTTTCTTAAAATAATGAGATTTATTATACTTTTTCTATTGGGTGTGCTTGTCATTAGTTGTGAAACGACCTCCCCTGTTGCCTCACCAGAAATTATCCCAGAGCCTGAACAAAAGATAATTTATGAACCAAAAGAAGAAGTTCAGGTCATTGAAGAAAAAGATGAAAGAAAAATAAAGGATTTTTCCAATATCAAATCTTTTGAAGGAAAAAAAATTGCAACCCTTCAAGAACAATATGGTGATTTTAATTTTTCAAAACTAGAACAAACTTTTGAGTTTCATAGATATAATGCTGGAGGCTGTCGAGTTTTCATTCAAAATTATACTTCTAATAAATTAATCATTCATATCACAATTTATGATTTAGAAACAAATAGTGTTTATGAAAAATATGAAGAAGAAAAATGTTTATAAAATTATTTTTCATATTTTTTTTAAACTTTACTTTTTTATCTAACTTAAATGCTCACCATCCGGGAAATAAAATTGAAGCAGAAATGCCCTATCCTAAAATTAATATAGAAGTTTCTAGTGATAAAATAGATGGGTATAATTTATTTTTTGATTTACAAAACTTTAAATTATCTCCTGAGGATATAGAAATTAAAAATGATGGTAATTCTGGTTATCTACAACTATTCATTAATGATATCAAAATAAGTAGAATTTATTCAAGTTGGTTTCATGCTCCTAAAAGATTTTTTAATCAAAAAGAAAATTCAATAAAAATAAAACTATTTACAAATCTTCATGATGAATTAACTATTGATAACAAACCAATAGAATTCGAAATTAAAGTTTCAAAATAAAATCTTTTTTTTATGTAGTTCGATAGGGCAAAGAGGAATGATGTAAAACAATCTTTAATATTCCATCTTTATTTCTTTTATATCCCCAACTTTTGTCCACTTTTACGACATCGCCGTCTTTATTTGTCAATGAAACCCATCCCATCCACATAGCAATATCATTTTCAACAAAGACTGAGGACGTCTCAGAATTTGACTCCCGCCATGATTTTAAAGCAAAACCTGTATCGGATGAGTATTTAGAGTTTTGGCCTATAAAATAAGACAAAGTACCCTCTTTATCTGTGCGAAATGTCTGAATTCCTCCACTCAAAGTAGGTTTAAATAAAATAGGGCCAAATTCGAAACCGTACAATTTATCTAAAATTCCACTAGCTAAGGAATTAACTTTGTTAATACCGTCTTGGTCATAGGAGCTAGAAATATCAATTAAACCTTTTCCCCAATTAATACGAGCTTCGGCAAGTTCTTTTTCTGTAATGGTCATCTGTAATAATTTAAATTCATTTTATTTAACACGGTTAGAAATAAAATCAACCAAGCCAGAGATATACACTAAGCCTTTTTGATTATTGGAAAAAAATTTTTTTAATGATTGATAATTTTTATTTTGTATCTGATGTAGGTATTTCAAGCAATCTTGATGATTGAATTTATAAGCGATGTTTGCTTTTTTTGAGTCTTTATTGATTTTCTTTCCTACTTTTTTTTCGTCACCCCAACGATCTAGCATGTCATCAGTGACCTGGAAAATTTTACCTATCGTATCACCAATAACTCTCAGATCTTTTGCCTTTTGGGCATTCAGTTTTTTCACAGTCAATAACAAGTTAAAGCATAAACTGAACAAGGCCCCTGTCTTTAATAGGTACATGGTTTCGATATCTTTCACACTTGATTTTTTTTTCATATAAATATCAAGCGATTGCCCAGCAATAAGTCCCTCTAAACCATTTGCTTTAGAGAGCATTTGAATAGCCTCTACTTTTTGATTTGCAGAAAGGTGCTTTGAGTCCACAAGTGTTTTAACGGAAAGTACTTGGAACATATCACCTGCTAAAACAGCGGTCGCCTCATCAAATTTTTTATGAACGGTTAGTTTGCCTCTTCGATAATCATCGTTGTCCATCGCGGGCAAGTCATCGTGAATGAGAGAATGCAAATGCACACATTCTACCGCAAGAGCAAAGTCATTTAAAATCTGAGATTTGATACCAATGAGCGATCCCATTGTAGTAATTAAAAATGGACGAATTCTTTTACCGCCAGTTTTGACAAAATAAACCATGGACTGTTTAATTCTTTTATCGACAGAAGCTTGTTTTGAAATATGTGATAATAGAGTCTGATCGAATTTTTTCGAAAAGTCTTTGATATGCTTTTCTTGAAAACTATTACGAAGTCTCATCAGCCATTTAAATTACTCATATAATGAGATGAATGGTAGGCAAATATGAGAATGACGATTGCAATAAAGACGACGAAACAAAAAACATTAAGTTTTTTGCGAGTTTTTTCTGGCAATTGAGATTGGCTAATTTTTTTCGTTGAAAAATATAGTAAATATGTGGATAAGAAGAAGAAGAACCCCCCCATAAGCACAGAATCTTGAAATATAGCCATTTTTTGGCTTAATTATACATATATAAGTGTGGAAAAAACATCTCAAAAAAGGTTTTTTTTTTAACTTTTATCTCTATACTGCGTCGCAATGTGACATCTACTAACTAAAGATTCACATACAAGTACTAGTACGTACGAATAATAAAAAAAAGGAGTAGTACTCTTATGTTTAAAAAAACCCTATTACCAGCATCTCTATTGTTGGTATTACCTCAGTTCGCTAACGCAGCTGCGAACTTAGAATCCGACGATTTCGTTGGTATTTCATTTTGGCTGATTTCTATGGCCCTAGTCGCTTCAACAGCATTCTTCTTTTTAGAGACTCAGAGAGTTTCTGCTAAGTGGAAAACTTCACTAACAGTATCTGGTCTAGTTACTTTAGTTGCTGCTGTTCACTATTTCTATATGCGTGATGTATGGATCGCAACAGGCGATACACCAACAGTTTATAGATATATCGACTGGCTAATCACTGTTCCATTATTGATGGTTGAATTCTACATCATCCTAAGAGCTGTCGGAAGTGCTTCTGGCGGTATCTTCTGGAGACTTATGATCGGTACACTAGTAATGCTAGTTGGTGGTTATATGGGTGAAGCTGGATACATCAACCTATGGGCTGGTTTCATCGTTGGTATGGCTGGTTGGGCATATATCTTATATGAGGTATTTGCTGGTGAAGCTGGAAAAATGGCTGCTGACAAAGCACCTGCTTCAGTTCAATCTGCTTTCTCAACAATGAGATGGATCGTAACAATTGGTTGGGCTATTTATCCTTTAGGATATTTCTTTGGTTATTTAACAGGCGGAGCAAGCATGGAATCTCTAAACGTTATCTATAACCTTGCTGACGTTCTAAACAAGATTGCATTCGGTGTGATCATCTGGAACGTTGCAACAGTAGAATCTAAAGCTTAATTAATTAGATTAATTTTATTAAAGCAGGGTCTTCGGACCCTGCTTTTTTTTTGTCCTAATATTTTCTTATGGAAGAGATATTCAATCCTAATCTTCTCACTTCAAAACTCATTATCATTACTTTCATCGAGGTTTTAATTCTTATTGCCATACTCGCTCTAAAAAAAAACTATAAAGAGAAATTAAAAATATTAATACCCTTTGATATATCCTTAAATATCTTTGGCTTTTCTCTAATCATTCTATTTGGACTGGTTTTGTTCACTTTGAACTACTTTATCTATCAATATTCATCCTTCACTTTAATGATCTTTACAGCCGTAATTATCTCTATCCTCTACATAGAGATGGGAATTATTCTTTCACGAAATTTCTTTGTAAAGTTTTTTGATGACCAATTGCCAAAAGAAATTATCTATTTTATTGGTTTTATTTTAATGATTAATGCAGGCTATTTTACTATCATGTTCATATTAAGAATAATTAAGGCAAATACTTTAATTTAATGAAACACTCACAATCAACTTGCGAACAAATTCAACAATCAGAAACTGCAGGTGATTTTAAAAAGGACTTTATTTGTGCTAATGATCAATTGCATGAAGCTTTTGTCAACAGCCCGCTGGTAGTGATTATTTATGTTTTTGCTGTGTTGTTTATCGCTTTTTTAGTTTTTCGTAGTTCCAATTATGATCGCAAAGATGATGAATAAAAAAGCAATAGTTATTGGATCTGGTTTTGGTGGTATAGCGTCTGCCCTTAGACTCAATAAGCTTGGTTTTAAGGTAACTCTAGTTGAAAGACTAGATACTTTGGGAGGACGTGCTCGAGTTTTTCAAAAAGAAGGGTATCGTCATGATGCGGGCCCAACAGTAATAACTGCACCTTTTTTATTTGAGGAACTGTATGAGCTATATGGAAAAAAGTTAAGTGATCATCTAAATTTTGTTCCCTTAGATCCTTGGTATCGATTTTACTTTCATAATGGCAAGACATTTGACTACCGACCCTCTATAGAAGACACCAATGCTGAAATTAGAAAATTCGATGAAAGAGATGTTGAAGGATATGAAAAACTTTTAAAGACATCAAAAGATATTTTTCAAATTGGTTTTGAGAAATTATCAGACAAACCCTTTTCATCTTTTTGGGAGATGGTGAAACAAATACCCTCGCTATTGAAACTCAAAAGCTATCTTACCGTCAGTCAACTAGTAAATAGTAAGCTTAAAAACGAGTATTTAAGAAAAGCCTTTTCTATTCATCCTTTGTTAGTAGGGGGGAATCCTTTCACAACGACCTCGATTTATGCCCTCATCCATTATTTAGAGAGAAAATGGGGCGTATTCTTTTGTATGGGGGGCACAGGAAAGATCGTTCATGAACTAGAAAAATTAATGCGAGAAACAGGTATCGAAATTAAAAAAAATGCAGATGTAGAGAAAATACTAGTCGAAAAAGACAAGGCTGTGGGAATAAAAATTAAAAATGGAGAAGAATTACATGCAGATGCTGTTATTTGTAATGCGGACCCGCCAACAGTTTACAATGAAATGCTTGATGGCAATTATGGAAAAAATCCCCTGATCAAACCTGAAAAGCTTACTCAGTACTCGATGGGTTTGTATGTTTTATTTTTTGGTAGTAAGAAAAAATATCCATCTGTAGCGCACCATACAATTTGGATGGCAGAACGGTATAAAGATTTATTAAAAGACATCTTTGAGAATAAAATATTAACAGAGGATTTTTCTCTTTATTTACATCGACCTACCGCAACTGATGAAACCTTTGCACCTTCTGGAAAGGATAGCTTTTATGTGTTATGCCCTGTACCCAATCTGCAGGCACCTGTCGATTGGGATAAAGAAGGCCCTTTATTAAAAGACAAAATAGTCAAAGCGCTGAGTGAAACAATCATGCCTGATTTAGATAAAAATATTGAAGCTGATTTTTGGATGACACCCAAAGATTTCAAAAATGACTATAGATCAATGCACGGAGCTGGTTTTTCTATTGCACCAATTTTTTCACAATCAGCTTGGTTTCGATATCACAATAAAGATAAAAAAATATCTAAACTTTATTTTTCAACAGCTGGGTCTCATCCTGGTGCCGGTATACCCGGTGTACTTTGTTCAGCAAAGGTTGTAGAAAAATTAATTAAAAAAGATTTTCAACTAAATTAAATTGACTATCTATTCTTATGATCCTCAATCACTAGAGAACCATGGTAAAAGTTTTTATTGGGCAAGTTTTTTTTTACCTAATAAGAGCAAGGATGCTGCATCTGAACTCTATAGTATATGTAGATATTTTGATGATTTAGCAGACGAAACCTCCACTGATCAATCTGAGAAGTTAAAAGAGGAATTTGAACAAATTTGTAATAGAGCTGAACACCCGATAAATAAGTTTTTTAAAAATAATAATATTTCTATTCAAGTTTTAGGCGACCTCATCCAAGGATTAATTAAAGATCAAAAATTAGTCAGAATAGAAACAGAAAGAGATTTAATTGAATATTCCTACCAAGTGGCTGGTACAGTCGGATTAATGATGCAACCTTTGATCTTAGTTAATAATAAAGAAGCCAATAAACATGCCGTAGATCTTGGTATTGCGATGCAATTGACTAATATTGCAAGAGATATCTATGAGGATGCAACCATGAATCGTGTTTATTTACCCAAAGAATGGTTGAAGGATATTTCCATTGAACAGCTAACAAGCAACTCAATTCAACAAATTCAGTCACAAATGAGCATAATTATAAAAAAACTCATTGATTTGTCAGAGGTTTATTATCAAAACGGTTTTAGCGGGATGAAGTATATTCCTATAAAGACAAGATTGGCAATTTTTTTTGCTGCCAAAATTTATCGGGGTATAGGTATGAAAATTAAAAGTAATCAATATCAATATTCAAATAAAAGAGTTTACCTTAATAAATTTAATAAACTGTGGGTCACAATTAAATCATTACCTGAATTTATATTTTTAAAAAGGATATACAGGTCCTACACACCAATAAGAGAAAGTTTTCAAAATGAAAATTTATGATATTGCCTTTGTTGGAATGGGGGCCAGCGCTCTTGGAACCTATAAATTAAAATATCATAATCAGGCTTGCTCAATTATTGGAATTGATAAAAACTTCAATAGCCCTAGAGATAATTTTTTTGCATTCTGGATGACAGACTGGATGAGTCCATTTAAAAACCTTATAAAAAATCAATGGATCAAATGGGAATTTTATTACCAGCAACAAAAAATAACTCATGAAAGTATTATCTCTCCATATTGTGTAATACGATATCAAGATTGGAAAAAGTTTTGTTTAGAAGAGACTCATAATATTTCGTTTAAAGAAAATAATGTGAGTAAAATTAAAAAAAATAATGATTTTTTTGAAATCACTCTTGATAACCAAGAGAAAGTTTATTCTAAAAAAATTTATGATAGTCGATCAGTAGCTATGGAAAATGATGGACTTAAACAACACTTTATTGGAAATATAATCTCAATCGAAGAGGCGCATCAAATTAAAAACGCGCGATTAATGGATTTTCGTGTTACACAAGATCAGGGGCTCCACTTCATATATCTACTTCCTTTGGATGATACGCGTCTTTTAGTAGAGTCCACCGTATTCTCGAAATTTTTATTGGATTCAAGATGGTACCAAAATCAAATTTCAACTTATGTTGAAAATAACCTTGGAATAAAAAAATATGAAATTATTGATACTGAACAAGGGGTCCTTCCGATGTTTGAAGTTAATTCACAGAATGATGATAATTATATCCAGATTGGCGCCAAAGGAGGTGCCACAAAAATATCCTCTGGGTATGCTTTTTCCTTTTTCTTAAAACAATTAACCTCTGAAAAAAGCGATTATCACTCTTATTGGGATAAATGGATGGATAAAATATTTGTAAAATACCTTGAAAATAATAGTAAATCTGATGAAATTTTTATGAAAATGGCTAAAAAGTTGAGCGGAGAGGAATTTGGTTCCTTTATGATGGGCAATGCAAAATTTTCAACTAAATTAAAAACAATCTTTGCAATGCCAAAGATTGGTTTTTTAAAAAGCTTCATCAATTCCACTTTGAGTAAAAATGTATGAGTTAAGTATAATATCTTTAATTGCTTTATGTTTGGTATCCTTTATCGGAGTGCCTCATGGATCTTTTGATGGTGCGGTCGCAGCTCTATTAGGATATCAATCGAAAAAAAGATTCTTAACTTTTACTTTTTGGTACACCATCATCTCTATAGCAGTCATCTTTTTCTGGATTAAGTTTCCCTTAATTGCATTGCTTTTATTTATTATCATGAGCGTTATTCATTTTGGATTATGTGACTGGTCTTTTTTAAAAGTGAATCAATTTAAATGGATTATTTCTTTTACCCACGGATTCAATATTATTTTTGGAATAATTTTTTTTCATACTAAGGAGTCATTTCAAATTTTTACATTTTTATCTAATGATAACTTTATATTTTTTGAGCAATATCTTTTTTTAGCTTATTTCTTATTTGGAATTTTGTTTTTGGTATATTGCTATCTATCTATTAATTTAAAAAAACTAAGGTGGGGAATTTTAGAGATGATTTCCATTCTTTTTATAGTCTCTCAACTCGATCCTTTAACGGGCTTTGCATTGTATTTTTGTTTTGTGCATACGACTAAGCATGTTTATGCAATATTAAAAAATACAAATAAATATTTAGAAAATAGAAAGTTTGTCTTTACCACGACAGCAATTTTTACTCTGATCACTTGGATTGGCGGTTGTATCGCCATAATTTATTTGAATGATAATTTTTCTTTTTCCGAGTCTTTTATTAAAACTATTTTTATTGGTTTGGCAGCCTTAACATTACCCCACATGACTTTAATTGATTTTTTTTATAGGAAAAAATTTAATTAAGGAAATTGGGTACTTTGAAGACAATATTTTCATCTTCTTTAAAATCAATTACTTCTGGACTAAAATTCTCTCTTACTCGATCAATGAATAAATTTAATTGTTCCTCTGGTGCTGATGCACTGGCGGTCAGTCCTATTGATTGATACTGATTTAATTTTTGATAATCAAAATCATCTATATTTTCAATTAATTCACTATCTTCGCATCCAAATTTTTTAGCTGTCTCAACAAGACGAATTGAATTAGAACTATTAAAAGCACCAATCACAAAAAAAGCATCCACATTTTTGGCTATCTCCTGAACAGAAGTTTGACGATTTGAAGTTGCATAACAAATATCTGATTTCTTAGGGGCTAAAATTTCAGGGAACTTCTTTTCTAAAGCATCAACTATTTCCTGTGTATCAAATACAGATAGAGTTGTTTGAGTGATGTAAGCTATTTTTTGATCAGAGGGAAAATATAATTTTTCAACATCATTTAATTCTTGAACCAGAGTTAACTTACTGATGTCTTGGAGTTGTCCTGCTGTTCCCTCAACTTCTGGATGACCTTCATGGCCAATCATAATGATTTGGTATCCCTGTGTTTCTAATAGAATAATTTCTTTATGAATTTTGCTCACAAGAGGACAGATAGCATCATAAAATTGTAAATTATAATCTTTCGCTTTTTCAATTACCCTTTTGGCAACTCCGTGAGCTGAAAAGATCACAGGTTGTTTGGTTCCTTGTGGAATTTCATCTAAAGACTCCACAAAGATAACTCCCTTTTCTTTTAAATTATGAACAACAAACTTATTATGGACAATCTCATGGCGCACATAGACTGGTGCACCGTATTTAACTAAACTTTTCTCAACAATTTCAACAGCTCGGTCAACTCCCGCACAAAAACCTCGGTGTTTTGCTGTTACGATTTTTTTAAGCACAAGTCAAAACTAACATATATATAGATGGAAGAAATTTATTTTATAACAAATAATAATTGTTGGGCTTCAATGTTTTCGCCTGCTTTGACACAAAGCTTATCAACAGTTCCTGTTTGATCAGCGTAAATCACAGTTTCCATTTTCATAGCTTCAATGGTGCATAGCTTAGCGCCTTTTTGAACTTTAATACCCTCAGTAACAGCAACATCAACTAGCAATCCAGGAATAGGTGCCGCTACATGTTCTGTATTACTTGGATCGGCCATTTCTTTGGCTAAATCATCAACAGCTATTGAGTTATCTTTAACATCAACTGAGCGAGGCTGACCGTTAAGCTCAAAATAAACAGTTCTATAGCCTTTTTCATTTGGTTCACTCAGGGTGAAGTATCTAATAATAAGAGTTTTTCCTGGCTCAATTGAAACATATATCTCTTCGCCCGTATTCATCCCGAAGAAATAGTTAGAGGTAGGAATCACACTAGTATTTCCAAATTTTTGTCGATGTTTCATATACTCATCGAAAACTTCAGGAAAGAAAATTTGAGACAAGGTATCTTTTTCAGAAATGACTTCAGAGTATTTTTGCTCTAGTTCTTTTGTCCTATTTTTAATATTTAACGATTTTAGCTTAGAACCAAATCGGTAATTAATAGGTTTTTTACCCTTAAGTATTTTTTTCTGAAGAGCCTTTGGGAAACCTTTATAAGGTTGACCTAGTCGACCACTAAAGAATTCTATGACAGAGGCTGGAAAACCAACATCTTTTTTAGGGTCAAGAACATCTTCGATTTGAATATTGTTTGCGAGCATATAGATCGCCATATCACCTACAACTTTTGAAATTGGAGTAACTTTAATTACATCTCCAAAAATTTTATTTACTTCGGCATACATCGATGCAAGTTCAGGCCATCTTTCATCAGTGATTCCCATAGACCTAGCTTGTTCTCTTAAATTTGTGTACTGGCCTCCTGGCATTTGGTGCAGATATACTTCAGACATACTGGTTCGAACTTTGCTTTCAAAAGGCTGATATTGTTTTCTGACACCCTCCCAGTAATTTGCAGCTGTTCTAACAACTGCGGATGAAATTTTAGGATCGCGGGAATTGCCGTCTAAGGACTCAACCATTGCACCAAAACTAGGCTGTGAGGTAAATCCAGACCAAGAATCGATAGCAACATCCACAATATCTACTCCAGCATCAGATGCATTTAATAAGGTGGCGACACCGTTGCCACTCGTATCATGAGTATGAAAGTGAATTGGTATTTTGATATTTTTTTTCAGTTCTTTGAAAAGAATTTTTGCTGCCTTTGGTTTACACAAACCTGCCATATCTTTGATAGCAAGAAAATGAATGCCCATTTTTTCCAGCTTTTCTGCCATTTTTAAGTAATAATCTAGGGTATATTTTTTTTCAGATGGAGACGAAAGATCACCTGAATAACAGATTGAGGCCTCACAAATTTTTCCTGACTTCAACACTTCATCGATTGAGACTTGCATATTCTCAATCCAGTTAAGCGCATCAAATATTCTAAAAACATCGATACCAGACTTTGCTGATAACTGAATAAATCTTCTTAAAACATTATCAGGATAGTTGGTATACCCTAGTGCATTAGACCCACGGAATAACATTTGCAGTAATGCTGATGGCATTTGCTCTCTTAATTTTTCTAATCGATCCCAAGGATCTTCTTTTAAGAAACGCAGAGCAACATCAAAGGTAGCCCCACCCCAACACTCAATGGAGAATAAACTTTTTAATCTCTCTTCATATAAATCAGTGATGCCTAACATATCTTGAGTTCTCATGCGAGTTGCTATTAAAGACTGATGTGCATCTCTAAAAGTTGTATCAGTAATAAGTAATTTTTTTTCTTTTAAAACTGCTTGGGCAACTTCTTTTGGGCCCTTCTCATCTAAAATTTGTTTAAAAGTCTTGCCAACGGCTTGTTGTGCTTTTTTTGATTTTGCTATACCAAAGTCAGATAATTTTGCTGGAGTTGTTTCACGTAATTTAGGTCGATTAGCAACTTCGGTATTACCATTAACAATTACTTCGGCCAGGAAGTTTAATGTCTTAGAAGCTCTATCTTTTCTGCCTGAAAACTCAAATAAACTTTTCTCACTATCAATGAACTTTGTATGGTAGTCAAATTTATCAAAGCCCGGGTGATTAATTAATTTTAATAAAAAGGGAATATTTGTCTTAACGCCTCGAACTCTAAACTCACTGAGAGCTCTATTCATTCTTTGTTTCGCTTCAACAGGTGACTGACCTTTTGCAGAAACTTTCACCAAAAGAGAGTCATAATAAGGAGTAATAACAGTACCCGTTGCTGCAGTCCCAGCATCCAATCGAATACCGTGGCCACTAGCTGATCGATAAACGGTTATTTTTCCATAATCTGGGGCAAAATCATTTGCTGCGTCTTCTGTTGTAACACGCGATTGGATGGCGTGCCCTTTCATTTTAATATCTTGTTGTTCAGGAACACCACAAATTCCATCTCCGATTTTAGCGCCTGAGGCTAAAAGAAATTGTGCTTTGACAATATCAATGCCTGTGATTTCTTCGGTCACTGTATGCTCAACTTGAACACGAGGGTTTACCTCAATGAAAAAGAATTCTCGGGATTTGGCGTCCATTAAAAATTCAACAGTGCCGGCACATGAGTAATCAACTTGCTTACCTATGCGAACACCGGCTTGGCAAATTGCTTCTCGTTCTTTATCACTTAGATAAGCAGCAGGAGCGCGCTCCACCACTTTTTGATGTCTTCTCTGTAATGAACAATCTCTTTCAAATAAATGAACAATATTTCCATGCGTATCACCAATAATTTGGACTTCCACATGAAATGCTTTTTCAATTAATTTCTCAAAAAAAACATCGTCCTTACCAAAGGCACTTTTTGCTTCACGACGAGCTGTGTTAATTTGATTTTCTAATTCATTTTCTTTACGGATGACTCTCATTCCTCTGCCACCACCACCCCAAGATGCTTTCAACATAATTGGGTAACCAATTTTTTTGGCAAGAGCTTTACATTTTTTAATATCGCGCGGAAGAGGTCCGGTGGAAGGAATTGTCGGAACTTTTGCTTTGTCAGCAGTCTTTTTGGCTTCTACTTTATTTCCTAAGGAGCGCATAATCTTTGAAGACGGCCCTACAAAAAGAATATTGTGTTTCGCGCACTCATCCGCGAACTCTGGGTTTTCTGAAAGAAAACCATAACCTGGGTGAATGGCATCACATCCAGAGTTTAAGGCGATCTGAACAATACCCTTATAGTCAAGATAAGCTTGAATGGGTCCTAAGCCTGATCCGACCAAATAACTTTCATCTGTTTTAAAACGGTGCAATGCAAAACGATCTTCATAAGAATAAATAGAAACAGTTTTATACCCTAGCTCTGTGGCCGCTCTTGAAATACGAATAGCAATTTCACTTCTATTAGCGATTAGAATTTTTTTTATAGCTCTCATGATGGATGGTCCTTCAATGTTTTACAGAAAATTTTTAATTTTTCCATAATTAACGTTCAAAAAATGTATGCATTCTTTGGATATTACACATTTTTCACATTCAGGATTTCGTGCCTTGCAAGTATATCGGCCATGAAGAATGAGAAGATGGTGGGCGGTCTTTTTGTACTGATCAGGCACAATATCCATAAGATCTTTTTCAACAGCATCTGGTGTCTCTCCTAGACTGAGATTGAGCCTTCTCGAAAGACGGTAAACATGGGTATCAACAGCAATGGTAGTATGACCAAAAGCAACGCTCATAACGACATTTGCTGTTTTCCTTCCTACTCCTGGTAATTCACATAACAAATCGAAGCTTTCTGGGACTTTGCTGTTATGTTTGTCGACCAGTATTTGGGAGAGTGCAATGACATTTTTTGCTTTAGAATTAAATAGTCCTATGCTTTTGACATATGGGATTATTCCCTGAAGTCCCAATTTTAGAATTTTTTCTGGAGTATCGTATTTTGCGAAAAGGTCTTTAGTCGCTTTGTTAACTTGGGCGTCGGTAGACTGTGCTGATAGTACCACTGCTACTAACAAAGTATAATGATTGACATACTGAAGATCAGATTGAGGGGTCGGAATAGCTTTTGATAATTTGGAAAAAATTTGATTTAGTGTTGATGTATTCACGATGAAAAAACAGTTAGATATTAAACCAAACAAAAGTTTAAATCACAAACAGATAATACTTTTTTTAATTATTACGGGTGGACTAATTTTTTTTATGGGAGTCAGATTTGTCATTGTTGGGGCATGGCCCATTTTAATATTTGGTATTGTTGAATTTTTTATTCTTGTTTTATGCACCTATCTTTACTTCAATTTTACAAAGAAAAAAGAGAGGATTATTCTTAATCAAGAAGAATTACAAATCCAAAAATTAAATGATCAGGAAATCGAAGATGATCAAAGTTATAATTTGCATTGGAGCAGCCTCAAAAACAATAAAGATGATTTAACAGTACATTATGCTGGTAAAAAAAATGCATTCGCAAAATTTTTAAGTCCCCAACGTCGATTGAAATTAAAAAAAATTATTGAGCGCTATAAGTCTCGTTTATCTTAGAGCATATCTTTATAAGTATAGTAACCACTGTTTTGCTTTGATAGCCAAATTGCAGCATGAATGGCACCATCAGCAAATATTTCTCTGTTAAAAGCTCTATGAGTTAATTCAATACTTTCATTTTCTCCATGAAAAATAACTGTATGCTCCCCTGGAATATTCCCCCCGCGAATAGAAGAAAAACCAATTTCATCTTTTTTTCTTTCTTGTTGATCTTGGTGGCGATTAAAGTTGAATTGATCTCTAGAAAAATTTAACTCTTCTGCTATTTCTTCACCTAATTTAATTGCCGTACCGCTTGGTGAGTCTTTTTTAAAGCGGTGGTGTGTTTCTATGATTTCGATATCAAAATCTTTTAAATAAGATGCTGCCTTTCTGGCAATACTAAAAAAAGAATTCACTCCAAAGCTCATATTGGGTGCGTAAAAAACATTGGTTGAATTTCCAGTTTGTTTTAGAAGGTTGAAATGTTGCTCTTCCAAGCCCGTTGTACCAACAACAAGACCCGTTTTGTTTGCTACAGCACTTTCAGTAAAGGCAAATAATGCTTTGGGAGATGTAAAATCAATAATGACATCAGCAATTTCAAAAGAAGTCTCTCTTGTATTGGCCACCTCATGGGGCAAGCCCATTTCATCTAAAAAATCTTTACCTATTTCAGATATATCAAATATTCCAACGACATCTGTATGGGGGTTTGCTAGACCTGATCGTATCAGATTTTTCCCCATTCTGCCTTTAGCTCCAGCAATTGCAATTTTAGTAGTCATATATCCTTATTTATAGAGAAAATAGCAGTTATAGAATAGTAAAAATTTTTAAAATAAAGATAATGTAATTAATGATCAGGTTAATCGTAATTTTACTAATTCTATTGGTTGCAAGCTTACTTATTTTTAATAAGAAATTTCGTGAAGCCTTTACCCTGTCAACTATACCTCTAATAGTGTTGGTAGTGGGACTGGCTGGCTATATGGTCTACTATATGATCTCAACTAATTATTTTAGTTAAAGGTTAATAATTTGTTCAGCGACAATATAAAATCCAATAACTAATACCATTATTCCAAAATACTTTTTAAGCTGATCTCCTGTAAATTTTTTAGATAAAGAGTTTCCAACTATCACACCTATAAGAGTGGCAACCATAACGTAGAGTACAAATAACCAATTTGTCTGAAAGCCGCCTATTAAATCTCCTCCAAAACCAATAATCGATTTAAGTGCGATAATAATTAATGAAGTTCCAACCGCTATTTTCATTTCTAAACCTGCTAGCAAAACAAGTGCAGGAATAATTAAAAAACCTCCACCGGCTCCCACAAAGCCAGTAACGCCTCCCACAATTAGTCCTTCGAGTAGCACTAATATAGATTTATTCTTTGGAGCATTTTGGCTGGCATTTTTCTTATTGTTGTTTTTTTTGATCATCATCAATGCCGCTATAATCATCAGAACAGAAAAAATGAACATAATTAAAAAATCTTTTGTAATTAAGATGCCAACTTCAAATTGATTGGGAATTGATGGAAGTAAATAGTGTCTTGCCAAAAGCACTCCAAGAATAGAAGGAATACCAAAGAGAACTGCTGTTTTAATATCGATCGTTCCCTGGCGAAAATATCCGATTGAACCCATTAAAGCAGTTAAGCCAACTAACAATAATGAATAGCTTGTGGCTTCTAAAGCAGGTATAGAAAATAAATAGACCAAAATAGGCATAGTGAGGATTGACCCACCTGCGCCTAATAAAGATAAAACTGAGCCCATAATAAAGGCTCCCAAAAGACCTAAGATAAACACTTATATGCTAGATATGACAGGTTGATTAGACTCCATCCAAGCATTAATGCCTTCGTCTAATTCTAAAATTTCACCAGTATAATTTTGACTTAAAAGAATATTAGCTGCCACCTTTGATCTTTTTCCTGAACGACAATGTATTAAAATCGTTTTATTGTCAGGATTGATTTCTGTAATTTTTTCAGCACTAATCGTCGATAATGGAACTAAAATCCCATTATTTAAATGGGCTTCTTCATATTCACTCTGTTCTCTGACATCAACAATCAAAGCTCCATTTTCAATTGATTTGACAGCCTCTTCAACGCTTAATGATTTAAAACCCATTAATGATGGTCTTTCTTTTCAATAGGATTGCCTTGGGCAACCCAGTTTTTAACACCACCCATTAAATGGTAACAATTTTTGTAATCATAAGATTTAGAAACTTGGACAGCAAGCGTAGATCGGTGCCCAACAGCACAATACATTAAGATTTTTTTACCTTGAAGATTTTCTTTTTCTTTAATCAAATAATCAGACACTTGATCAAATGGGACATGAATAGAGTTTTTAATTATACCATCATGATAGATTTCACTATCTTCTCTTAAATCTAAAAGAACATGCTCATCATTTGTTGTAACATTCTGAAACTCTTCAACAGTTAGACCATTAGTATTTTTTTGTCTTTTTAAATCAATACCAAGCTTTAAGTTACCAGGAACGGCAATATCCATCATTTTAGGATCAGGAAGATTCAAATTATTCATAATATTTGCATATTCCTCTGCTGAACTTACTTGTAAACGTGGATTGAATTTTTTTTCTTCACCAATTGTACTAACAGTATCTCCTTTATAATCATGTGCGGGATATAAAAGTGTTTCCTCAGGTAGTTTAAGTATTCTTTCAAAAATAGAGTTATACGCATCGTAAGGATCGCCATTTTGAAAGTCTGTTCTTCCAGTACCTCGTATTAACAAAGTATCTCCGGAAAAAATTCTATCATTCATTAAATAACTAAATGAGTCATTCGTGTGACCAGGGGTATGAAGAGCTTTTAATTTTATACCTTCAATAGAAACCTCATCATTATCTTTAACTTGCATTGAAACAACATCGCTCGGAGTGGCGTCTCCCATGATAGTGATACAGTTTGTTCTATCTCTTAATTCTGCCATACCAGAAATATGATCGGCATGAATGTGTGTATCAATAACTTTGACTAACTTTAAATCTAGCTCTTCCATTAGCTTAATATATCTTTCAACATTTTCTAATACGGGGTCAATAACTAGGGCCTCACCGCCCTTTCTGCTAGCTACTACATATGTATAAGTAGAGGAAGTATGGTCAAATAACTGTCTGAATATCATGATACAATTTATATAGTCAAAGATTGATGATTATCAATCTGTTTCTCTATCATAGCGTAATTGTAACACATGGGATTACTAGTAAATGGTGTTTGGCAAGATCAATGGTACGACACCAAAAAATCAGGTGGAAAATTTATAAGAACTGAAGCTCAGTTTAGACATTTTATTGATTTCGATAGTGATTTTACACCGGACAGTGGTCGGTATCACCTTTATGTTTCTTTAGCTTGCCCTTGGGCTCACCGCACACTTATTTATAGAAGTTTGAAGGATTTAGACGATCATATTTCTGTCAGTGTAGTTAACCCATACATGTTAGAAAATGGTTGGACCTTCGAAGAAAATTTTCCCGGTACAACTGCTGATCATTTATTTTCAAAAGAGTACCTTTATCAAATATATCTTAAAGCTAATCCGAATTACTCGGGTCGTGTGACAGTGCCTGTCCTATGGGATAAAAAAAATCAAACCATTGTCAGTAACGAGTCATCTGAGATTATCAGAATGTTCAATTATTCTTTTAATAAGCTTACCAATAATAATTTAGATTTTTATCCAGAGAAGTTACAAAAAAAAATTGATGAAATTAATAATTTTACTTATCATAATATTAACAATGGCGTTTACAAAGTTGGTTTTGCAACAAAACAATCTGTTTACGAAGAGGAATTAGATAAATTATTTACTGCGCTTGATCAAATAGAAAAAATGCTTAAGCAAAATTCTTATTTACTTGGAGATGAAATTTTAGAATGCGATCTTCGTTTATTTCCTACTTTATTAAGGTTTGATCCGGTTTATGTTGGTCATTTTAAATGTAATAAAAAAAGAATAATTGATTATCCCAATATCAGTCGATATGTACAATCAATCAAATCAAATTCAAAAATTAAAACGACTATCAACATTGATCACATAAAAACTCACTATTATGGAAGTCATCCGACTATCAATCCAAACGGGATTATTCCAACAGGGCCAGATATATACTAATTAATTTTTAAAACGTGAGTGGCAACTTTTACAACTGCCATAAAGATTTTGATGATGTTGCTGAAGAGTCTCTAAATCATTGTTATCAGCTGCAATTTTTGCTAAAGCTGCCCATTCCGCAGCTTCACTTGATATCTGATTAAACGTGGATCTATCATCTATAATATTCTTACTCGCTTTGGTCTTTCCATCAAAACTATCCTCAGGAAATAGAGTTGGATAATTTATCATAATAGCTTCAATATCATCATAAATCTGTGATAACCCATCAATTTCACCACTTTTAAGTGATTGAGTAGCAGATCTCATTAATTTATTAAAGTCCTGCATGCTGTCTTGTCTCTGAGTTATGACATCGCTTGCGAGCAAAGGGCTCATAATCAAAATTAAGAGAGGTAAAAATTTATTCATCTAATTCTTAAACGACTCTATTTTGAAATAGATTTGAATAAATTAAAAGTTAAATTTTTTAAAGAAATCCTCGTAACTGTCTTGCAGCAAAATTTTGCCATTTTCTAAATATATAAAATAGTCTCCGATTCTTTTAGCAATCTCAAAATCATGCAAAGTCATTACAATCGTTTTTTGATTTTTTTCATTAATCAAAAGATCAATTAATAATTTTTCACTTTGTAAATCGAGGCTTTGATTTGGTTCATCTAGAAAAAGATGAGATTGATCAAAGCTCATAATTCTGGATATAAATACTTTTTGTTTTTCTCCCTCTGATAAAGAGTTTATTTTTTGGTTTGAAAGATGAGATAGGTCAAATTTTTTAAACCAAAAGTGATTAATTTGATGTTTTTTTATTTTTTGAAGAATGTGATAATTATAATTTACAGAATTTTGTAACATCAGCGGCTTTTGAAAAAGCATCGGTACAGGTTTTGATAAAGTTGAATCAAATAATCCAGAGGTAGGTTTAATAATTTGATTTAATAATTTCAATAATGTGGATTTTCCTGATCCATTTTTACCCATGATAACTGTTGTCTTGCCTTCTTGAATATTCAAATCAATATTTTGTAAAATAATTTTTTGTGAAATTTTGTAATGTATATTTTTTAAGTTAATCATCATTCTTAAAGTAATTTATTCCAAATGAAATAATTAAGGAGACAGAAATCAAGATGGCGCCTAAGGTGACACCAATTAATATATTTCCTTTAGCAGTTTCTAAAGCGATCATAGCGGTCATATTACGAGTAACATGATCTATAGACCCCCCTACAATAGCAGCTGCTCCGTATTCGCTTATTGCTCTTCCAAATCCAATAAGCAATGTTGTCAGATATATTCCTTTTTGGTTTGTAATAAGTAGAAATAAAATATCTTTTTGAGATGCCCCGTATGATATTAATTCATCCTTTAATTGTGGGTACTCACGTTCGATATAATTAATTATGAGAGTAATCATAATAGGAAAAATTATTATGAATTGTGCGATTATCATTGCTGAAGGTGTATATAAAAGCTCCATCCAGCCTAAAGGTCCTGAGCGACTTATGATTAAATAAACAATCAAACCTGCGCAAACAGGAGGGATTGAAGTAAGAGACCCGAAAAAACTGACTATATATTTCTTAAGAAAAAATTTCCTAGTGGCAATTAGATATCCAAAAAAGATTGAAAGAAAGAAAGCAAATAAAGTTGATACAAAACTCACATGCAAGGATATTCCTATGGCCTCTAGTACTTTTGATGTATCAAGCATTATTAATTAATATTTTATCTATTTAATTGTTTTTGTTATATGTAAAAAATAATTTTTGGCCCTCTATAGTATAGTTAGAAATAATGTTATTACCCCTGCCCTTTAAGAGCCATTCAATAAATCTATTAGATTTTTCATATTCTACATGCGGAAACTTTTCTGGGCTAACTGCAATAACACCATAAGGGTTAAAAAGAGATTTATCATTTTCGAATAATATATCTAAATTATTTTTATTTTGAAAAGCAATCCAAGTTCCACGGTCAGTTAAAGTATAAGATTGCATTTCACTCGCAATATTGATTGTACTAGCCATTCCACTTCCTGATTTAATGTATGAACTGTCTGAAGGGATGCTTATTTCAGATTCATGCCAAAGAGATAATTCTTTTTTATGTGTACCAGAAAAATCATCTCTCGAAATAAATTTATAATTTGGGTTTGATAGAATTTTCATTACCTCAGATATATTTTTTTTATCTTTAATTTTTGCAGGATCATGATTTGGTCCTACTATTACGAAGTCATTGTACATTAAGTCAAATCGCTCAACACCAAAACCATCTTGTACAAATTTTAATTCATCAACTTTAGAATGAACCATTAAAACATCACCATCTCCTTTTTTTGCATTTGAAATTGCTGTACCGGTTCCGACAGCTACTGCTCGAATTTCAATTCCAGTATCTTGAAAAAATTCTTCACTCAACACATCAAGCAAACCGGTATTTGCCGTACTTGTTGTGGATTGCACAACAATGTAGTCTCTAGAAAAGGAATTACTGATGGAGAGTATTAATATTAGCAATAGTATTTTAATTTTAAGCATAAAAGTTCTCTAAAATTTTGTGATAAGTATTGTTTATTAAATAATAATATTCCAATAAGATTTTCTTATCATAAAATTTTAATCATTTATCAAGAAATTTATTGTATTAATTAGATAATCAATGGGAATATTAAATACAACTCAATCATATGGATTTATTAGTATTTTATTCCATTGGCTAATGGCCACCATTCTTCTTGCAACATTTTTATTAGGATTAAATCTTGAAGATAATTTTCAAAATTATGACGCTGTTTTAATGCTTCATAATAGTCTGGGGATCTTAATTTTCTTGTTAGCAATTTTTAGGATTTGTTGGAGATGGATAAATATACGACCCGAACCTCTTTCTTCTAAAAAAATTTTGATAAAGTTAGCAACTTTCATTCATATCTTATTTTACGTCATATTTTTTATAATGCCGCTCTCGGGGTATCTGCTGACCAATCTACAAGGTGATGTTGTAAATTTTTTTGGAAACCATCTACCTGAGATTTTAGAAAGAAATAGAGATATGAAAAGAGTTGTTCATTCTATACATGATTTATTAGGAAATATAATTTTAGCTATGCTAGCTTTACATGTCATCGGTGCGTTGTATCATCACTATTGGTTAAAAGATAATACTTTAAAAAGAATATACTTTTTTAATAAAATTAAAGCCAATCAGGAATAGGAAGATTTTTTGATTTTAAAAAATCTTTATTAAACATCTTACTAAAATACTTATAAGCATCATCACACAAAATTGTGACAATATTTTTACCAGGGCCCATTTCTTTTGCCATTTGCATGGCCCCAGCAATATTAACTCCACAACTTGTTCCTAAAAACAAACCTTCGGTTTTTATTAATTTATATAAAAGCTCGAATGCCTCTTTATCAGAGATATGATATGCCATATCAATCAGACACGCTTCAACGTTTTTAGTAACCCTTGCCTGACCTATGCCTTCTGTCTCAGAGGGATCGCCAGTCACTTCTAAAACTGAGTCTTTAAAATAACGGTACATAGTAGCGCCCTGAGGATCTGTGCAAGCAATTTTTATATCAGGGTTTAATTCTTTTAAGCCCACTGACGTTCCAGCTAAAGTTCCACCCGTACCAATAGCACAAGTAAAACCATCAATTTTTCCATCTAATTGATTATAAATTTCTCTAGCAGTCGTTTTTGCATGAAATTGATAATTTGCCGTATTATCAAATTGATTGGCCCAGATCACTGATCCCTCACCTTTGGCCTGTAATTCTTCTGCTAATCTTCTGGAAATATGCTGATAATTACCCGGGTCTTTGTATGGTTTAACTTCTACTATTCTCAGTTCTGCGCCTAAATTTCTTAATATATCGCGTTTTTCTAGAGACGCTGCGTCTGGCATGACGATGATTGTTTTATAACCTCGAGCATTATTAATCATTGTAAGGGCGATACCAGTATTTCCAAAAGTGCCTTCCACAACAGTGCCACCAGGTTCAATTAATTTTTTTTCTTCAGCATTTTGAATAATGCCTAATGCGGCTCGATCTTTTACTGAGCCACCAGGATTCATAAATTCAGCTTTTCCATAAATATTACAACCCGTCAACTCAGACGGATATTTCAATTTAATCAAAGGAGTGTTGCCAATTAAATCAATCATCGAATTATTCATAATATTAAATAGTATCTAAAGCTTGATTTAGATCATCAATAATATCTTCAACGTCTTCAATACCAACTGATAAGCGTAAAAGGCTATCTGAGATACCCAAACTATCTCGAATTTTTTTGTCAATTGATGCATGGGTCATAATTGCGGGATGTTCAATTAAACTTTCAACACCACCTAAGCTTTCTGCGAGTGTAAAAATTTTTAAATGAGAGAGAAATGTATTAACTCCCTCTAAATTGGTATCAAGAACAATCGACATCATCCCCCCAAATCCACTCATTTGCTTTGAGGCAATTGATTTATATTTTTGATCTGTTCCAGGATAATGAATTTTAATAACCTTTGGATGTGACTCTAAAAAATTAGCTACCTTCTCTCCATTTTCATTATGCTTTTGCATTCGCACAGAAAGTGTTTTGATACTGCGAGTAAGTAAGTAACAGTCAAAAGGTGATGGGATAGCCCCTACAGCATTTTGAAGGTACGAGATTTTTTCTGCGTATAGATCTTGATCTTTAATTACTATCGACCCCCCAACGATATCTGAGTGACCACCCAAATATTTTGTAGAAGAACTAACAACCAAATCTGCCCCAAGCTCTAAAGGTCGTTGGTTATAAGGAGAAGCAAAAGTGTTATCGCAAATAACCGGTAAATTAAAACCATGTGCAATTTCGGCTGTATTTTTAATATCTATAATTTTCATTAAGGGATTAGATGGGGTTTCAGCCCAAACAAACTTGGTACGTTCTGTTACAATATCATCCCAATTAACATTGGTGTCAAAATCAACATAAGTAACGTCAATATTCGTTTTAACTTTATCGAATAATCTTCTGGTGCCCCCATAAACATCATCAGAGCAAATCACATGATAATTTTCACCAAATAAATCACAAACTGTATTAATCGCCGCCATTCCAGAAGAAAATGCAAAGGCTTGTTTTCCAGATTCAATTGAAGCTAATAATTTTTCTAAGATATCTCGAGAGGGGTTTTTTGTTCGAGCATATTCATATTGAAAGTCTCCAGGTTTTTTTTGTTTAAAAGTTGATGATAGATGTATGGGAGGCATCACCGCTCCAGTTTCATTATCAGAACCATGGCCTGAGTGAATAACTTTTGTATTAAACTTTTTTTTCACACTACTTTTATAGACTATTCCAAAATCAATAAAACATTAAAAGAAATTTATTAAAATAACGGTACTCATAAAGAGAAGCATAATGTAGAAAAATTTTTGGAATAAAGCTTCTGATATTTGATATCTTATTTTTTGACCAATAAATAGGCCACAAAAAATGGGTACTAAAATAATCAAAGAATTAATAACAATTTCTTTATTAATTAAATCAAAATTAGAAAATGAAATTATTTGCCCAAGAGGATACAGAAAAAAAGCAATTCCTAGAAACTGAATAGTTGTATTTTTATTGTAGTTGAGAGACTGCAGTAAAAATACTAATGGCATCGTGTATATGCTTGTCATACCAATAATAACTCCATTTATTGATCCAACTATAATTTGGGAAACAGGTTTATCATGGAAGGGTAGTTTAAACTTTATCTTTAAAAGAAATAAAGCAGAATTGATTATTAAAATTGTAGCTATAAATAAAATAATAAAATTTGAATTAATTATTTTTAGTAAATAAGCCCCAGGAAAAATAAAAATAGTAGAAAAAAATAAAAAATATTTTGTTTCACTGATAATTTTTTTAAAATTTCCGCCTCTACTTAATTGGTAAACATTGACAACAAGAGTGGGAACTAAAATAAGTGCGATAATAATTTTTACATCTAAAACAAAAGACAAAAGAGAAATTGAAACGGTTGGCATTCCAAAACCAATACTTCCTTTAATGACACCGCAAAGCACGTACACAAAAAATATGTATACCAGAATGGTCATAGAGTAAGATGAAACTAGCATAAACGTTGATTTTACAATGATTTTTTAAATAAAATATATATTTCCCAAATGGATAAATTCGAATAGTATGTGTATTCCCTTGGCCGCTTGGGTTTAGACTTTGTCGAGGAGGAGGTGGCTAGGGGCTTGCATAGACAAGCGATTAATTAATAACCTTTTTTATCTAAAATAATTTTTTTTAAGATATCAACTCAAG
Source organism: alpha proteobacterium HIMB59 (assembly GCA_000299115.1). Classification (NCBI taxonomy): domain Bacteria; kingdom Pseudomonadati; phylum Pseudomonadota; class Alphaproteobacteria; order Candidatus Pelagibacterales; family Candidatus Pelagibacteraceae; species alpha proteobacterium HIMB59. The sequence goes on along the minus strand of CP003801.1, from coordinate 365,267 downwards.
CGTCATCAAATATAAGCTTATTGAGCCGATCCATTTTCATGTGCAAAGTTACATCATTGGGCATTAGACTCATCATTTCTTCATAAACTTGGAAAGCTTGTTCATATTTTTTATAAGTGATTAAAATTCTACTCATACCGTCTAAGGCACCGAAATGACGAGGCTCTAAAGCTAAAGTGGCCTCAATATCTTTCATGGAATTTTCAAAATCACCCATCATAAAATAAAATGTTGCTCTTTTGTTGTATGCTTCGGAAAAGTTAGGCTCTTGTTCAATAACATAGGAAAGTGCTTCAATGGCCTCATCATAATTTCTTGTTTGAAAAAAATATGGCACCATGTCCATAATTTTTTGTGACTCAGGATTATCTATTTTCATCCATTCTGACCAAATGTTAGAAACGATTTTGTTTTGCTGAGTAATATCTTGAACGTTATATAAATCCTCAAATAAAATATCTAGTTCGGGACTATTCTGATCAGAATAAGAGATCGTTGAAAAGGCCATAAAAATCAATGTTAATAATGTTTTCATAATCTAAGGTTTAAAATCTTTCATATAATTAAGTATGCATCTAAAAAAAACGATACTTACTATAATTACGTTTTTGAGTATATCTGGTTTAGCAAAATCAGAAATTTCTTATGAAAAAGAATTCGATGAAACACAATTTATAATTGAAAGCCAAATTCAAGCTTTTCTAGATGAAAACGCTGAACTAGCTTATTCTTATGCCGCCCCATTGATAAAAATGAAGTTTAATAATCCACTAGAATTTATGTCGATGGTAAAAAACTATTATGAACCTGTTTATAATCCCAAACAATTTTACTTTATAGATGCTAGGTATTTTGAAGGAGCCATTTATCATCAACTCCAAGTAATTTCACAACAAGATGAGTCTTTTTTAGCTACTTATTCCCTAATACAGGATGAGGGTAAATGGAAAATTTCAGGGTGTGCCGTTTATCCCATGCAAAAACAATCAATTTAATTTTTTTAACTTCGCGTAAATTAAATAACCAGAAACTATAATCATTGCTGCGCCCAAAAGCTCAATAGATGATGGATAGTGGTTAAAAATAAAAATACTAATGACGATACCAAATATAATTTGAGAATAGTGGGTTATACTGAAGAAAGATGCCTCTATTCTTCTTAAAGAATAAATTAATATCATCATTGCAACTCCATCAAGCAATCCTGCACTGACCATAATTAAAAAATCTTTTAAAAGGATATTGTGAAAGTTATTTATAGAGAAAATAAAAAAAATAGTACCAGTAAAAAGCATACTATAAAAAGTTAAAGCAACAGTTCTTTCATTTTTTCCATAAACCCTTACAGAAAAGTCTAGGCATGCAAGTGCAACTACCCCTAAAATTAAAAATAGAACGCCCTGTGCATTAAAACCTTCTGATAAACTGAATCCAGAAACTAAAAAAACTGCAGTCATAGCAAGTACTAAAGAAATTATCTTTGATAAATACAAAGACTCTTTTAAGACTAAAATACCCAAAACTGATAATAACACAGGTGCAGATAAAATAATTGGGTAGGCAATTGACAAAGGTAAAAGAATAATACCTTTGACAATAAAATAATAAGTAAGTGTCATTAAAATGCCTCGGATAATATGAAGCTTGTAATTTTTGGTTTTTATTTCATTTAAACTTCTTCTATATAAAAGATAAATACAAACTGGAATAATTGCTGAATAACTAGCAATTGAAAAGATAACAGTGTCTTTATAAAAATCGCCAATTAATTTAATAATGGTATCTGCAATTGTGAAAAGAAAAAAAGCAAAAGTACCTAGAATATAAATTAAATGTTTTTTACTCTCTATTTGAGACATGGAATTTACTTCTATATCTCATAACTAGTAGTAATACGATCACTTTAATTGTGATGGGAATAAAAAAATAAAAAATCATAATATTTGATAATCCCTGATAAATAACGATATTATTGCTTTCTAAATAACCATATCCTGTTAATGCAATACCTCCTGCTAAACCAATAGCTGCTTTACGGATCATAGAAAATAATGCTGTAAAAATTTGAGATAATCGATTTTGAGTATTCTGATCAAGAATTTCAGCTAATTCTGTTTGAGGGACAATTAAATCTATGCCAACACCAAAACCTGTAATCAGAACCACAATTAAATATAAATACCAATGATTATCATTGGTGAATAACACAAAGAAAAATCCAACAATAGAAATGATTGTTCCAACTTGGAGAAGAAACATATTCGAGAAAGTTTTACCAAAATGATACCAAACTGGAGTAGAAATTAGAGTAATTAAAAAATATAAAATTAGCAAAGGGCCTGCATAATTTGATAAGCCTAAATAACTTGATACAAAAATAATGAATAAGTTTGCAGTAAAATTATTTGCGAGTAGGTTTAAAAATGTAATCACAGCAAAAGGGGATATTTTTTTATTTTGACTTAAATATAATTTAATTTCTTTCAAAGAAATAAATTTTGAATGAAATTGATTATCTTCCTCAAAAAAAAGATAGAACAATATAGACCCAATTATTGCTAAAATAATAATAATTAAGCCCGTAATTTTGATTACTTCTTGATTTAATAGTTCAACAGATAAAATTTTAGATAGAGCCGTTGGGATAATTAATGCGGCTAAAACTCCAAGAATAGTAAATATCTCTTTTATTGCAGCAATGTAAAATCGGCGATGTTGTATTTTCTTTTGATCTATAACAATTGAGTCATATGGGATAATTGCTATGGAGTAACTAACAAGTGCCAAATTATAATAAAAAATAAACCAGTAATAATTATTTGGTTGAATAATATAAAGACCGATAATCGAAAAAATAAAAACAAAAATACCTAATAAGATTTGATTTTTTTTTGGTAGGCCTTTGATAAATCTTCGTTCAGTAAGATAGCCGATAATAAAATCTGAAAATACGTCGAATACTCTTGAAATTAAAATAATCATCCCAACCGTACTCAACGCGAAACCAACCGATAAATTGTAAAAACTTGGTAAAAATATAAATAAAAGTAAAAAACTGCCCGCTAGGTAAAAAGACTGAAAACTATAGGCAAATAAGGATTTTAATGGCATTCGGCAATTTTAAGAGATAGGGCTAACTTTGACTAACTTAAATTAAGTATTAATGTTCAATTAGCATTCATGCGGGGGCTGATTCGGTGTTTCACTTTCCTCCTCTATATGTCGAGTCAGCCATTCCACCAACCTCAATATCTAGTAGTTTAGCCTTCATTTTAATACCCCAAGCATATCCACCAAGACTTCCATCTTTAGCTATTACTCGATGACATGGAATGATAATTCCAATGGGATTTTTCCCTACCGCTGTTGCAACGGCCCTGATAGCCTTTTGATAAGGTGTTTTTAACGCCAAATCAGAATAAGAAATAGTTTTGCCATAGGAAATTTTTTTTAATTGAGTCCAAACTTGTTTTTGCAATTGGGAACCACTCAGAAAATTAATTTTACATGAAAATTTTTTTAACTCTCCTTTGACATATTTAGTTATTTGTATTTTTAAATCTGAGTTAAATAAGTTTTTAATTGGAGAATATTGTTTTTTTATTTTATTAACTCTGGGGTCATTGTTTTTTAATAGAAAATGGAGGCCTTTTGAGCTATCTAAAATGAACAATTTACCAAAAATGGTATCTACAATATCATAGTGATATTGCATTAATTAAACATCTTTTTTACTTTATCAAAAAAGCCTTCAGTCATTGTAGAATTTTTTTTAGTTAGGCTATCATTAAATTGATTCAAAAGCTTTTCTTGTTCTGCAGATAAATTCACTGGGGTTTCGGCATGCACTCTTACTATCATATCCCCTCTTCGTTGTGTTCGAAGAATACTCATTCCTTTTTCTTTTATTCTGAGTTTATGACCAGATTGCATTCCTTTAGGTATAGATACATTAACCATTTTTTTTTCTATGGTAGGCACTTCAATTTTTCCTCCAAGGGCTGCGGTTGTAAAAGGAATTGCAACATCACAAATAATATTATCTCTTTCTCTTTGAAAAAGTTTGTGATTATTAATATTGATAAAAACATATAGATCCCCGTAAGATCCTCCACGATCACCCGCTTCTCCTTCGCCGCTCATTCGAATTCGATTACCAGTTTCAACACCTGCTGGAATTTTTATTTGTAATTTTTTATTTTGTTTGACTCGACCAGTATTGCTACATTTAGAGCAACGACCTTTCATTTCTTGACCTGTTCCACCACAACGACCGCAAGTTCTTTCCATGGAAAAAAAACCGCTTTGGGTGCGAACTTTTCCATATCCATCACAAGTTGAACAGCTTTTATAGCTATGTTGTTCGGGACAATTCACCATTTTAGGAATGGTTACGTCTAGAGTTTTACCATGAAAAGCTTCTTCTAAATCAATCGTAACATCATAGCGTAAATCATCTCCACGACTTTCTCTTTGTCCGCCTTCGCCAAAGGCTCCAAATATGTCTTCAAATATATCAGAAAAACCTCCGAAACCCTGTTGGCCAAAACCACCTGCCCCGCCACCTCCTTGTTCGAAGGCAGCATGGCCAAATTGATCGTAGGTTTGTCTTTTTTTTGGGTCTTTTAAAATTTCATATGCCTGGCTGACATCTTTAAATTTTTGCTCAGCAGTAGCATCACCCTGATTTCGATCAGGATGATACTTCATTGCTAATTTTCGGTAGGCACTTTTGATGTCTGCATCGCTAGCATCACGGGAGACGCCTAGGGTATCATAAAAATCATCAGCCATCGTTTTTTATACGAGCTTAGTTTTTATTGCCCGCTTGCTTTTTTATCTTCATCAACCTCTTCATAGTCAGCATCAATGACATCGTCATCTTTTGGTGCTTCTTGTTGATTATCTGACTGAGGTTGTTCGGCGCCAGCAGCTCCACCTGCTGCCTGTTGATCTTTGTACATAGCTTCACCCATTTTCATAGATGATTGTGTCAGATCTTGGGTTTTTTGTTTCATTGCCTCAAGATCATTCTTTTCAATAGCATCTTTAAGATCTTTTAAGTCGGATTCAATTTTGCTTTTATCTTCAGCAGCGATTTTATCACCGTGTTCTTTTAAATTTTTCTCGACTTGAAATACTAAACTATCAGCTTGGTTTTTGACGTCTACTTCTTCTCGTTTCTTTTTATCTGCTTCTGCATTTGCTTCGGCATCTTTAACCATTTTATCAATTTCTTCATCTGATAAGCCTCCAGATGCTTGGATTTTAATCTGTTGCTCTTTGCCTGTAGATTTATCTTTAGCAGAAACGTTTACAATACCATTAGCATCAATATCAAAAGTAACTTCAATTTGAGGAGTGCCTCTTGGAGCTGGTGGGATGCCTACTAAATCAAATTGCCCGAGTAATTTATTATCTTGAGCCATTTCACGTTCACCTTGGAACACTCTAATAGTTACAGCATTTTGATTATCTTCTGCTGTAGAAAATACCTGGCTTTTTTTGGTAGGCACGGTGGTATTTCTTTCAATAAGCTTAGTAAAAACACCACCTAAAGTCTCAATTCCAAGAGATAGTGGTGTAACATCTAATAAAAGAACGTCTTTGACGTCTCCTTGAAGAACACCTGCTTGAATAGCTGCGCCCATCGCAACAACTTCATCTGGATTCACGCCTTTACTAGGATCTTTGCCAAAAAAGTTTTTAACGATTTCTGTTACTTTTGGCATTCTAGTCATGCCGCCAACTAAAATTACATCATTAATATCCGACGCAGATAGACCGGCATCGCTTAAAGCTTTTTTACATGGTTCAATAGTATTTTGCAGCAAATCATCAACTAGTTCCTCTAACTTCGCTCTGGTTAATTTAACGTTTAAGTGTTTTGGACCAGATTGATCAGCAGTAATAAATGGCAAATTTACATCTGTTTGAGTTGAGCTTGATAATTCGATTTTTGCTTTTTCAGCCGCCTCTTTTAATCTTTGTAGGGCAAGCTTGTCGTTTTTTAAATCAATTCCTTGTTCTTTTTTAAATTCATTTGCAAGAAAATCGATAATGCGAAGATCAAAATCTTCTCCACCTAAGTGTGTATCACCGTTCGTTGCTTTTACTTCAAAAACACCATCACCAACTTCTAATATAGAGACGTCAAACGTTCCGCCACCTAAGTCATAAACAACAACTGTTCCTGATTGTTTTTTATCAAGACCGTATGCTAGTGAAGCAGCAGTTGGTTCATTAATAATTCTTAAAACTTCTAAACCAGCAATCTTACCCGCGTCTTTTGTTGCCTGTCTTTGTGCATCATTAAAATATGCTGGAACAGTAATCACTGCCTGCGTAATAGTCTCACCAGTATAAGACTCTGCAGTCTCTTTCATCTTTTGCAAAATGAATGCAGAGATTTGACTTGGACTATATTTCTCTCCTTGCGCCTCTACCCATGCGTCTCCGTTGTTACCTTTGATAATTTTAAATGGAGATAGAGAGACATCTTTTTGAACAGTCTGATCATCAAAACTTCTACCAATGAAACGTTTTACTGCGTAAAGAGTATTTTCAGGATTAGTTACTGCTTGTCTTTTTGCAGATTGTCCGATTAATTTTTCACTTTCAGTGAATGCTACTACAGAAGGAGTTGTTCTAGCTCCTTCAGAATTTTCTATAACTTTTGGATTTTTTCCATCCATGATGGCCACACAAGAGTTGGTGGTTCCTAAATCAATTCCAATTACTTTTGCCATTTTTTGTACCTATAAAAATTTAAATATTAATAAACTACTTATGTATATGGGTTGATGCCTGCCATATTCAAGGGCTTGAAAAAGCGCTAAATACTTAGCTTTCTATTTCTTCTGGTGCTGATTTGTCAGCATTATCTTCATTTTTTTTTGACTTTTTTGAGACGCCCACCATTGCGGGTCTCAAAAGCCGATCATGAAGTGTGTAGCCGGGGATGAGCTCTTGCACAATAGTGCCGGGCTCTAGCTCCTCATTTTCGATTTCCATCATGGCTTGATGCAGATTGTGATCAAATTTTTCATTGAGACTTTCAATTTTCTTAATTCCAATTTTTTCAAAAGTTGAAACAACAGACTGGGCAATTAAATCTATTCCTTCAATAACAGATTTAATGGCCTCATTTTTTTTTGCTTCATCAGAAATACTACTTTGTGCACGCTCGATATTATCTCTAATATTAATAATTTCTTTAGCAAAATTTGAAATTCCATACTTTAGAGCATCAGACTGATCTTTTTCAGCTCGTTTTCTAAAATTTTCTAGCTCCGCAATTGCGCGCAGTCTTTGATCTTTTAGACTCGTAATTTCTTCATTTAATTTTTCTATTAAGTCTTCAGGAGAAATTTCAGCCTCTTCTTGATCTTTTGACTCTTCTGATACTTGTTCTTCTTTTTCTGAAGTCGGATTTTCTAAATCTTGTTCTTCTAATTTATTATTATTCTCTTCGCTCATCATTCCTCGTTATTTTTTGTTAGATATAATTTCAGACATATAATTAACAATTGGAACTATTCTTTGATAGTCAATTCTTTTAGGTCCTATTACACCAATTGCTCCAGTAAGTCCATTTTTTGTTTGATAGTTAGAAAAAATCATCGATAAATTTGTGTTTTTAAATAAGTTTGTATTACTTCCAATAAATATTTGTACTCCTTTAGATTTTTTCAAGGCTTTAATCATCTTACTAGCCATTTTTCCCGTTTCAATTTCGCTCAATAATTCGTTTAATGTATCCAAATCTGTATCTATTTTACTATTTACTAAGCTTGGCAATCCTCGAACAAAAAACTCAGACTTGTTATTTTTATTTATTTTAATGCCCTGTTCTAAAAGTATTTTAGTAGTTTTATTAATTTTATTTTGGGCCTCTTGGAGAAAGATTTTTATATTTTTCTCGATTTGTATTGGTGACTGTTTGTTTGTGAATTTATTTAAAAATTCGCTAATGACATTTAAGTCTCTTATTTCAATATCGTCAGGGGTTTCAACTAATCGATTGGTTGTTGTGCCATCATCATTTTCTACAATAAAAATAACCCTTTTCTTATCAATTGTGTGAAAGCTGATCTTTGAAATTTTTGGAACTTTCTCATTGTTAATAACTAAGCTTGCCTGATTAGAAAGGCCATTGAGAATAGATGTAATTTTTTCATATTCTTGAGGAAAATCTGAAAAGTTTGTTGAGTCAATTAGCTGTTTTTCATTTTTATCAATTTGACCTGGTTCAAGCAAAGCTTGAGTATAAAACTGTAATCCAAAGTCTGATGGTAAACTGCCGGCTGAAAAATGATCTCGTTGAATTAATCCATGTAAGTTTATTTCATTTAAAACATTTCTGATAGTCGCAGGAGAAAGATCGTAATTTAATTTTGAACTTATAGACTTAGAGCCCATTGGTTGGCCTGTAGATAGGTAGTTTTCAACAAGAACCTTAAAAATGAATTTGGCTCTTTGGCTTATTTCCGATATTTTCTTATTCATTATTAATTTTTGATCTTATAGCCTAAATTAATTAATTCAAAATGAGTACATATAAAAGAAATGACCGAGAACTAAATAAGATACGGTCCTTGGAAATAACACCTAACTTTCAACCCAACAATCAATCATCTTGTCTGGTGAAATTAGGCAATACTCATGTTTGTTGTTCTGCAATTTTAGAAGATAGAGTTCCTGGCTTCCTTAGAAACTCCGGCAAAGGATGGCTTACTGCAGAATATGGAATGCTTCCGTCATCTACATCAGAGCGAATGGACAGAGAAGCTGCTAAGGGTAGGCAATCTGGTCGAACTCAAGAAATTCAAAGACTCATTGGTCGAAGTCTTCGATGTGCTGTAAATTTAGATATTCTTGGAGAAAAAACTATAAAGATCGATTGCGATGTCATTAGTGCAGATGGGGGAACACGAACTGCGTCAATCATTGGTGGATATGTAAGCTTAGTACGCGCAGTAAATCATTATAAAACTCAATTCAACATCACTAAGGGCATAATTACTAATCAGGTTGCTGCTATTTCTGTAGGTGTTGTAAAAGGAACTCCTTGTATAGACTTAGACTACATAGAAGACTCCAGTGCAGAAGTTGACTGTAATGTTGTCATGGCTAATGATGGGCAGTTTATTGAATTTCAATCTACCGGAGAAGGAGCCAAATTTAGTAAAAAAACTATTTTAGATTTTATTGAACTGGTTGAAGGCTCAATGCCTGACATTTTTGCAATTCAAGATCAAGCTATTGAAAAATAACTTACTTCTTGGCAGTGGAAATGCTGGAAAAATTAGAGAGATTAAGTTTTATTTAGAATATTTTAATCTTTTTAATAATTTTCATATTTTAGATTTATCTAACTTTAAAGATTTAGGAGAGCCAGAAGAAAATGGCTCAACATTTGAAGAAAACTCAGCCATCAAATCAACTTATTTTTATAATAAAACGGACTGTTTAACATTAAGCGATGATAGCGGGTTTATTGTCGAAGGAATGGAAAATTTTCCTGGAATAAAAACCGCAAGAGTTGCAAAAGAAATGGGAGATGAGCAGCAAGTTGTAAATTATATTTTTAATAAAAATCCTAAAAATCAAAAAATTAGCGCTACTTTTCATTGTTCTTTATCACTAGTTGGATATGAGATAAATCAGGTAGTAACTGGAACGGTTGTAGGTTCTATTATATCTAGTAAAAGAGGCAACGATGGTTTTGGATACGATCCTTTTTTTATTCCTCAAAATTCTAATAAAACTTTTGCTGAGATGGGTTTAAAAGAAAAAATTTTTTTATCTCATAGATTTGAAGCATTTAAGATTTTATCAATTACTCAAAAATAATTGGATAATCAATCATCTGACTATCAATAGATAAAGATCCAAAAATAGGATGGTTTATTGTTTCAGGTAAGCTTTTTTCAGAAAAAATCTTATCAGCAATAATCAAAGTTAATTCAGAAGATTTATGAAATAAAAATTCTCTGTGTGGGTCCTTGGAGTCAGATATATTAAAAGTACTAAAATTTGTACGATTAACGGGTTTATAATAATTCTCTAAAGTGTTTCTTTGCTCTAAAAAATTATCAACTAAGTAAATTTTTTCTAAAGGATATGTATTTTCATCAGTTGCTAGGTATCCAATTAAGTCTTTATAACTATATCCGTCATCAATAATCACGATTGATTCTAATTCATTTAAATTCCCAATTAAATTTACAGAGAGTTCTAAGTCGATAGCACTAGTTCCAAATGATGATGATTTTATAAAATGTAATGGGTAAGTATCTTTTAGATGATTAAATACTTTTAAGCCATAATCATTTTGTTTGTACAGAACGCCAATAAATCTTTGATCTTTTATATATTGATTTAATTTGTTTACATGTAGATAGGGGCTATTTGGAATAAAAATAATTTCGTTGTCAGCGTATTTATTCATTAAAGAATAATCATTTGATAGAGCCAGTATAAAAGTATTGTTGCCAAGATATTGAGGTAATTCTCTTAAATCAGATGTGGTAATAGGGCCAATAATTAATGTGTTCTCTATATTTGAATTAACTTCAGTTAAAGAATATATGAAATCTATTTTTGGAATATTCGGATAATTTTTTATTTCAGATATAAAAGACTCATAAAAAATTGACGCTAAAAGATTATCATCTGACAAAATAGCTAAAATTTTATCAATACTATTAAAGTCAATAATTTTATTTTCTGGCTTTACAGGCAAGACAGTAGCTATTTCTTTTTCTTTTTGAACTTCGATCTTTTCTTCTTTTTTTTCTTCCACAACAATTACTTCATCTTTTGTTGGTGTTTTTGTGGTTTCGATAACTGTTGGGGCACATCCAAAAAAAGATATAAATACAAACAATAAAAATATACTTTTAAAAATAAGTGCCATGGAACCCGGTTTATATTTAGTTGCTACACCCATAGGAAATTTAGATGATATCACAATAAGAGCATTAAATGTTTTAAAAAATTCGGATATTATTTTTTGTGAGAATACAAAAAATAGTAGCAAACTTTTTAAAAAATATTCAATTGAAGCTAAATATCATAAATATACTGATCATGATTTTGATAGAAAAAAAGATGAAATATTACAAAATCTTAAACAAAAAAAAATTATCAGTTTAATTTCTGACTCTGGGTCTCCATTAATTTCTGATCCGGGCAATCAATTGATTAATTTTTTATTTCAACAAGGTGTTAAAATATTTTCCATTCCGGGACCAAGTGCTTTAATTAGTGGCATACAATTAAGTGGTTTTTTAAATAAAAAGTATTTTTCTTTTTTAGGTTTTTTACCAAAAAAAAAATCACAGAAAATTTCTATTCTTGAGTCTCATTTAAATAATAATTTAGTGATTTATACGACCAAACAACAATTAGAAAATGATATTGAAGCAGTAGTAGAGGTGGCAGAAAAATTTGAAATTATCATATTAAAAGAATTAACTAAGATGTTCGAAGAAAGAATTTATCTATCTCATGAGGACTTTAAAAAAGTAGATTTGAAAGCAGTCAAAGGAGAACTCGTACTTGCTGTTAACATTATTTCTACATCCCAAAAGCAACAAGAACTGTCATTAGATTATATCTCGCAAATTGTGTCTGAGATGGGTATTAAAAAAGCTTATCAAGTTGTGAAAACTAAGTATAAAATATCTAGAAATAGATTTTATGAAATGGCGATTAATTTAAATAATGAATAGATTTGTAATTCTTTTTGTATCTTTTTTAGTTATTGGTTGCGGGCCAACGCTTGTTACAACTGGTGCAAAGACTGCTGTTGAGCAACAACAAGATGACAAAACTTTGCGTGAAAGTTGGGATGATGCAACAATTAAACTTGGTATAAAAGAAAAATACTTTTCATATGACGCCACACTTTTTACTAAGATTGATGTGGAAGTTGAACTAGGCAAAGTTTTACTGACCGGTGTAGTGCCCTTTGGCGATATGAGATTAGAAGCGGTCCGACTAGCATGGCAGCAAGAAGGGGTTGTTGAAGTGCTGAATGAAATATCTATAGATACTGGATATGGTCTCGATGATATAGCAAAGGATAAATTTATAAGCACACAACTATTTACAAAGATATTAACCGATGGTGAAATTAAAAAATTTAAATATGATTTTGAAGTCCAAAAACAGATAATTTATTTATTTGGTGTTTCCAATGATCAAAATGAAATAAATCGTGTCATTGATCATGCAAAATCAATCAAGGGAGTCCTTGATATAATTAATTATATTCAAGCAAGATAAACTAACTGTTACTTAAAAGATGTAGATGGAAATGAAAGACCTCTTGTCCTCCATCTTTTCCTTTGTGGGTTTTAATTTGAAATCCTTTTGACCTTAATTCTAAAAAATCGATAATTTTATTCATAGATTGCCAAAAGTTATTTTGGTATTGAGTGTCTGCATTTTGTAAAAAATCAGCAACATCAATGTACGGATCTTTAGGAATAATTAAGACATGCGTTTTAGCTTGGGGGCTAATATCTTTAAATGACAAAACATATTCATCTTCATATATTTTATCGCAGGGTATTTCACCTCTTAAAATTTTTGCAAAAATATTTTCTTTATCATAACTCATAATCTGACAGGAACCCCTTTCTTATCTAAAAATTTCTTAACTTGTGTAATAGTGTATTTTCCTGAATGAAAAACACTAGCGGCCAACAAACCAGTGGATCTAGTT